>NZ_PDZE01000007.1:0-202272 GCF_002743415.1 Sporosarcina sp. P3
TTTTGGGATTGGCTGACTTCCACTTGGTTACTTGGAAGAGGTACCCGGCGATCCGCCACACTAGAAATTCTTATCTTTCGAGCTTTTCAATACGCTACCGATCCAGTTTTTCTTTTTTAAGTAGTAATATAAACTCCACGTAGAAAGAGCGATGACGAGGATGGCTCCCAAATAGCCGTATTTCCAATCGAGTTCGGGCATGAATTTGAAGTTCATTCCCCATAAGGCACCCCAAGCGGCTACTGGCGTGAAGAGCATGGTGATGACAGTCAGCGTTTTGACGATTTCGTTGCCTCGATGGGAGGAGATGATGGATTCGAGATCGATTAGCTGTCCTATTTCTTCGTTGTATTCGCGGATCGTCTGGTGGCATCGTCGGATACGCCGACAGGTCCGCTTGTAGAAATACCCTTCCAATACGTCGTCCCCGAATGCTTCCACTATCGCTTCCTGGATTTCCACGAACGGTATGATGAGGTTTTTCCACACTAGCACTTCATACCGATTATCCATGATTTGTTCAAAGACTGGTTCATCATTCTCTGCTTTGACGCTCCACAGTAAGTCATGCATCCGGTCCTCGAAGCCTTCAATTTTTCGTAGGAATACGCTCGTGATTTCTCCGATCAGCGCCATGAATCCTTCGATGGCATTTTCTGCTTGGTCCATGTATTTCAGCACTTGCTGTTCGGAAGTTCCTGTAAAAAATGATGTATCCATGCCGGATGTCAGAAGAAGATCTTTTGTAAGGAAATAATGAAGAATGGTCTTTTCACTGCGCACTTCGACATTTTGGGAGTAGACAACGCTGCCCCACATCGATTCTTTCCCTTCTTCACTCGCATCCATTTCCAGATTACTGCTTTTATGTTCAGCTAACGACATGGCCCAGCGTTTGCCGGCTAATGGAATATCCGGGAACACGTTCATTTTCTGTTGAGTGGTTGCGTCGATACGGACCCATGACCAATTCTCATACGCAACTACGGGATCCATCATCAGACTCCCCCCTTTTCTCTCTAACTTTCCTTATCGAGAAACAAATTAAACATTTGAGAACGGATGTCGTAGCTCTTTTCATTATGTAATCAAAGTAACGAGGGGCATGTTCTAGCAAGAATGCACTTCCCCTTTTTTATCTATAGAATTCCCCGTTCAGTAAGCTGTATATAATAGAGAACAAAAAACGCCCTAGCATCTATAAAATGCCACGGCGCCTAATTTCTTCTTCAAGTAGTTCAATAAATGCTTGATCTAATTCTATTTCTTCTGTGCGTTCATACACTTCGAGCAATGCTGTGTTGGTTAAGTTTCTCATAGAGCACCCGCTTTCTTCTAGTTGGATTGTATTTGTATGGTTATTTGCTAACTCTACCCTTTAGTAAAGCATTTAAAACATTTTTTTAAAAAAGTATGCATATTTTTTTACTGCATGGTATGCAATGGACAACTGGCATGCAGAGTGGATCTTTTCAGTTTGGGGTGCTTCACACAGAACGCTTTCGGCTGGAAGACAAATCAACCTATTCCACGAACTGTGTCTGCTATAGGTGTTTTTGTGAAATGCAGTAAATGTACTAAAGGTGGTAACGTTCTGTCTCCTTTACAGCATATAAAATGCTATGATATAATTTATTATTCTTACAATTCGGAGGAGTTTTGAAAATGAGGCTTACGAAGGGTATTGAATCTTCACCCGTCGGCCATGTGGTGTATACATACACCGACATCGACAAATATATAGAACACGCCACTTCCTATGTAGCTGAAGGACTGGATGAAAATCATGTCGTGCTGTATGTGGATCGACTAGAAAATTTTACTATCATTAAAGAAAATCTTAGAAATATGGGCTTTTCGAAAAATCAAATAGATCGTATTCATTTTATCGATACCAACGTAGCCTATAACACACATGAAGATTTCAATGCCGAGACTATTGTAAAGGTTGCAAGTGAAACAATTAATTTCCATGCCAAGGAAGGGAGTACAATCCGCGGATGGGGCTTGATGACCTGGCGACCTCAAAATATTAAAACGTTAACTCCTTCTATCGTTATACATGAAAAAAATTTTGATGACCTTTTCTCTAAAATAGCGAATATCACAGCGAATTACATTCAAGTATGCGCTTATGATAGTGTATCTTTGACGGGTTCACTTCTAATTGAACTCCTGCGAACCCATGAATACCATATGACAGATACGAATTTCTCGCCTTCACATGTATATAAAAAAGAGCCCGTGCGTTTTACAGGATTATCTGAACAGCTACAGTTTGAAAAAGAATTACGCAGCCATGATACGCGTAGAGACAAGCTAGATATGACCGGCAAATTGGCATCGATTATTGCGCACGAACTTCGTAGCTCTCTTACTGTCGTGCAAGGCCGTTTACAATTGTTTGATCTCACTAGTGGTGGCTATAGCGAGGCAAGTCAAGCACATCTCGACGGCCTCCAAAAAGGATTACAAGAAATAGAACAAACCGCCTCTCAGTTTTTGTCTCTAGCGGAATCACATGTAGAAAATCAAAAAGCACTCAATATCTCAGAGTTAGTTGAACAGGTTACCATGCAGATGAAAGCAACTATAGACATGGCAGGTATTGATATACATGTACATTCGGATCACCACGAGATGATGATTTTCGGCGATGAACTGAAAATAAAGCAAGTATTTATTAACATAGTCAAGAATGCTATTGAAGCTATGGAAACCGGAACGATCACACTTGTAGTGAAAGACGAACAGGATCACGTGATCATTGAAGTTTCCGACAACGGTCCGGGCATACCTGATAACATCTTACGTCAAATAGGCGATCCTTTTATGTCTTCAAAAGAAGATGGTACTGGGTTAGGATTGTTAATCAGTGAAAAAATCGTTAAAGAGCATAACGGAAGCTTATTACTCCATACGTTGATTGGTAAAGGGACGACCTTTACAGTAAGTTTGCCAAAACTATAACTGCATTTGTTCGTAACGTTGAACTACTTCCGCTTTCACTACTTGTAGGAATTATACGAAATGGTGACCAGCTCATATCGCTGACAACCTTAGCCAATTTGTGGTCTTTCAACAGGTTGATTCCGTGCAAGTTCTCCATCCCGATGACTCTGTTTGATAGTTTGTGTAAGTAATCTTTCCTCTTATTGGCAATCATTTCTTGGATACGTGTGATCGCAATTCGTTGTTTCTGATGATTTTTCGCATCATTAGAATATTCCATTTACAAGCGGTCTAAAAAGACACAATAAATGCATCAAAAGTCACAACATTCAGGCTTCCTTATAACAAATAAAATGATATGATATAAATTACTATTCTTTTTATTCAGAGGGGGGGCGTTGAAAATGGGACTTACTAAGGGCTTAGAATCATTACTCGTCGGCCATGTTCTATATACTTACACAGATAGTAACCAGTATATAGAACATGCTACCTCCTATGTAGCGGGAGGGCTGGATAAAAGTCACACTATTTTATATGTAGATCAGCCGCAGAATTTTGTCTCCGTTAAAGAAAACCTTAAAAATGCGGGTTATACGGAAGAGCAATTGGATAATATTTACTTCGTTGATACCGACATAGCATATAGAACGCACGAAAGTTTTGATCCCGCAGCTATTTTACAGGATGCAAATGACTTCTTTGCTCCTCATGTGAAAGAAGGTAATATGATTCGTGGATGGGGGTTGGTGACGTGGAGGCCTCAAAGTAAAAAAACAATCATTCCTTCTATAGCCATACATGAACAAAATTTTGACGACTTTTTCTCTAAAGTCGCGAGTATCACGAGTAATTATATCAACGTATGCGCTTATGATAGTGTATCTTTATCCGGTTCGCTTTTAATCGAACTTCTACAAACCCATGAATACCATATGACGGATACGGATTTCTCGCCTTCACATTTATATAAAAAAGAACCCATTCATTTTACAGGGATATCCAAACAACTGCAGTTTGAAAGTGAACTACGAAACCATGATTCACGTAGAGATAAATTAGACATCACGGGAAAATTGGCGACTATCATTGCGCACGAACTTCGTAACTCTCTTACTGTTGTACAAGGTCGATTACAATTATTGGATTTAACGAATTGCAATCGTAGTGAAACAAGTCAAACACAACTTGACGGGATTCAATCCGGATTAAATGAAATAGAACAAACGGCATCTAAGTTTTTATCCTTAGCCGAAACACATGTAGTCAATCAAAAGGTGATCCATATTTCGGAGTTAATCGAAATGGTTAAGGTTCAGATGGAAGCCGGTATGGACACGAATGCCATTGAGATCCATGTTCACTCCGATAACCACGAGATGACGATGTTCGGTGATGAACTGAAAATCAGGCATGTATTCAATAATTTAATCAAAAATGCAATCGAAGCGATGGAAACCGGTACCATCACGCTTCATGTGAAAGACGATTATGATCACATTACTATTGATGTGTCCGATACGGGTCCAGGGATCCCTGATGAAATTTTACGTCAAATAGGCGATCCCTTCATTTCATCAAAAGTAGATGGAACAGGGTTAGGGCTATTGATCTGTGAAAAAATCATTCGAGATCATAATGGAAACTTCGGATTACACACTGAGATTGGTAAAGGGACGACCTTTACAGTTAGTTTGCCAAAATCCTAACGAGGATCGCAACGAAAAAGAAGCTGAAGCCATTTTGGGCTCCAACTTCTTTTTATTTTGTGATTTTCTGAATCTGTCTACAGCTAATTCATTCAAATAAGGACATTCAATAAAACACTTAACGAAATCACACTTAGTAGCGTAGAAATCAACGTAATCATCGACACGAGCTCTGGCTCGGTATCAAATTCAATCGCATACATAGTCGTCGTGGCCGCTGTAGGCATTGCTGAAATGATGATGAGGACAGTCCCTACTAGAGGATCCATTCCTACGAATAGCACGAAAACAAACGCCAATATAGGGGCTATGACCATTTTCAGCACTACGCCTGAGATGACTACTTGCCAATTGGGTTTCTTCCGAATGACGGATCCTAGTTGCATCCCTAGCATGATCATCATGACAGGGATCGCGGCATCCCCAACCATGGACGTCGTCGACATGATCGATTCCGGTACTGTGATGTGAAAATACTGGAAAGCGAACGCGAAAATTGCCGCGTAGGTCGTCGGCATTTTAAAGACCATTTTTATGGATCGACCGATGCCACTCGTACTGCGTGACGCATAGTAGACACCGAAGAAGTTGTTTTGCAGAGATTGTATGACCATGATGAAGATGGCATAAGGTAGCGCTTTTTCTCCTAAACTAAATAACACGACCGGCAAACCGTAGTTTCCCGAGTTCATGAAACCTGTGGCTAGTATGGAGGCACTTTCTATTTTTTTATCCCATTTAAAGATTTTCGCGATCACTTTGTTCAGTAACACCATGGCGTAAAAAAGAGCGAACATATAAATCAGGATAGTCATATAGCTGGCATCAAAGTCTGCTGTATATAAAGACGTAAAGACAAGAGCCGGCGTGAGTATGTAAATTGATAGCGACGAAATGGATTTTATGTGTAGACCTTTGGCTCGTTGTAATATGAATCCTACTATGAATACGGAAATAATCGGTAAAATAACCGTGAAAAATAATCCCATTTATACACCTCTACCCATTCAATCATTTTCAGTACGTGGCTTTGCTGCACTGCAAAGCCCCCTATAGATTCCATACTAATCGTAATTGTGTAGATTGTCTCTATATATGAGATATTACTTGTACTACCTATACAAAACGCAAAAGAAGTTACCGTTTTGTCGGGGTAACTTCTTTTGCGTTTTGGGTTGATGTGCAACTGGCAGACTACCAAATATATTACGTTCTACGAATAGCAATGGCTTCATCATGTGTTTCACTAATATATTTCGCCATTCCTTCTTGCTCCCCTGCCAATTCCGTCAGCGTGGCATTTAATTCTTCTACTGCCGCTGTACTCTGCTGCACTACGGCGGCAAATTCTACTGTGCGTTCGCGAATTGTCAGTGTGCGTCCTGTCATGATCTCAAATTCACGGATAAATGTAGCTAACTCATGTTGCAATGCAGACATGACTTCATGCAACATGCCAAAGGATGCGCTGGATTCATCCGCCACATGATTTTGCATCGTCAACTGCTTCAAGCCTTCTTCTAATTTTCCAACCGCAACCGTATTCGTACTATTTAACTCCACTAAATTCGTGTCGATTTTCTGAAGTGTCTCATCCGTCAATCTAGCCAGTTTACGAATTTCATCCGCCACGACCGCAAAGCCTTTACCGTGTTCGCCTGCACGCGCGGCTTCAATCGACGCATTTAACGCCAATAAATTCGTTTGCTCCGTAATTTGTTTAATCGAACTAGCAAATGCATTCGTCTCGTTAATTTTACTAGACAGAACACCGAATGTATCATTCAAATCGGTAAAGAATTCGGCGAATGTATCGAGACTCTCCTTCAATCGAGTCATTTGTGCAGTGCCTGTCTCCGCCTTACTCCCCGCATCGTTTGTTCTGTCCCCTAATTCACCAAGCCCTGCCGCAATCTCTTGAATTGCTTCATGTGTCTGTTCTGCATTTTCTGCAATCTCCGCAATATGATCGGCCTGGTGTTGGCTGCCTGAACTCACTTCATTGACCGCCTCTAGCATTTCACGCTGAGAAGTAGTAGACCTAGCTGCATTTGTCTGAATAAACGCTAGGTTAGACGTGATTTTCGTCACGGCCACATCCAACTCCTCAAACAGCACTTGCTCTTCTTCGGCTTTTTGCGACGTCAGGGCCAGAAGCTCTTCTACATGTTGAAAGACCCGATCATTCTGTCTGACCAATAAAAACAAACATAGGGCTGTAAGAAAGTGAAGAAGCAGTAAATTGGAACCGCTTCCACTTACGACCTCCGGCGATACGAAATATGTATTGTTCACAAGCAGTGCAAATAAACTCAGTGCGTAAGCAAATCCAATGATACGCATTTTCCCATGAACCGCACCTAACACTAAGACCAGATAGATCACGCCAATCGTCCCTAAGTTAGCACTCGAGAACAGAATTAGACTCATCGAAATGCTGAACGTTAAAAAGACTAAAATGTACGGAAGTTGTTTCGCGATGAAAGTAGACGCATTCATAAATAAGTAAACTAAGATGGCCGCGACGAACGGAATAGCGACGGAAGTAATAATAACGGCGGATGACTGAAGAATGATTTGAGCCAGGAGCCCAAGTCCCGCAACCAGCCCAAAACTGAGCGCCATAATTTTGTTTTTGTTCATCCAATCGGTGTGTTTTAGTTCTTCTATTTTCATCTTTCATTCTCCTTTGGTGGCAATGGCCTAGGAGGGTTATGGAATACCCTTATGTATAAGGTATCATGCTGAATTTTCTAAATATATAGGTAATTTTATTCAATTATATTTATATAGTATTTTAGTAGAGGAGTTAGTAGGAATTTAATCGTTCCCAAAGTGTAGTGGATTTCATTCACCATACACCTATACATCTTTCGTACGTTGCTTCCAACTCGTCGTCCCCCATTTTCTCTACATAATGCATCGAATAATTCGAGCGCAAGCAAATGACCAAGATCAGCACGCCGCGTTGTTCCTCTGTCATGCCCCCACCTCCGCCCGATACAACACACGCTCACCTGCTTTTGCGTGGCCCACATACGCTGGGTAGGCAATGATCTCTTTCTTATGCTCATACAGGCATTCTTCAGCACCGGTTTCCGCAAACGTCATGTAGTGGATCATCAGTCGATCGGCTCGTGTGATGTTGCGTTGAGGTCCTCGGAATAATTTTTCATGTAGTCGATAGGCATCGAGTGAATGCTCTGCCAGATAAAAGGCGTACCAATGATCGGGCTCGTCCATAACAAATAATTTTACTTTGCCGATATTCAAGTCGTTATTCTCCATCATTCGCTTAACTTCCGCTTCATCGAATTCGATGGTTTGTAGTTTTTTACTGTCGTCATCGAATGTAACGTGGTCTTTCAGTAAGGCCCAATGAATGCTGTGGGCCAAGTGTGATAAGTCCATTTCTAACGCGTAGTCGAACATGTCTTGAACAGTGATCATGTGTTTTCTCCCCTTTTGTAGAAGTCTTTATCGAAATCATAGATCTTACCGGTTTCTTTGCTGTAGATGGTCGTGACCGTGCCGGTCGGTCCATTGCGGTGTTTGGCAATTTCGATTTCCATTATATTCGTCGGTTCATTCTCTCTGTCGTAATAATCTTCACGATGGAGAAGCGCGATGACATCGGCGTCTTGTTCTATATTTCCTGAGTCGCGCAAGTCGCTCATGACGGGATGTTTGTCGTACCGTGTTTCAGACGCTCTGGATAGCTGCGATAAGACGACGATGGGGCAGTCGAATTCTTTTGCCATCGCTTTTAATTCATTGCTGATTTGTCCGATGGCTACGGTTTGATTGATGATTTTGCCTTCAGGACGGATGATTTGTAAATAGTCGATGAATAGGATCGGTCGTTTTGTCGGATTCGTTTTGATAATATATCGAGCTTTTGCTTTAATTTCTCTGACGGATAGACTGCAATGGTCGTGAATGTGAATGCCTCCGTTGTCCAAATAGTTCAGTGTGGGTGTCCACCGTTCTTTTTGTGGTTCGGTGAAATACTCATACGGATCGCGCATTCGTAAGCGATTGTATTCGCCTGTCGAAGCGATCATCCGGTCGATCATCGTTTTACGATTCATTTCAAGCGAGAAAACGATCGGTATATGTCCATCCTTGCTAGCTTGCAGTGCGAAGTGATTGAGCACGTCCGTCTTTCCCATGGATGGCCGAGCCGCGACGACGATGTACTCACTGTCTTGGAAACCGTTCAGAAGTTTGTCCAAATCGCTAAGTCCTGTCGAGATGCCAGGCTCTGTTAGATCCGGCCTGAACGGTCTTTCATATTGCGTGAGTAGATAGTCATTTAGTAAAGTCGCCTCTCTACCGCTATTTAGATCCTCCAATTCTTCTAAGGCATGCACGATGTCTTCCGTGCTCCAATCATGCTCGATTGCTTGCTGCAATACCCGTGCCGTTTCTTGCTTTTTCCATCGATCGATGATCATCTCTTCGTATTCATCAAAACGTACGACATTCGCAAATCGTTTGAGCCCGTAGACGTAATTGGCCCCGCCTAGTTCACTCGGTTCTCTCCTCGTCAGCACGGTAATATAGTCTACCGGCTTCCCTTCTTGCGCCAATTCCCGCATGACCGTGTAAATCGTTTGATGGACACGGCCTTGGAAAAATGGTGCTTGCATGTGGCTATCGAGAATCAAATAATTTTCTTCAAACATCGCACCTAGTAAACTTTGTTCAGCAAGTTCGTAACTCATATGCATTCTCTCCTTTTTCAAAATCTAATGTGGGTGATCCATAGGCTTTCAATACCGTGGATCGGGATATGTCAGCTGGGGCTTCATTCAAATAGTTTTCGAATTTCTCTGCTTTAAACAATGTCGATGGTTGTAAGTAGTGACGAAATTGTGGGTGATGGAGCCATTGTGCCGCTTTCGTATCGATTACTAGTTTGAAATCGTTCAATGTGTACCCTTCTTCGATCCGTTCATGGAGAAGGTCCATCGTCGTGTTCGCGTTATGCTTGAATCGCTTGGACGCTTTTTGGTTTAAATACTCAATGACAGAAGAAATAATGGCGAGATCTTTCTCGCTATATCTTTTTTTCTTTGTAGTCTGTTTAAGTTCTTTGGTTATTGCTGGTAGCATTATGTTCTCCTCAGACAGACGTTTTTGTTCGACTGTATCGACCGTTTCCGTCTGCTCGAAAGGTACAAATTCGCCGCACGTCTGTGACAGCTTTTCATAATCAATCCGATACCATTTCGTGCGATCCATTGGCATTTTATTGTATGCGGACGTAATGATCAGTTGGTCTGTTTCCAGTTTCTTCACTAGCCTCTTCACTCCATGCATCTTCCAACACGGGAATTCACGCGTCCACTCTTCGTACGTGTTATACACCCATCGATGGCCTCCTTTGATGTTTTTAGATATTTGCAATCGGTAATGCAATTGCTGTAGAAACAGCGCTTCGTTTGTACCTACTATGGCAGCAAACTGTGGTGAAAATGGGATTTTGATCTGTTGGTTATTTTGTTTCATTATTTTGCGCCTCCTGTTTAGTTGGTTGATGATTTGTTCTTTCATTAGTCATATAGAAGAATTATTCAAAAAGGATACTATTTTTTAAAATTTATTTTTTATTTGTTTAAATTAGCGTACAAAAAAAGAAGTTACGGCTCGTATTTTGAGCTGTAACTTCTTTAGTTATTCCGCTTATTGTCTACTGACCAAAGACAGTATATATGTTCATTCTTGCCCAACAGGCGGTACTGGTTTATTCCGACTCCTGATCAACATCTCCAAAGACCCCGAACCTAAGATGACGCCGGCCACAATAAATATCAAACCGATAAAATGAGCAGGATAAATGGATTCCCCTAAAAATATACTCGCGCCTATGAGTGCAAAAAATGTATTAAAGTTCAAAAAGATCGAAGCGCGTGCGGCACCGATTGTTTGAATAGCCGAGTTATAGGCCATGTGACCCACAGCAGTCGCAATCAAGGCCGAAAATATAAATACGCCCCAGACAGTAGATGTCCCTTTACTGAATTCCGCAAAGCCGCCTGGTTCCTTTATCAGTGCGACGATGACTAAAATGACGGAACCGACCAACATCATATAGCCTGTCAGTAACCGCGCATCCATTGTTTTAGAAGCTTTTTTGATCAGCATAAAACTAATGGCTTGCGACAAGATCGACAAGAAGATTTCTACATCTCCGAATGAAGTTTTGCCTAATGTTCCACTGCCGCCAAGCACGACGATACTGACCCCTATCCCCCCGAACAGAAAGCCCAAAGCACGTACGCCTGTGATTTTTTCTTTTAAAATGAACACAGCTAACGTGGCAGTCAATAATGGTCCAAGTCCTAAAATGAGCCCTCCGTTAGCAGCACTCGTTCTCGATAGTCCTTCCGCCAGAAAATAATGATGCATCACGACATTGGTCGCGGCGCCCCCGACGATATATATCCACTCCCTATTTCTAGGCAAACGGATTTTCTTCAAAAAAAATAAGATTACAAACACTAAAATAGCAGCGGACATAATGCGCATCGACGTCATCGTAATGGGATCGAAATACGTCACGAGATATTTGAGGGCAGAAACGTTAATTCCCCATGTGAACATGACGAGTACCAATGTGATAATTACTTTTAGATCTTTCATAGTTCATTAGCCCTCATTTCAGAATATTTCCGTATTGGCTAATTATAGAAGGTATACCCATAAAGTCAATGACACGCCATTCGCACTTCCCTCTCGCCCCCTGTTATGTGTATACTAATTAATAAAATTGGTTAACTAATCTATTCTGTAGAAAAGGTGGGTTTCTATGATCAAACTACGCGGGCACCATATCTTTTGTTTGCTAGGGTACCGGGGGATGGGCTATTCAGAAGAGTACACGGAAAATATGACGAAAATCCATGATGTGTTACGAGAGCGGCCGGATACGTTGATTCAGATCATGAACGGACCCGATTATTTATGCGCAAAGTTTCCCGAAGGCCAACCGTATCATTGTCAGGATGACGGGATTTACGTACGTGATATGGTCATTTTACGTAAGCTCGGATTGAAAGTCAGTGATGTACTCCCTTGGCGTGAGGTCGAGAGAAGGATTCGACTACATGTCGTGCCGGATGATATTGTTGTAGTGTGCGAGACATGCTCGTGGCGATCGTATGGGTTTTGCCAGGAAGGGGTCGACGACGTGGTGGAGTCGAGAGGATTGCGGGAAGTTCTTCAGGAAAAATAAACTCCTCCGAACCGTAGTTCGAGTCGAAAGAGCGTGGTATGATAAGTACATATAAATGAAAGCGCATTCATACACTTTCATCATGTACTTTATGTGAAGGAGGAGTCTCCGGTGAATATGTCTCTCCAGCAAAAACAGGAACTCAGTTTACGCATGACGACTGAACTCCGTCAAGCGATTGAGCTACTTCAATTATCGACGTGTGACTTAGAGCTATATATACGAGAACAAGAGTTAGAGAATCCTGTGATTGAGATACAGGAAGCGGAAAGAACGGATTCATTCCAAGAACGGCAGTCTAAAAACTACTCAAGTCAGGACACGAATTCAGCGGAATGGGTGAAGCAGCAAGAAATCAGTACGCGTGACCAAATGCTTCGACAAGTCGAAATCGATTTCAAGGACCCTAAGACGAAGCAATTACTGAAGACGTTGATTCATAGTTTGGATGATAACGGCTATTTATGTGCCGAAATGCAATCTGTAGACAATGTAGACGCAGGTATTGAATTATTGCAGCAAATCGGTCCGCCGGGCATAGGTTCTCGGACTTTGCAGGAGTGCTTGCTGCTACAAGTGAGAAGTTGCGGAGAATGCCCCGAATTAATGGAAACGTTCATATCGGAGTATTTGCCTTACGTGGCCGAACGTAAATGGCAACAGATTGCGAAAGGAATGAATATTACGCTGGCACACGTAAACGAACTGCATGAATTCCTGTTGACGCTGCACCCTAGACCTTGTCCAGAGCTCGGTGACAGTGAAACGGAATTCATGATGCCTGACGTCATTGTAGAGGAAAAGCACGGGAAGTTATCGTTTCATTTGAACGACCGGGATCTTCCGAAAGTTGGACTGCGCGAAGAGTATACATCTTCTCTCAAAGGGACATCCGAACTGTCTTCCTATTTGCGCGACTATCATAAACAAGCGCAATGGTTACTAACGAGTATTGAACAGCGACGTAACACAATTATTCGCATTGTAACGGACCTTCTCGAACAGCAGGATGCATTTTTTCGCCAAGGAAAGAAAGCTTTGCAGCCCATGACGATGAAAGAAGTGGCTGATCGCATCGAAATGCACGAGTCGACCATTAGCCGTACCGTTTCCAATAAAGTGATCCAAACTCCTGCTGGCACGTTCGACATGCGCTCTTTATTCACATCTAAGCTAGCTGCACAAGATGGCGACAGCGTGTCCCAATCCGCTGTGAAAACCTCGATCCAGTCACTGATTGCGAAAGAGGATAAACGAAAGCCCTTATCCGACCAAAAGATTGTGGATTTGCTTTTGAAAGAACAAGGGATCACTATCTCGCGTAGGACGGTCAGTAAGTATCGGGATGAACTTCACATTCTGTCGTCTAGTAAACGGAGGTCGATTTTGTAGACTGTGCATTCTATGTGCATGTTATTTCCTAGGCATCTGCTTTATTACGTGCAAGGATCCTATCCCATTTTAGGATCAGCTTCTCTCGCAACGTTTTTGGGATACGCCAATGAAGGGATCTTTCCGCGTTCCATTTCAACGCACCTTCTTCTATCCCTATAATATGGAGCGCCTTGTTCGTGCTATGTGTATTCATATGAAATTCTCAATATTTATTTGATAGGTTATATGTTGTTTATCGTAAATCCGCCTGTGTTTTTCAGGGTTTGCTGTCAGTAAAAAGCCGCCCGACTAGTCCTTTATAGGCTAGTTAGGCGGCTTCTCTGTTTAAACTATGCGTTAATAAGTTTCAGCTACTTTAAAACAGATTTAAATCGTTAAACTGTGTTAACTTCAATGATTCTTGCTAGGCTATTTTTCCAGTTAGCTTCGATTGCATCTAGGATTTTCTTTAGATCTTTGTTTTTTAGTGCTTCGATTATTGCTTTATGTTCATCAATAGATTTCTCGCCATTAGATACCTGGCCAAAATAGTGAACTTCTAAACGTTGCACTTTGATTTTCAAGTTGATTAATAAGTTGATTAACTCTGGATTATTGGACATGCTGACAAGTTTCTGATGGAATTCATTATCAATTTGGAATGCCGCTACTTTATCATCTGACTGCAACTTGTCTATAAAGTGGTTATTCAGTTCTTCCATTTCCTGAATGACTTCACTTGAAATTTGTTGAAATGCTTGTTCAGCCGCAAGGCGTTCCAATGTAGCAACGATTGGATAAACATTCGCAGCCTCTTGGTAATCCACTTGCGAAACCGAAGTGGATCGGTTGGCCTTCGTCACGACTAGCCCGTCTCGTTCCAATCTTAGAAGTGCCTCGCGTATAGGCGTCCGACTAATCCCCAGTAAGTCGGACAACTCTTGATCCCTCAATATAGCTCCAGGAGCAAGTTTGCCTATAATAATCCAATTCTGAAGAATCTCATACGCCTCATCCCTCATGAATATTCGTTTTATCCTTACATTACTATCCATATCGTGTCATTCCTCCCTGCTAGGATCCATTATACCCTTATGGTCAGCTAGGTGTAGGGTAATGACCACCCCAGATGATATTTTCAAAACCTTCTGGATCCGTGTTCCCTTCCGTATTAAAAACTAGGACAACAGATTCTTCATTCAACTGCAGTGCGTCTCTCATCTTTTTACCATCCGCACAATTCAACAGGGACAATAATCCGACAGCATTGGCTGCACCTGACTCTCCAGATATAATTCTTTGATCATCACCAAGTGGACTTGATAGTACGCGCATCCCTCTAGCCGATACATAATCCGGTAACGTGATGTAAGCATCTGTAACAGATTGCAACGTTTTCCACGCCTCTGTATTCGGCTCTCCTACTGATAATCCCGCCATAATGGTTTCGAGATCCCCGCTTACTGTAGTATAACTGCCTTTACGTACAGATTCAAAATAACATGCCGCATTTTCAGGCTCTAAGATCGTCATATGTGGCTTGTTTTCTTTATACGCATCGGTGAAGTAGCCTGCAATACCAAAGGCGAAGGACCCCGCTCCTGCTTGTGTCATGATGTGCGTCGGAGCGGTAGTACCGTCTTCAAGCATCTGCTCTCTTGCTTCATGTGCAATTAGCATGTATCCTTCTGAGATCCAATTTGGAATTTCGATGTAGTCATCCCACGCTTGGTCTTGCACGTGATACCAATTATTCTCATTGGATATTTTCTCCACTTGCCGTAAAGTATCATCGTAATTCACGTCTGTAACGTGAACAGTTCCACCGAGTGATTCAATAGCTTCTACACGTGACGCTACTGTATTTTTCGGCATATAGATTACGCATTTGCACCCTAATTTCTTCGCCATCCATGCAATACCTTTTCCGTGATTACCATCTGTAGCCGAAATAAAAACAAAGTCTTTAATTTTTTCATGTACATCACTTGATAGCAGATAGTCAAAGTCTATTTCATTGAGATCAACTTTTAATTCATCGCATAGAATCTTTGAGATGCCATATAATCCACCAATCACTTTAAACGCGTTCAGTCCCATTCGATTCGACTCGTCTTTAACATATACTTTTTTGATTCCAAGACGTTCTGCCAAATTATCCAGTGATACTAAAGAAGAAGGTAGATATTCTTCCACTGTACGGAAAAATCTGCTGACTTCTTCCGCAGTTTGCACCGTCAGAAAATCATTTTGATTGGTGCCGTCGCCTGTTCCATTAATCATCTTACACTCTTTAAGTTCAATAATATTCATTGTCCTAATCTCCCTTATAGATAGTTAGTGAAATTGCATAATATAGTAGCCTATTGATGTGATATTTAGTTTATATAGTGGAATGAAGCTCTCTGCTTCCTCCTGAAAGAATATCGGAACCGTCTTTTGTAATCACGAAGTTTTCCTCTAAATTGAAGACTCCTAATTCATTAACTAGTCCCGGCTCAAGATTGATAATCATTCCTTCTTCCAATACCGTATCATCATAGATTGTAATGGACGGAGGTTCCGTACTCATCAATCCCATGCCATGTCCAAATCTGCCGCACTCGAAGTTCGCGTCAATTCCCACACGTTCCATCTCTCTAGCACATGCTCTTGCCACTTCCGCTACCGGTACTCCTGGTCGCATTACTTCTGATGCACGTAATGTCACTTCATGTATTTTTTGTTGGTAGGCTTTCCTTTCCTCACTTGCGGCTCCAATTACACCTGTGCGGCAAAAGTCTGACCAATAGCCATTGTATCTCGCACCCACGTCTAAAAATATATAATCACCATCGACCAGTATTCGATCAGTAGCTGTCTTACTGATTCTATCGTAATTTTCTATACCTGACGTCAAGATAACAAACCCCGGTGAGTCAGCTCCACCTTCTAGCATGTACATTTGCACGAGTCTGGAGATTTCGCGCTCCGTCATTCCTTCTTTAATATTCGCAAACACTTTATCATGAGCATAACTCGTCGCTACACACGCTTTTCGAATACAGGCAATCTCCTTGGACGACTTAATCATTCTTTGACTCCAAATTAAGGAAGAGGCATCTGTAAATTGCACGTTCGGTAGCTCGCTCTTCAGTTCTTCATATAAATTCAACTGGAATCCGATTACTTGTTCGTTGCCTTTTTCCATTCCGATCGTTCCATTCGCTATATTTAACTCTTCCATTAATCCTTTTAGCTGTGAGGCTGTAGGTCCCGTTAAACTCTCATAACCTCTAACATCACAACCTATGGTTATTTGCTGCGCATCAGGAACCTGAAACACATGGACATATAACAACGGCTTACCTGTACGTGGAATAAACAAAAACGACGATCTAGTAAATGTAGTCCAAGGTGCATGTGTATGGAAGTTACAGTAATAAGTTAGGTTGCTTTCCGCGGAAACAAGAAGTGCGTCAAAGCCTTGTTCTCCCATTTTTCTTTGACAATCCACCACTCTTGTATTTATATCTTCTTCAGTAAAAGTAATGTATGACATGTGACAGCCTCCCCCAAAAAATCTATTACTCCATTTCTTGTTCCACTTCTTGTACTTTGGACTGCTTCAACAATCGTGCAAGCATTACGACGAAACCACCAATAAAGATACCCAATAAAATAATCATCATGATAATCGCATTAAGCGTCATGTAAGCGCCTCCCTTTATTTTTTACATATTGCTTTCATTATTAGTCAGAGTAATCGTTATTAGGAATTCCAGGGAAACCTTCTCCTGTATAATGCTTTTCTTTAATAGAATCACTTATTCGATTATTAAAAATAATACTGATCAACAACATTAAACCACCTTGCATGATTAGCGTACCCAAGCTAAGCGGGGCAAATGGATTCCACCATTGTTCATTCCAACCGATAGACTGGATTGACCACCAAACAAACATGATCAAGATGATGATCGGCGCTATGAATTTAATGGAATACTCCCACCAGGTACCTATAGACATGCCAGTGTATGGATTATTAATAAATTCTTTTCTCACTTTAGAGACACCAAATTTGTATAACGCGAAACAAGACAAAAATGCGCCGAATACCATCATTTGACCGACTACCCAATCCTGGTTAGCTAAGAAACTAGGATTCCATACTGACGGGAGTCCCCATACGATCAAAATCAAATATGTCCAGGTAACTGCTTTTTTCTTTGGTATTCCTGAATCAGCCATTGGCAGTACTACGATCATTACACTTGCGATGACAGAAGAAAAAGCAGCCAATCCAAGACTCAAGAAAAATAGAATACCTATAATATAGCCACCGGGCATTTGTTCAAATAGATTTGTTAATGATATAAATGTCAATCCGAAATTATCTTGTGTAAGTATATTTTGGGCAGCCTCTATAGATGGGGTTATTGCGAAAACAGCAGGTACTACAGCCATACCAGCTATAAGTGCCACTACCCCGTCACCTGCTACCTGAATGCTGGTTGTAAGGGACAAATCAGATCTTGATCGAGTAAACACAGCAAGCGTAATCACCAATCCCCACCCTGCGCCTGCAGACCATACTGCTTGCGTTAAAGCTTCCAACCAAATTTTTGAACCTAATAAGAGTGAAGGATCGAAACTAAATAAGTAATTTAATCCTGCTCCTGCACCCGGCAATGTGATGGAGTAAATAGAGACGATTGCTAAACTGATAAAGAGTATAGGCAGGAAAATTTTTGACACTTTCTCGACACCCTTGATTCCCTTGTATGCTATATAACAAGCTATAGTTATTAACGAGACATAAATAATCACCATAGTGAAATTCCCATTAGAGATATTATCAAAAAGCTCTACTTTATCCGCACCGGCATAGCTATTAGTGATTGACAAGCCTAAATAATAAAACACCCAACCTGTTAGTACGCCATAATAAGCATTTAAAGCAAACATGGTGATCACAACGACTACACCCATCCACGTATACTTTTTTCCGATGAAGTCTTTAAATGCGCCAGGAAGCCCATGTCTTGTTGCTCGTCCCATAGAGTGTTCACCTAACATAATAGGTAGACAAACAAGGATCATCATAATAGCCCATGCTACGATAAATGTACCACCGCCATTCTCTGCTGCAATTCTCGGAAACCTCCAGATGTTACCAAGTCCCACTGAGCCAGCGATGAGTGTAACAACTAAACCTAATTGTGTTGAATAACCTGCTGTGGACTTTTTCAAATATGTACCCTCCCCGGATCCTATTGTTCTTGTAATATTTATCACCTATGATTTCACTTACTTTATCTATTAATTAGAGATACTACTGCCAGTTTTTAAAAATGACTTGGCGGATTCCACGAGTATATCCGTGTTTTTCATAACGGATTCAAAGTCAACCCATTCGACAGGCTCATGGAGTCCAAAACCAGTGGCTCCTATATTTATTGTAGGAATTCCTGCTTGATGGAAAACAGCCGCATCTGTCCATACTTCCCAACCGATCCTTTCAACTTCATGGCCCATTACTTTTTCATAGGCTTTAGTAGCATGTTGAATTATTTCTGCATTTTCATCACATAGTAAAGGATCTCTTTTGAAGTACCATTCAACTTCCGTTCCTTCAACAGCCTCGTTTACAACTTGTTCAATTTCAGCTTTTACCGCATCAGTATCTTCATTTGGAAGTGTTCTTCTCTCTATATGAATTTGGCATTCCGGCGCATATGTCGAGACTCCAACCCCGCCATTTGCCAAGCTGACATGCATGGAAGCCGGTCCAACTAAGGGGTCTTTTCTCTCCCTAAGAACTTTTTTATCAAATTGATCCAACTCTACTAAAATGGTGCCCATTTTAGTGATTGCGCTCTCTCCTAAATCCCACCTTGCTCCATGTGCACTGCGTCCAGTCGTTGTGATTTTCGCCCATAAAAATCCTCTGTGAGCTACCACCATTTTCAAGTCACTAGGTTCTGTTAAGATACAAGCGTCTGCTTTGTGATGCAATACGTAATGATCAGCACCAATACTTGCATACTCCTCATCACATATTAATGCCAAAATCACTTTGCCTTTAATTGTGCCTTCTGCTGTAAGTATGGCAGCTGCACTCATTATGGAAGCAACTCCCGCTTTCATATCACAACTCCCACGGCCATACACACGATTTCCTTCTACTGTCGGTTCAAACGGCTCAATGGTCATTCCCTCTGTTCCTACAGTATCTAGGTGCGCACAGAAACATAGAGTAGGTCCGTCCCCATCACCCAGTTCTGCATATACATTAGGTCGTCCCGGTTCCACAAATTCTATTTCTGCGTGAATATGATGTTTTCGAAGCCACTCTACTGCGAATTCCGCTATTTTAACCTCATTGTGGCCTTCATGTGGGGCGAGAATCGGGTTAACCGAAGGGATTCTGATTAAATCACGTAATAACTCTAATGACTCTGTACCTGTAAGCGCTCTCATATATACTACTCCCCTTCAATAGAAATCAACGTTTAGTGAAGTGTAATATACCACACTTCACTAGTAATATATCACACTTCACTGATTTGGGGAATAGTTATTTGATAATTAAATATTTTTGGACTAGTTTAATGTTTTTTTCACTTGACACTTGCTTAAGTAATTATATGTATGTATGTATGTTGCAGATCCACTTTCCTTCAACGATCATGACACTTCTCGAAAAACGTTACGGCCTTCTTATGTAGTAATCCCCAATTAAAAACAGCATACCACCAGTCAAAACCAGACTAGGGGCATGCTGTTTTTTTGCTATGTCTCTACTTATTTCTGTGGTGTCCGCTCCAAAATCTTGAACGCACGTCTCTTTATTTAATTCACAAACGATGTGAAGCCATCTGAAGAGTTGAATTTCACTTTGAAACGTCCATAATCCGAATCTAAATTGAATGTATATTGGTCAAATGTGTATTTCGCATCTGTTACCGGATCCAATTCAATTTGCTGAGTAGTGGTTACATGTTTGGCTACCAAATTTTTATGTCCATAGGAAATATACTCGGCTTCCAATACTTTTTTGGCTTCATTGATCGTCAACTGGAAGTTTTTCGTACCCACCTTCGTATACTGTAACGAATTCATCTTCCACTTGTTGTCTTGTTTTTTAAATTGATAGGCGACATATCCACCAACGGAATAGCCATTTTGGAATTCCACTGTGTTTACATTCAGCGTATTGGAATCGGGTTGTGCAAACTCGAACCGTACCAATGGCTCATTAGTAATATAAGGCAAGACGTTAGCGTAGCAGTCTTCGCACTTGGGATTGAAGTACCCTTTTAGATCGCCGTCTACAAACGCTTTTGTCGCACTCATCCGTAGAGTCGATTCGATATCCGAATATCTCCACTGATACATCCGCGCATCACGCATGGCCTTTTCCAGTTCAAACGTTCTGCGGTTGACGAGATCCCATGCTTTCCCTTTTGTTACTTGATCCGTAGCGGGACGAGCTTCTTTCACCTTAATGGCTGCGTATAAGAACTGTGCGTAGTGCGCGCGCGTAACGGGTTCATTCGGCCTAAATTCACCGTCAGAATAACCGCTCGCCACACCACTTGCTTTTAGCGCATTTGCATGAGTGTAGCCCCAATGTTCAACATACACATCATAAAACGCATTTTGTTTCGTCATATACAAGTCAAATGCGATATCCAATACTTTCGCCATCTGAATGCGTGTGATCGGTGCTTCTGGATTGAAATAGCCATCCATACCGCCACTGAAAATGCCAGCTGCAGTCAATTTCATGATAGAGCTATAGTATGGATGATTTTTCGGTACATCATCATACGTCACGGTAGTTGTTGCTTGGGGTAACTTCAGCGCTTGATCTAGTAATTTCGCCACGTGTTTGCGTGAAATCATATCTTGCGGTCGGAAGGTGCCGTCTGGATAGCCCCCTATAAAGCCTCGATCTTGTAAATAGTGGATCGCTTCATAGTTCGAGTGATTCTTCGACACGTCCTGAAATTCTTGTGTTGCGGCTTGCGCGGAACCAAATGATACAAATGAAAGCATAACGAGCAATACAGTCCAAACGAAAATCCGACTAATCTTGTTCATAATCTTTCCTCCTCAGTGAGTTATTTTGTCGGCTGTTGGTTACTTGTTATTAATATTTTACCAAGTTTCAAATGATACGTATATAATTATTTTCTAACTATTCAAAATATAATATTATTACTTTTAAAGTGAGCTGACTTATGGAATTTACCAGTCGCGAAAAAGGCTTCGCATTCATCCTGTTCGTAAATATACTTTTTATGGAAGTGCTATTTGACCTATCGTAGGAAG
The DNA here is from genome assembly GCF_002743415.1 of Sporosarcina sp. P3. Taxonomy (NCBI): domain Bacteria; kingdom Bacillati; phylum Bacillota; class Bacilli; order Caryophanales; family Caryophanaceae; genus Sporosarcina; species Sporosarcina sp. P3. Next base: position 21,595 of record NZ_PDZE01000007.1, read on the forward strand.
TTTGATAGCATGAAAAGATTATTACCCTTTCAACAGTTTTCGATTATATGTAATGAAGTGTCGGAGCTTTTATCGTATGACAATGAATACATCATGTACGTCCAGTTCCTCGGTATAATAATTAATGATTTCAACAAGGATAATTTCGACTATAGTGGTCTAAACTTCATGTATTGTGCAAAACTTATTTGTTGTGAGTGCGGGCAATTTCGCTCATAATAGTGAATACAACCCTACTGCAACAGTCAGTGCACGTGCTTACCGTACTACGGAAAGCATTCAGAATTACTGTAAGCGAGGTAGATTACTCGTCTAAATCAAGTAGGAAAGGATGGATGTGTGATGAATATAGCAGCAATCGGTGTACCTGGACTCATTATTATCCTTGTGATTATCTTGATTCTTTTCGGACCTCGTAAATTGCCTGAAGTCGGTTCAGCAGTCGGTAAAACTTTGGCAGAGTTCAAAAAGGCGACAAAAGATATCATGGGCGATGATGAGGAGAAAGAAAAGACAACTGTTACTCCTTCCAAGGCCATTGAAACTGATAAAAAAGACATAAAATAAGTAGGTGACAAGATGGATCCGTATAGTGATCAAAACAAGAAAGATTCAAGCCCGTTAGACAAAAAGGCAAAAGATGAAGAAGCTGCGCTACCCGATCACTCTGCGGAGACTTCTTCCACTGAACAACAAGCTGTACCTAAAAAACCGAAACCCGAACCGGAAGAACCAAAAGATGAAAAAGAAGACGTAGATCCTGCGCTCATCGACCATCTCACGGACCTTCGGAAACAACTGATCAAAAGCGTCGTCGTGTTCTTGATTTTCTTCATTGCTGTATTCAGTACAATCAACCTGTGGTTCCCATACGTCACACGGGGCTATACACTGATTGTCCTCAGTCCGCTTGAAGTCATTTCATTCTATACGACGATTTCTGCAGCGATGGCATTTGGTTTATCTGTCCCATTCGTCTGTCATTTCCTCTGGCAGTTCGTCAAGCCAGGTCTTACACAGAAAGAAGGACGTTTCTTAAGCCTATACTCCCCCGCCATCCTGATCTTGTTCGTCGGCGGACTCGCGTTCGGTTATTACGTAGTCAATCCACTGAGCTATAACTTCCTAGTGAAACTCGGTAAAATGAATTTCGATGTGATGATTACAGCAAAGGAATACGCACGTTTCTTACTCATGACGACGATGCCGATCGGCTTGCTGTTCGAGCTTCCGATCGTCGCTCTATTCCTGTCCGCTATAGGTATTCTGACGTCCGAAACAATGAAAAAAGTGAGAAAGTGGTCGTACGTAACACTCGGTGTAGTGTCTGCATTGATTACGCCTCCTGACTTCTTAAGTCAGTTAATCATTCTCATTCCCATGATTGCTTTATATGAAGCAAGTATCTTCATTGTCATGAAAACGGAAAAACGGCTGGCACCAGATGCTGAAGCTTCATAATGCATAAGGAAAAGCGATCCACTTTTATAGTGGGTCGCTTTTTTTGTGTTGAAATATACTTAATGACGCGGTCTCTTAAAAATCAAGCATCCGCTCTATGTTGATCGCTGATCGCTCTATACATCTCGTTATTCGCTCTATGCTCATTCCTAACCGCTCTATCCGTCTAGTTATTCGCTCTATGACGACCTGTAACCGCTCAATACACCTCGCTATCCACTCATTCCTCTTCATTCTCAAAATCATACATACTAAACTCTCCTCATCTAATTTAATTTATTTAAAACTATTTGACAATTAGTAAAGCTTGTTTTATTATTAGTAAAAGTTCTTTAAATAAATTAAAGGTGGTAATCAATATGACAGAGATGATCTACGGCAATACTCCATGTATGTTGGGAGCTAAAAATATATCAGCGACAAAAGATTATTCGGATGTAGACGTGATCGTATACGGAATTCCTTGGGAAGGTGCGGTTACGTGGGGCGATTATACAGGCTGCGAACTCGGTCCGAAAGTAATGCGCTTATGTTCTTCACGCTACTCGGGTTACCTGCCTGAAATCAATGATATGGATATTTTCGAGCACGTTACACTAGGCGACATGGGAGATATCGACATCGTACCTGCTGATGTAGACGAAACGATGAAGCGCATCACCGACTTCACCTCGGAACTATGGAAATCAGGCAAGTTCGTCATCGGTCTTGGCGGCGATCATGGTATTACATACCCTGTCGTGAAAGCGATTGCAGAGCAAGATAAAAAGGTGGGGATCATTCATTTGGATGCTCACTATGACAACCTCCCATCTCACAACGGTGACCAATTCGCCCGCTGCAGCCCATTTGCTCGTTTGTATGAACAAGAAGGCGTGCGCAACGAAAGCATTATCCATACGGGTATCCATGGCCCTCGCAACAAACCCGAAAGCGGTCGCAATGCGAAAGCTGCTGGCGCAGTAACAATTACGATCAATGAAATCCGTGCTCATAAAGATTTGAAAGAGATGGCTAAGGAAATCTATGCACAAGCTTCAAAAGACGTAGATTGCGTCTACTTGACGATTTGTAGTGATGTTTTGGATTTCGCATTCAATCCAGGCGGTCCAGTAGATGGAAACGGCTTAACTTCTTATGAGTTACTGACATTAGTACATGAGATTTGTAAACTCGGCGTAATCGGTATGGACTTCGTGGAAATTTATCCGCAACAGGATCCTAATCAATTTTCTGCTCATTTTGCTTCTACATTGATCCTTTATGCAATAGCAGGAAACATCCTTCACAATCAACAAAAAGAAGAAAAGTAAACTACTACTTCTCAGACTACAGAACCTTTCGACCGAAAATAGTCGATTTTTCCTTCTTTGTATAGGAAAATAAGGAAGAATATTTAATCTGAGGAGTGTTAAAAGTTATGAATCAAAATAAAATGATTTTCGATTCCTATATACGAATGGCTGATGCTATATATAGTGTGTTCAATGTGAATTGTGAAGTGGTAATTCACGATGTGACGAAAGTAGAGTCCTCTTTAATTTATTTAAAGGGAGATGTTACGGGCCGAACTATTGGTGCCCCTACTACGGAAGTTATTTTGAAAGAATTGAAGAAGAAACATGAGGATATTCAAGATCTCAATGGTGTCATCACGAATACGATGCGCGGAAAGATTATTAAAACTTCTATTGTTTTCATTAGAGACATGGACGGCAAAGTGATTGGTTTCCTTGGTATCAATTTAGATATAACGGAAATCAATCGTTTGCACCAAGTACTAGAGGAAATGATCCGACCTGATACACACTATGATGGGCAGCATGTTAATGAGACGTATGCTACACATATTGATGAAGTGTTCGACAACATCACGAAAAGCACGATTGTGGAACTCGGGATCGATGTTGAAAATTTGAAACGTAAAGACCGGATTACCTTTGTGCGGCAGCTAGAAAGTAAAGGGATCTTTCTGATTCAAGGATCAGCTGATCGAATTGCAGATTTATTAGGTGTATCCAAACAAACAATTTATAACTCACTCGAGGAAAAGTAACCTTTCTTTTCCTCACTTATTAGGTGAGGGAAATTAGGGGAGGAATAGAAGATGCTCGCTAACGTATCCACTACACAGCCAGTTAAGAAAAAAGGGGTACTTTCAAAGATAAAATCGATGGGTCCGGGAGCCATTATTACCGCTTCATTCATAGGTCCGGGTACTGTCACTACCGCTACTCGTGCGGGTGCTGGATTTGGTTATGCCATTCTATGGGCAATCATCTTCTCTATTATCGCAACAATTGTTCTTCAAGAAATGTCGGCACGACTTGGTGTGGTTTCGAAAAAGGGGTTGGGCGAAGCGATACACGACCAATTCAAACAGCCTTTACTGAAATTCGCTTCTATATGGCTCGTCATTATATCTATTGGCGTCGGCTGTGCAGCATATATTTCAGGTGATTTAATGGGAACGTCCCTTGGTATCTCTACGTTGACGAATATTCCAGCTCATATTGTAAGCCCTTTCATTGGTGTGGCGATTCTATTCTTAGGATTGTCGGGTAGTTATAAATTAATCGAAAAACTAATGATTTTCCTCGTAGTCGTTATGAGTGTGACGTTCATTACGACAATGATTGTCGTAAAACCTGATATTGGCGCGGTGTTTGCAGGAGCTTTTATCCCAAGCATGCCGAGCGGTTCGATCATTATGATTATTGCATTGATTGGAACAACAGTTGTTCCATATAACTTCTTCATCCACTCTTCTATGGTGCAGGAACGTTGGACACAGGTAAGTGACTTGAAGGAAGCAAGATGGGATACGATCATCTCAATTTGTATCGGTGGGTTAATAACTGCTGCAGTTTTAATCACCGCTGCATCTACAATGATGGGCATGGAAGTAACAAGTATAGCCGATCTTTCTATCCAATTAGAGCCTTTGTTCGGTTCATGGGCGAAAGTGTTTATCGCAATCGGTATCTTTGCCGCAGGTTTCTCATCCGCTATCGCAAGCCCCCTTGGCGCAGCAGTCGCAATTAGCAGTGTGTTAAAATGGGAAGGCGGAATGAAGAATAAAAAGTTTAAAATGGTATTCTCCGTCGTTATTATCATCGGTATCATCACATCCGCAATTGGCTTTAGTCCACTTGACGTATTGCTTGCAGCACAGGCGTTGAACGGAATTCTACTCCCAATTATTGCGGTATACTTATTTGTGATTATGAATAATAAACAATTACTCGGTGATGAACGCAATTCCACTTTACTCAATGTCATAGGAGCAATCGTCATCTTGATTGCGATTTTCCTCGGTGGGTATAGTGTGGTTGACGCAGTTCAAGTATACTTGTAAGCATGAATGCATAAGGAAAAGCGATTCACTTTTATAGTGGGTCGCTTTTTTCATGTGTATCTGAGAGGGTTTATTTTGTTATTCGCTCATTACATATTGTGAAGCGCTCTATGTATTTGTTTATCCGCTCTATCAAGTCACTCTAACGCTCTATACATCCGTTCATCCGCTCTATCAAGTCACTCTAACGCTCTATACATCCGTTCATCCGCTCTATCAAGTCACTCTAACGCTCTATACACCTGTTTATCCGCTCTATCAAGCACGAACGCTCTATATATCCGTTCGCCCGCTCTATCAAGACACTTTAACGCTCTATCCATCCGTTTATCCGCTCTATCAAGTCACACTAACGCTCTATACACCCGTTCAGCCGCTCTATCAAGACACTCCAACGCTCTATACATCCGTTCATCCGCTCTATCAAGTCACTCCAACGCTCTATACACCCGTTCAGCCGCTCTATCAAGTCACTCCAACGCTCTATACACCCGTTCAGCCGCTCTATCAAGTCACTCCAACGCTCTATCCACTCCCCCAACCGCTCATAAAAAACGCCCTGCCAAAACGGCAGAACGCTAGTGTCGTGAATATTCTGACCGTCGCTTCATGAACAGCTAGGTCTACTTTCTACTTTTTACGATCAGTGAATGAGCCCACTATCAGAGTTGAACTTCAATTGATCACGGCCTATGTTGCTATCTACAATAAAATTGTATTGATCAAACGTATAGGTCTCATGAGTGGAGTAATCTGAGCCTGTGACTGGAGTCTTCGAGACGAATCGCACGCGTACATTTTGAAAACCGTGACGTCTGTATTCATCTTCTATCGCAAATTTTGCTTCGTCTACTGTTAGTTGGAAGTTTTTTGTGCCTGGGAAATCCACGGTGTAGTCCGCGATTTTCCACTGGCCGGACTCTTTTGTAAATTCGGCATGGACAAACCCACCTGTATCGTCGTTTATATTACGAAATTGGATAGTCTCCACGTGGAGTGTATTTGGATCGGGTTGAGAGAAATCAAAGCGCAACTGAACTTCTGCGTGCAACGCATGATGTACATATTGAAGATCATCATATTCTCCTCTATACACTTTGGCGATCATACCGTCCACGTATCCTGCAGTAGCGTACTGTAGCAACTCGGGACGTACTTGGTCGAATGTTTGATGGTTTTCTTGACTTAGCAGGAAGATCCGTTCAATCGATGAAGTTAATCGATGGACTTTATCTAGCGCACGATCTTTATTCATTTGATCGCCCTCTGGTTGCGCGGCATGTGCGTGAATAGCTCGGTTGAGAAATTCTGCATAATGCGCGCGCGTGACTTTGTCATTCGGTTTAAAGTGTCCATGATCTCCTTTTGTTACGCCATGTGAAAACAATGCATTGGCATGGACGTATCCCCAGTGCGTGACGAGGAGATCATAAAATCCCGCATGCTCGGTCATATTGAATTCAAATGCCAAATCGAGCATTTTTGCCATTTGGATTCGGGTAACAGAAGATTCGGGATTAAATTTACCGTTTGAACCGCTGACAATCCCTTCATTGTATAGCTTCATAATGGGTGTATAATATGCATGACTTTTCGGTACGTCCTTGAAAACTACTTCCGCTGTGGCAGGCTGTGGGAATTTCAACGCCCTATCCAGTAAAACAGCAACATGTTTACGGCTAACCGGTTCGTACGGACGAAAACTTCCGTCAGGGTAGCCACTAATGAAACCTGCCTTTTGCATCTCTTGAATCGCAGCGTAGTTCGGATGCTTCTTCGGTACATCCGTAAATTCTTTCGCCGATACTTCATTGGATCCAACATGAACTACCAACAAGGCAAGCAACAACGTCCAGAGCATCAACTTGAACCTCTTCTTCATGCTTTCACTCCCTTTACCATTTTTTCAACGACAGTCACCTACTACCATACTAACAAGTAACCTACTAGATTCATATAGCTATTTAGAAAATTCTGATATATTTCCAAATGAATCCTAGCTTTCAAATAAAAAACACTTCCATACCTGATTGAACAAGTGTGGAAGTGTCTCTTCAATACTTATATGAAATTTGATTTCTCTTCACGGATAAACAAATCCATCGTCTGAATTCACGATCACAGTTTCACGGCCATCTTCCGTTTCTACAGTAAATTTATACGCTGTATATGGATAGTGTTCTTTCGTTGCGAAATCTTCACCTGTCTTTTTTTCTTGTGAGACATACGTGATCTTAACCTTTGAATAATAGCGGTAATTCATTTTCACCACACGCTCTGCTTCTTCTTTCGTCAATTCAAAATTCTTTTTTCCCACATCTTCACCAACATAATCGTCCATCTTCCATATGCCTGATTCTTTCTTGAACACATAGTGAACATAACTACCGGCTGTTAACATATTTCGGAATGAAACAGTATGGACGTGAAGTGTATTGGCATCCGGTTGCGTGTATTCGAAACGCATGGAAGGCTCGATTAGTAAGTCTGGAAATAAAAATGAATCACAATGTGTACAGACACTCGGGTAATCTTTTTTCAGCAATCCGTCCGCAAATGCTGCTGTAGCATAAGGCAGTTGCTTTGGACGGAGTTGACTGTATGTTTGATTATCTATTTTTCCTTGCACACGGATTCCTTCAATCACAATAGGAAGACGCATAGTCAGATCGACCGCTTTCTCTTTGCTGACCACACTGCCGGAAGGAGTTTTCCCTACTTTCATCGCGCGATATAAAAACTCTGCATAATGCGCACGTGTAACAGATTGATTCGGTAAAAACTTTCCGTGATCCCCTTTCGTTACGCCATGAGAATACAACGCACTCGCATGGACGTATCCCCAGTGCAAGAAGCTCAGGTCTTCAAATCGCGCAGGTTCCTTCATATTGAACTCAAACGCCAAATCCAGCATTTTCGCCATCTGGATTCTCGTAATGGATGCATTCGGATTAAATTTCTTATCCAGTCCTCCACTGACAATTCCTTTATTATATAACTTCATAATTGGCTTATAATACATATGATGTTTCGGGACATCAGCGAATACCAATTTATCAGTAGGTGGCTGCGGGAACTTTAGCACCTGGTCGAGCAACGACGCTACGTGCTTACGACTGACCGGTTCACTTGGACGGAATGTTCCGTCAGGATAGCCATTAATATACCCCGCTTTCTGCATTTCTTGAACCGCGGTGTAGTTCGGATGCTTCTTCGAGACATCCTTGAACTCTTTTGCTGATGCTTCGTTGAAATCCGCAAAAACTAGTGATAGAGCCAGCGTGAATGCTGTCCATAGTAGAACTCGTAACGTATGCTTCATACACTTTCACTCCTTCAGTAATTAATAGACTAAAAAGCTATCTACTATCATATTACCAATAAATTACCTGAAAACATAGACACTCCTATCGAATTAAGTCAAAGCACCAAATCTAGTCTATACATTTCCCAAACTTTTGATGCCTATGTATACTTACGTCATTTGAAAACGTCAACAAGACTTCCGTTCCTCATTGACTGACTTGAGCCATTATTTTAGCAATCCTAGATCACTGGACAGTTCCTTTTTCCCGTTCTTGATGACCTAGCATCATTGATAAATTGCTAGCTATTCGCTTTACAATTAGGGCGATGAAAAAGGTATGAAACTAGGCGAATCCAATGCTGGACAAGCACCTAAAGCAGTCGCCAATTTATGAATAATCCTAGCATGACTGTCAGATAAATTGCAGGAGCCGGCGCGCTAGGTGCTGTAATTGATGATTTCAATGGGGACCACATCGATAATACAGATACAGATTTCCTTCATGGATTTAACATCAGTATTTTCCAGGATGGAGCCGCAGCCATTGCGAATAACCGTGTCCCACAAGGCACGCCGTATTGGGGTAAAGAGTTTAAAGAAAAATCCGTTCATTATGCGCACCGGTATTTAAATATTGGTGGTATGCAAGGCACCTTGCCACATACACATAATTATATGGACTTGGATCCGACATATAAAGATATATACGGTGATCCTCTTCTAAGAATAACAGCGAAGTTTACGGATCAAGAACGCAACATGGCAAAAATGATTGCGGAAAAATGTGCAGAAATTGCAGAAGCAATGGGAGCAGATATTGTCAACACTCCACCTGTATCTGACGATGTAGAAATGACATCTTCAAGCGTCAATACACACGCAGCAGGCGGTGTGATCATGGGGGAAGATCCAGAGACGTCAGCTGTTAACACCTATTCACAAGTATGGGATATGGAAAACGTATTTGTTGTCGGCGGTTCTTCTTTCCCGCACTTCGGCAACTCCAACCCAACTGAAACCATTGGTGCGTTTGCTTACCGCGCTGCAGAAGGTATGATTAACTACCTGAAAGGCGATGGCGGTTTACTAGTTGAACGTAAGACAAGTAAAGAAACAGTTTGATATAGAAAATCCACAAAAAGCATCTGCGGTAACGTAGATGCTTTTTTGTATCGATTATCTATCATGTGCTGGTGTTTGGTTGGATATTATTTAGCTAAACGTGTTTTTTACTTTTAAGTCCTTACCTGTTTTTACAGGACGTGCAGATGGTGCCATCGCTTCATCCGATTTCTTAAAGATACCAAATGGCTTGCCTACCGGGATGAATTCTCTGCCGAAATGTTCGTTCAGAACGGCTGCCCCCGCTCCGTAGAACGATAGCAAGGAAATAATCATTTCTGAGTAGGCCGCTAATTGCTGAGGGAACGCACCGAATAAGCCGAAACTATCGAGCGCCAAGCCGATAAACAAAAAGTTGATGAAGAAAAATATAGAGAATAAGACCTTATGTGTTTCCATCGCACCAATCGTTAAAAATACGGTAAGAATTAAGTAGCCGACGAATGCGAAGCCTAATTGATGCAGATCCACCCCTGCTGCTAGTGTCTCTCCGAAGATCCCTCGTTGCATCATCCACGAAGCAGCAACCGCAAGCCAGAAAAATCCGTATGCACCGAATGCCGTAGCACCAAATGTATTATTGCGCTTCGTATCGATCACGCAAGCAAATAATTGAGCGAAACCACCGAGCAGTATCGCCCAAGGGATAATAAATGAAACGTCTGTCGTGATGCCCAGTTTTTGTGACGACGCAACGAGTGTTACCATCGCCAACCCAAATAGACCTATCGCAGAAGGGTCTGCGTTCACTATTTTGGTTTCTTGATTTATATTCATGACAACCTCCTGTTAATCCAACCAAACCTCACTCATACTAGCACTAATTATTATTTCAGGAAACCTTTTTTCACATTTTCTTTATATCTATTGAATGTGATAGCGATGAAAACCGAAAACAAGCAAAACGCCGTCCATTTTGTGTCGCATATCACCATCCTGCCCGAGACATTTTATTCGCACCAAAAAAAGCAGACACACGATGAATGCCTGCTTTTCGTATACCTATCCAATTAATCAAACACCATATCATCTTCTTCACTAACAGCCGCATCTACGTGTAGATAGTCCCCTAGTTTACTCACTCGCACTGTAATACCGTAATAAATCCTATGACTACCCGGGACTACCTTACGATCCGGGAAGTTCACAAAGAATTCCCCTGTTTTCTTCGGCGTAATACGGAACACATTCGTTCCGGGATCTCGCGTGACGGTCGCAATCTCCTCACTTCCTTTAGGCAGCACATGCTTACCGAGAATAGCGCCATCCCAAATTTGCAACACTTCATTCGGCTTGATCGGAGTGATATGCGTGTAATAATAAAATTGATCTTTGCGCTCAGTAGACGTAACGTAATAGCGCATTTCCTTGCCGTCCACATACTTGACCGTCGCAATGAATTTCCCCGGCTGATCAAAATAAATTACATGGCAATATTGAAGCGCGTCATTTTCACATCGCTCAAATTTCACACGTTCCTCAACCAGTTCCCCATCCTCCGTAGATAAAGAAATCGACTCCGCATCTATGAACGCTTCGTTGTTTTCTCTTCTTTCGTAATGCTTCCATAGTTGTGCTGGCGTCGAATAGATATCGGTTGTCTCTTGCAATGAAATATCCCATGCACCATCGATCTTTTTGACATGCACATAATATTTTCTGTAGTTTTGATCCTCTGTATCGGATGATGTTGCTCCTGAAAATGTCAGTGTCGCCGTTCCTTCTTTCTTCGGCACAATATGAATCTTCGTTTTCAAATTCACTTGACTGGGTACTTCACTGTCTCCCACAATATCAAATATATCCGAGTTCGTTTTACTAATGTCGTTGAATCTCTTCCATTTAAAATCTTTCGCATGCATCGTCAGAATCCCCGGCTTCACATCTTCCGCTGCTTTCAGTAACTTTGCTGCTTGACCTCTCGTAATGGAAGCATTCGGACTGAATGTCGTAGGTGACGTACCTGTCGTCAGCCCGAGTTGATACAAACTATAGATTCCATCTCTGTGGCCGTTTTTATGCACTACGTCTTTAAATCCATAATCCGGATCGCGATACAGCGGTAATTCGAATGCTTTGATAATAATAGAAGCCATTTGCGCTCGTGTGATGGGATCATTCGGTCCGAATCGTCCGTCACCATACCCATTGATGACGCCTTTTTGCGCTAATGCCGCAATCGCTTGATAGTAACCATTTGCAGTCGAAACGTCTTTGAATTTCGGATCTTTTACCTTCGTCGTCTCCAGTTTCGTTAGTTTCACGATAATAGCAGCCGCCTGCCCTCTCGTAATGGATTCGCTCGGACGGAAAGTTCCGTCTGGATAGCCTCCGATGATATGGCGTGACGCCAATTCATTGACCGCTTCCGCAAAATGCTTCGTAGCAGGAACGTCGGGAAATCTTGCTTTGTCTGCCGCTACGCTTGATAAGGGAATACTGAAGATCAGCAAAATCACCCCAAGCATCGCTATCACTTTATTCTTCATTCGACTTCATCCTCTCCATAGTTTAGTCTTGTGCCGTACAGACGAAGAATTTGAGAAATAGTTTCAAAATCTTTCAAATTAATTCCCCTCTATGTGAATGAAGAGTATGTATGATTAGGTCGCTAAACTATGTAGACATCCACACTCTACCTTTCTTTCAATGAATAAATTTCTTCCAATCGGACACACTTGCTAACAATAGATTACCAATATAGGAGTGTGAACAGGATGTTGATTTGCGAGGCTTGGACGAAATATGAGGCGGATAAACGCATTGAAGGGTATTCTCCTTTGACATTGAAAATGTACAGTTATCAATGTGCCATGTTGAAACGATTTGTCGGTGATGTATCCATGGAAGATATCACAACCGATGAACTAAAAACCTATCTGATCGAATGCGGCAGTCACTTAAAACCTTCGAGTCTTGGGCACCGCGTTCGATTTATTCGATCGTTATTCAAATGGACACATGAAGAAGGATTTATGACAAAAAATCCAGCATCTAAATTAAAAGAGCCTAAAATGGGTCAACGAATTCCCAAGTTCCTCTCCAAAAATGAAATAGAACATGTACGCGAAGCCTGTGACACCGCGATGGAAAAAGCCTTGTTCGAGTTTTTCTATTCAACGGGTTGCCGTATTGGTGAAGTAGCTACACTCAACCGGCAAGATATCGACTTCATCGGCAACTCGGTGATCGTCCTCGGTAAAGGTGATAAGGAACGCGAAGTGTATTTCAATGTACGGTGCGCTATTTGGTTGAAGAGATATTTGGAAGAACGCGATGATGAAGATCCCTGCCTATTCGTCACGGAGCGGAATCCGAAGAAACGCATGAGCATCGATACACTGCGCTACACTCTCAAGCGTGTATCAAAACGCTCAGGCATTCATAAATCCATACACCCTCATCAGTTACGGCATAGTTATGCTACGCATCTGATTAACAACGGTGCTCCGCTAGAAGTAATTCAAAGTTTACTCGGACACGAGAAAAGCGAAACTACACGAATTTACGCGCACTTGAGCGGGAAACTACGACATGATTTGTATAGTAAGTATTTTTAATTTAGATGAACACTACCGAATATACTTGGTAGTGTTTTTATTTTGTGTCTTTATAGCAAATCCTACCTATCTTAAATACACTATTAATATAGAAATTGACCAATAGATTATTCAAAATTATGTTATAATGTCCCTAACTATACAGCTATTGTAATTTCAATGCTGTTTAGAGTGTTACGAGAATATATTGGTATGGTCTAGATTTTAATCGATTATCTTTGCTTTGTCAGTATTCCATAAACGGACCAAAGTTCGCATTGTGCAAGCCGTTGCTTTGCGTTCGGGAGTCGGCGCCTGCACTCCAAGCAACAGAACATACTAAGTATAAAAAGACTATTCAACAAACGGGCCATTTAGCGGAAGAGGATATGTAATTGAAGTTAGTTTTGAAGGGGGCTAGGAGATGCTTTTCTTATTATCGTTACTTGGATTTCTCACGATTTTCTGCACCATATATGCAATACGTGCCATTTCAGATGAAAAACATAAGCATAATTTCAAGATTTACACTTTTATTGCTTCTATTTGTGCAGGAATTTCATATTGGCTTATTTTATATTCGTTGATTGGTTGAAGAGTAAAATTATAACAAGTTCAATACTGCACCATAAACGGGGGCGCGATTGCCATCTCTTTTGTTATTTTGACCTGTGCAAAATAACACTTAAAATAGGTGCAAATTAACTCCTAAAGTGATAGCAGTGTTAAGACAGTATTCAAATAAGCAGCATAAATGAACGTTATTGGATCATTCTTTTTGTATCAACGTTTTCAGCCTTAGCGTACAATATTTCCGTTTTGCTGTCTGTGCCCTTAATTGACAAAAGGAGAGTTGTATTGGAAGAAACAGATTAGTATATTTCAGGTACTTCGCTAATAATTCGTTTTGGTAAAGAGTTTAATTTTTCTACACTTAAAGGGAGTTTATAACCTATAATACTACGAGGGATATAAAAAAGCTTCTACATGATCATCACTTTGAAATGACCTCAAGTAGAAACTCTTATTAATTTTCTTGTTACTTAATGTATCCTTTTCCATTAGTGTATGTTACCTTGATACCGTATTGATTCTGATAATGATCTCCAACAAATACTTTTAAATACATGTCTTGGGACGATAAATTAGCAAAGTTAGTATACTTGAAATACAGATAAGCCTGGGCTGGAATTTTTTTAGCGCGATTCTCATATTTTCTAGTTGTACCTTGTTTTGTGTCAGAGTGAGTTCCTAGATGTGCTGCTATATTAGGATGAGGATATACTTTATTTATATAACTATTACCTAAATGAGTATCTATAAATATACTTACTTTATAGCTTGCATCAGCATGAGTTCCCACACCTTTTACTGTAAATGTTTTGAATGCACCATTTGCAGCAAGTGCTATATTTCTATTCTTTAAATTACTAATATCCTCAGCTTCTAGAATTATTTCACTCTTTAGATAAGAGCCATCCTTAAATTCCACTTTCTTCTCTAACTTATTATTTTGGAAATATTCCAGTTCTTCTAGTTCTTCAAATGAAAAGAAAAATACTTGCTCATCAGCCATAGCTTTCTCTGATTCGAGAACTTCTCCCTTTTCAATTTTCCGAAGGACATTCTGAATATCCCAATCTGAACTACCCTCATCATGCATTCTATTTGTAACTTCTAGTTTATCTTTTAAAGATAAACTGGTCTCACTTACTTCACTGGCTTTAGCAATATCAGTTATATTAAAACTGAACACTAAAAGAGTAGTGAAGCATAAAATAATAAGTTTTTTCATCAATTTCATCAATCACTTTCATTTGTTAATAAATACAATAACACGTAAACATGTATATTCATACCATTTATTGACAAATTAAATTTCTCACGACAAAATAAGTTACTTGTATGTACTTTCATTTCTTGATATATAATAGTTTACGAAGGAGGGCTTAATAATGATCTTAACTAACGTAATACTAACAACTTTTATTAGTTGTAGTATTGTTTCCTTAATACATATGAAGTGGGAGAATCATATTGTCTCATTAATTTCGATATTAATTACTGGTATTTTATCAGCACTATTTTTTATAAATCCATATGCTTTAATTAGTATCCCATTAAGTGTAGCCTATTATTTATTTTTTATAAAAAAATATTAAGCCACAACAATTTTATGATGGTGACAATGAATTTTCTTTCCTGTCGGATGAAGTCAAGGCTTATCAAGAGATAGCATTAACTTCATTCGAGGTTGATTCACTGCAACCCCAAAAGACATATGTCGATAATTCTCGAGTTGCTGAACGTCATGCAATTGTAATGACCAAAAACATTCCATCTAAATCTACACTGGACGGATTATTTGAACAAGAACGAAATATCTATTTTGGATATTGAATACCACTCTAGCCACGTTCCATTCAGATTATGTATACAAGGAAATAAAAGTAATATAAGATGTAAACGGTTTGGAACTTGAAACGACTGGAAATACCTAAATTAACAAATGTCGGAAATATCTTTTCAAACAAATAGAGAAAATTGTTGTTGATAGAAAAAGTGAGGGCTCAAAATCACTTCCACTACTTGAAGCGGAAGAAAAGGTGTCAGCGGTCATGAAGTTAAAGGAAAGCACTATAACACCTCCTAAATCTTACACAGAAGGTCAATTCATTGGAATGATGAAAACTTGCGGAAAAACACTAGAAATCGAGATGTTAAAAGAGATAGAGGGTCTCGGCACCGAAGCAACACGCTCTGGCACTATCTAAATGATAAAGCAACAATACTATATTGAGGTGAAAAAGAACATTGTTTCCATTACCCAAAATTGTGTTCCTTCCCTGTAATGATAGTATGCCAGCGAAGACAAGTCTTCGCTGGTTTTTACCTGTTTTTTTCGTGGATCGACCACTCAAAAAATACTTTGTCGCACTGGTCAATCAGTCTGAATTCGGTTTCAATACGGTAGTACCATAAACGATCGGTAGTGGAACATCCCTTTTATATAAAGGTTTCAATTCTTAACGTACAATACTTCCGTTTTGTTGTCCGTACCCCTTGATAGCCCTCACCATAGCTACTGTTAAATATCCATCATCAATCTTAAACGTAGCTATAACAGTTGCGTGTTGTGCAGTCTTTTTCTATGGACCAGCTGTTCTTTTCAAAAAGAAATATGAGTAGCTTCAGCTATGAAAAGTGTTCTAGAATCGGGGGCATTAACGGCAGAAGGTTAGTGCCTCAATCGGGCCATTTAGCGAAACAAAAGTGTAATGGGGGAATGAATAAATGGGAAGAAATATCCTTGCAATTTCCGGCGGAGGTTTTTCTACAGAAGATAAAGCCTATATTGATGAGTACCTAATAAAAATTTCAAAAAGACAGGGACCATTAAAGATTGCGTTTATTCCAACCGCAAGTAATGACGCGCAAGGTTATATAGATAAATTTTATGAAGCTTTCAAAACGGAACAAACAAGCCATCTCACTATCAAAGACCTTGAATCACAAAACATCCAAGAAAACGTAAATTCATTAGATATTGTATATGTAGGCGGAGGCAATACTCAAAATATGCTAGAAATTTGGAAGAGAACACGTTTCGATGTTGTGTTAAAAAATGCATATCAAAATGGCGTCATCTTAGCTGGAATAAGTGCAGGCGCAATGTGTTGGTTTGAAATTTGTTACAGTGAAAAAAACGAAGAAGAGTACGAAGAGTTTAAGGGTTTAGGATTACTAAAAGGTAGTTTATGCCCTCATTACAATGACGAAGAACGTCGTATAGCCTTTGATAATTGGTCAACTGCTCAAAGAGATATTAAGTTATATACTTTAAACGACAATGAAAATTTACATTTTCGAGATGAAAAGTTAATTGCGGAAATTATTGTTTAGTATATTTTAATCTACCATAATCGGGCGCGTTTGCGTGATAAGGACAGTGCATCAAACGGGCCAGAGAAAAGGAGAATGATTGGTTATGAAAAAGAAATATATTGCCATAGTTGCTGTAATGTCTTGTTCATTATTTTATTTTGGAAATGATTATATTTCATTCGCTTCGTCAAATGAAGATGAGAAAATCGATAATCTTTTTGAAACGGAATTATATGATAATGCTGAAATGAAGTTTGGCTAAACTGGTATGGGAGTCAGTAAGAGTGAAAAGATCTTATCAGTACAAGTGGACGGAGATAGCTTAAGTAATAAAGAAAAAGCGAAATTGTATTTTGAAAAAGAACTTGCCAGCAATGGTATTAATAATTACGAAGTTGAAATTTTAAATTTAGAAAAATAAGTTGAATTATCTAGCGAAGAAAAGTTACGTTGATTAATATTCTTCAAACGGGCGCAGTTGTGGAAGATGATCTTTTCCTGATAAGGGCCATTTTGCAGAGAAATGGGGGTGTTTTGATGAAAAAGAAATCTCTCTTTTACTGGCGAATATTCGTACTTGCCGTTATGCTTTTGCTTTTTTTAACGAAAGTAATAAGCCTAGACACCTTTTTAACAATGATAGGTGGAATAATAGTCTTTGTCGGTATCCCTGAGATTATAAAGGCAATAAAGGATAAAGACAGAAATGAAAATCCATAAACGGGCGCGATTGTGAAGTACTACACTCTTAGTTGATCGGAGTGGAAGGCGGCGATTCCTGCAGGACCAGCGGGACAGGTGAAACACCTAAGTGAGCGAAGCGAGCAGTGTGGTTCACCGCCCGCCCTGCGGAACGCGTCCGCCTGGAACGCAGATCAACGGTTTTAGACTACTTTGCGTTTATTCGGGCGCGTTTATTGAGGAAGCTTCTCTGAAATCGGTTAGTTGATCTTCGCTACAGCCGGCGACTCCCGGAGGATCAGCGAGAGCCGTAACGAAGAACGGCTTTTGCGAGTGAAGCGCAGCGAGAAGGAGCATATCTTTGCTTTGACAGGTGAAACACCCAGCGAGCAAAGCGAAGAGGTGTGGTTCACCGCCCGCCCATAGGACACGCGTCCGGCTGCAGCGCAGATCAACGGGTTCCAACCACTCCCCCCTCATTGGTTGATTCTGTTCAAGCACACTCTGAGTATCACCATTTTAAATTCAGCGCTATATTTAGCTATAAGAAAACACCCCGAAAGTTAGATTTTTACTCTAACTTTCGGGGTGCACCTCATTGAGGAGGAATTTTAGTATAGTCAAGAACTCTCACGATTGCTTCAAAAAATCCACTTCCACTTCATTTTTCCGCGGTTCACGCTTAAAGAGATAGCCACCGTTTCTTACGGACATCAGCACTTCTGCCCGCTCACGAATAGCCTCATAAGGATCTTGTGCATCCAACACGATAAAGTTCGCCGGTTTCCCCACTTCCAAACCATACGCGTCATTTACTCTCATAATGTTTGCACCGTAATACGTGATTAAATCCAACGCCTTATTGATCTCGTCAATATGTGTGTAATGCGCTAAGTGAATCCCATTGTCTAAGATGTTCATCATATTTCCGTTGCCTAAAGGATACCAGTAATCCGCTATGGAATCTTGTGCAAATGCCACATTGTTTCCGTTATTTAACAACTCTTTGACGCGTGTTAAGCCACGACGCTTTGGATAGCTGTCGCCACGTCCTTGGAGATGGGCGTTTTCAGTTGGGCAAGAAATAAAGTTGATTTGTGATTCTTTAAATAAACCTAACATTTTATTGGCATAGCTATTATCCACTGAACCAAAGCTGCATGTATGACTGGCCGTTGTATATTTACCATAGTCTTTTTCCATAACGAGCGCGTTTAACACTTCTAAGAACCGACTATTGGGATCATCGTTTTCATCACAATGAATATCAATCATTACATTGTGTTTTATGGCCATGTCGACAATACGTCGCAATGACTCCACGCCATGCTCATAGGAAATTTCAAAGTGAGGAATCCCCCCTACTACGTCCGCACCCATTTCCAGTGCTTCTTCCATTAAACGCTCTGCCCCTTCATATCTAAAGAACCCTTCTTGAGGAAAGGCAACGAGTTGTAATGTAACGAGATCTTTCAACTCTTCGCGCAGTGTGACTAACGCCTTCATCCCCGTTAAATTCGGATCCGTAATGTCGACGTGTGTACGAATGAATTGAACTCCTTTACTCACTTCTTTTTGAATTCCTTTTATCGCACGTTCACGCACCATTTCTTCAGTCAGTGATTTCTTATTATCACTCCACCGCTGGATGCCTTCAAATAACGTCCCGGAGACATTCGCATTTCCTTCGCCTAGCCCCGAAAAGATATAATCCAAGTGTAAATGAGGGTCCACATAAGGCGGCAAAACTAAACGACCTTGCAGATCAATTACTTCATCTGCGTCGCCTACGTCATTCCCTATAGCTGTAAACTGACCATTTTCCACTAAAAACTCATGGGAATTGGGATCCCCATATATATTCGCATTCGTAAATTTCTTCATAAAATACATTACTCCTTTATCCGTTGTTATAGTCATGAGTATAGCAGTTACGATACAAGAAAAATAATTCTTGCTCTCAATACAACGTGAGCAGCTAACCCATTCTAAGTCGTATCGCATCCCTAGTAAATTGAAACGCTTCTCTCTAAACGGGATCCTTGTCATCATGTTTCCTTTTTTATATAAAATCCAAACTTTTTGCGGAAGCTGTCCGTCAAAAGAGTAAGACGTGATCGCGACATGTTTAAAATTGAAGAAGGTGACCCTTTTGTCATGACAAAAAATAAAAAAATAGAGCAGGTGGAGCAATTTTTAATTGAAAACCAAAATGCTCATTATCGGCTCGCCTATAGCTATGTGAAAAACAAAGAAAACGCGTTGGATATTGTGCAAGACTCGATTTTCAAAGCGTTAAAATCCATTCATCGCCTAGAAGAAACCAAGTATTTAAAGACGTGGTTTTATCGGATACTCGTGAATACGTCCATCGATTTTATTCGCAAGCATCAACGAATGATGGTGATGGATGATGAAGTTCTAGATGGCTATTTACCACAAACAGAAGATGAACCAACGGATATAGATTTACTAGATGCCCTAGATACACTTTCTCCGGATGAAAAATCGTTAATTATTTTACGCTTCTTTGAGGACTTGAAGATTGACGAAGTAGCAGCCATCTTAGACGAAAACAGTAATACCGTAAAAACCAGGCTTTACCGGACTTTAAAGAAACTGCGTATAGAAATTGAAAAGGGGGATTTGGAATGAAACGGATGAACAAGTTGAAGAAAGACTATGACGATATTGAAATTCCTCCCGAGCTGGATCATGTAGTGAAAGATTCTATTCAACGTGCAAAAAACACGAAAAAGAAGCGCTCCCCTATGAGAAACTGGTCGATCGGAGTTGCTGCTGCGGCTACTTTATTCGTAGGTAGCATTAATGCTAGCCCGACTTTCGCCAATTCGCTAGTGAATATTCCTGTTCTCGGTTCCATCGTGCAAGTTTTCACGATCGAGACCTTAACATTGGAAAAGGAAACGTATCAGGCAAACATGGAAACGCCAGCAATCGATGGTTTAGAAAACGAAGGATTGCAAACTGCTTTAAATGAAAAGTATATCGAAGAAAACAAAGCGCTCTTTACGAAATTTGAAGAGGAAATCGCCAGACTGGAAGAGGCAGGTAGCGGTCATTTAGGCGTGGATTCAGGTTATGAAGTAAAAACCGATACAGAACAAATTTTGTCCATTGCGCGTTATGAAACCACTACGGCTGGATCTTCTTCCACTGAAATGCAATACGATACGATTGATAAACAACATCACATTCTCCTTACCTTACCGAGTCTCTTTAAAGACGATTCCTATGTGGAAATCATCACTGCCTATATAAAAAAAGAGATGACGCGACAAATGGAAGAAGATGAAAACACTGCGTACTTAGCTATCGAAGGAGCGGACATCGAATTCGACTCCATTCAAGCAAATCAAGACTTCTATATTACTGCGGATCATACACTCGTCATTTCTTTTGATCAGTACGAAGTTGCACCAGGTTATATGGGCGTCGTCACATTTGAGATTCCTTCAGATATTTTACAGGATGCCCTAGTTAGTGACACATATATTCAGTAAATGATGTTACAACAGCAGATGATTGCTTTCGTCTGCTGTTGTCCTTATGAAGTAAGGGAGTTTGTATACATACATACGATGAAAATCGGTCTATTCAACATAAACTGATAGGAGGCTATATATTTTATGAGTACGCTACCTCAACAAGTCGGACAGAAAAGACGAAAGTTAAAGAAAAGATATTTCCTGCTTCTACTTATTCTTCTTGTTCTATCGGGTACTGTTCTTTTTGTTGGAACGTCATATTCTTTCCGCGAACAACCTAGTACATCGAATCAACCTGTAACCAAACCTGAACCAATCGAAACGCCGACATCAAACGATCAGCCAGAACCTAGTACACCACCAGAAGAACCTAGTACTGAACCTGAAGTATTCCCTACAATAGAACCGGAGGAAACGGAAACGTCTACTGAAGGGCAAACAGAAATGCCTACTGATACAAGTACAGAACAGTCTCCAGAAGAGAATGAACCTGAAAAAGTAGTGTATGTAACTTTTGATGATGGTCCGAGCAAATGGACTGAGCAGTTTTTAGATATATTGGATGCACATGACGCGAAAGCTACATTTTTCATGCAAGGAAATAATTTAAAGAAAGAACATCTCCAAGCAAGTGTAAAACGTGCAGCGCAAGAAGGTCACTATATTGGCGGCCATAGCATGACGCACAATTATCAAGCACTTTACGCTGATCAACAGTTTGTACCCGAGATGCTTGAATCACTGGATCTCATCCATGAAATAACAGGAACCACTCCTCGTTTAGTGCGCCCTCCTTATGGATCGGCACCTGGATTGAACGGTGAGTACATACGGAAACAACTGGCAGACGCCCATATTAAAATTTGGGATTGGACGATCGATTCACGAGATTGGGATCTTCCAGGTAACCCAGCTCAAATCGTACAAAACATTAAACAAAACACTACTTCGGATAAAGAAATTGTATTGATGCACGAAAAACCGCAAACTTTAGAAGCACTCCCTGAAATTTTGAACTTTTTCAAAGATCAAGGATACGTTTTCGGAGTTTACCATGATGCGAGTCATTTTGTCATGAACTTCCAGAACGATGCAGCGCTATAAACTACTATGCATTGAAGTCTACTACCAGATTCTAATGTGCGGAGGCTACTGATCTAGCAGGGTAGCCTCCCCCCTTTCGTTTCACCTTTTCCACTGGTTGAACTACTCTCCACGCAAATAATCCAAGAATTGTAGATGTTTTTACAAACATACGGTTTGACATGGCATAGTGAATATTATATGATTACCTTGAATTCGAGATAAAAGGAGAACGTCATGGACAATCAAAATAATGAAATGTATGAAGAAGATTTGTCTCTAAAGGCATTTATTGTTTTAACTCGAGCATTACAATCCATTAAAGTACGTGTGGAAGAAGATATCAAACGCTCAGGTTTAAATCCAACAGAGTTTGCCGTTTTAGAATTAGTCTATAGTAAAGGTGATCAACCGATACAAAAAATCGGTGAGCAAGTATTGATCGCCAGTAGTAGTATCACTTACGTTGTAGATAAACTAGAAAAGAAAAACTTAATCAAAAGAAAGCCTTGTCCAAAAGATCGACGTGTAACGCATGCGTCCATTACAACGGATGGAACGGAATTGATGAATGAGATCTTCCCTCCTCACAAAAAGGCGATTAAAGAAATTTTTAGTGGACTAGATATACAAGAAAAAGAACAATTAATTACACAGTTGAAAAAATTAGGTTTACATGCACAGAATATGTAATGGTAAATCTAGTTTTTTTACAACTATTATCTCGAAATGGTAATATACCAATTAAATACAAAATACAAAGGGGTTTTATTACATGACAAACGAATTACTAGGCATCCACCACGTTACCGCAATGACAGATCACGCAATGAGAAACTATGAATTTTTCACGAACGTACTCGGCATGCGGTTAGTTAAGAAAACCGTAAACCAAGATGATATTCACACGTATCACACATTTTTCGCGGATGATATCGGCTCACCAGGGACGGACATGACGTTCTTCGACTTCCCGAACAACCCGAAAGGAACGGCGGGGACGAACTCGATTTCTAGAATCGGACTACGAGTACCTAACGATGCAGCACTTGAATATTACCTAGAACGCTTCAATGAGTTTGATGTAGAAAACGACGGCATTCAAGAGTTGTTCGGCAAAAAGGTACTCCCTTTCCAAGAAGCGGACGGACAGAAATACCAACTGTTCTCCGATGAAAATAATGAAGGCGTAGCACCCGGTACACCTTGGAAAAACGGACCCGTACCTGAAGAACACGCGATTTACGGTTTAGGTCCAATTGAAATCACAGTGAGCTATTTCGAAGATTTTAAGAAAATGCTTACGGATGTGTATGGTATGAAACCGATTCTTGAAGAAGAAAATGTGACACTGTTTGATGTAGGTGAAGGCGGCAACGGAGGACAAGTCATCTTACGAAACGACCATACAACACAAAGTCGTCAAGGATATGGACAGGTTCACCATGTGTCGTTCAGGGTAAAGGACCATGAGGCAATCAAGAACTGGGAAGCAAAATACGATGAATTGGGCATGCAACATTCCGGCCATGTAGACCGCTTCTACTTTGAAGCACTTTATACACGTGTCGGTCATATTCTAATCGAGCTATCCACAGACGGTCCAGGTTTCATGACGGATGAACCATACGAAACATTGGGCGAAAACTTATCACTTCCACCGTTCCTT
Source organism: Sporosarcina sp. P3 (assembly GCF_002743415.1). Lineage (NCBI taxonomy): Bacteria > Bacillati > Bacillota > Bacilli > Caryophanales > Caryophanaceae > Sporosarcina > Sporosarcina sp. P3. Next base: position 45,209 of record NZ_PDZE01000007.1, read on the forward strand.
GAGCCGAAGCGCGAATATATTGAATCACAAATTCGCCCGTTCGATACCACACGGTCATAATCGTTTGAAAGGAGTTTTATAAATGGAAGCAATTAAAAAGATCCACCATATTACAGCTATTGTAGGAGACCCTAATGAAAACCTGAAATTTTACAGAGATGTTTTGGGACTTCGTCTGATTAAGCAAACCGTAAACTTTGAAGATCCAAGCGTTTACCATTTGTACTTCGGAGATCAACATGTGACGCCTGGTACAGTCATTACATTCTTCCCTTGGACCAATCAGAATCATGGCAGAAAAGGCAGTGGCCAGGTCGGACGAATTGCTTTCAGAGTACCAAAAGGAAGCATGGACTATTGGAAAGAGCATCTAACGGCTCAAAACATCCATACTGAAATAACAAAACTTTTCGGTAAAGATACACTCGAATTCGACGATGTTCATGGGCTTGAGCTCGCACTAGTCGAAGGCGAAATTGCTGCAGATCATTATGACATTGTTGATTTCCACGGTGCTGTTTTATTGTCCGGAAATCCCGAAGGTACAAAAGAACTTCTTACAGGCCTTATGGGATTAAACGAACTAGATATAGAGGATCAGAACCTACATTTTGAAACAGTAGGCAAGGAAAAGCAACATATTATTACGGCAACCCCTGCGCAACCTGCTGGTAGATTCGGTATTGGCACGGTCCACCACATTGCGTGGTCCGTGCCGCATAAGGAGGCATTGCAAGAATGGCAGTCTGCACTGACTGATGAGGAATTGAAAGTCACCGAAGTGAAAGACAGAAATTACTTTAACTCGATCTACATTAAAGAAAAAGGACGAGTCGTGTTCGAGTTCGCAACGGACGGTCCAGGTTTCGATGTCGATGAAGATATAAAATCACTCGGTTCCATGCTGAAATTACCGAAACAATACGAACACAACAGACAAGAATACGAAAACCAGCTGCCGAAATTGGAGGTCTAGTCGATGTATAACATGCTCAATTTCTCTCCACGAGAATTAACAGCAAAAGAAAAGAAGAAATTCCTGATTGGTTCCGTTATTCCTAGACCGATCGCATTGGTTTCTACGATGTCTGATTCGGGTCTTATCAATATTGCGCCATTCAGCTATTTCAATATCGTCACCTATGATCCCCCTATGCTATCGATTGCCGTGCAGCGCGTAGAGGGGAAATCGAAAGATACAGCCAGAAATATTTATGAGACGAAAGAAGCCGTAGTCCAAGTTGTGGATACGGATAACGTGGAAGCAGCAAATGCGACGTCCGCACCACTAGGACCGGATGAAAGCGAGCTGGATGTATCGAGTTTTACGACAGTAGACTCAAAAGCGGTTCAAGTTCCAGGGTTGAATGAAACCAAGGTACGGTTTGAAACAGAGTTGTACGATTCATTGGTCGTTTACAATGAAGAAAACATCGCCACTACAGATGTTTTATTACTGAAAGTAAAACATTATCACATAGATGAAACCATTTATCATAACGGCTATATTGACCCGTTGAAACTAAAAGCCGTAAGCAGACTTGCCGGTAGTGATTACGCGGAAATAGGTAAGCTATTCACAGTAGAACGGCCTGTTAACTAATCAAAGGAGTTGGCGTGTAATGAAATATATTTACCATGAAAACAAAAAAGGTGCACCCGTATTCGTATTGCTCCACGGCACAGGTGGTACAGAAACAGACTTAGTGTCTCTTGCCGAACTACTCAATCCGGAATACAACGTGTTAGGCATTAGAGGAAACGTGCAGGAAAATGGCATGAATAGATTCTTCAAACGTCACGGTGAAGGTCAGTACGACTGGGAAGATCTTGAGTTCCGCGGCAATGAACTGTATGCATTCATTGAAGAAAAAGCAAAAGAGTATGATTTCAAAATGGAAGATACGGTGCTAGTCGGATTCTCTAACGGTTCGAATATTGCGATTCAAATGATGCTCAAACACCCAGAAACACTTAAAAAAGCCGCTTTATTCGCACCCTTATATCCTGCAGATCTAGAAGAAAAACATGACTTCAGCGATGTGGACGTATTCCTATCACTAGGCGAAGGGGATCCGATCGTGCCTGAATCCGAAAGCAAGCGCGTCATCCGTCTTTTTGAAGAAAGAGGCGCAAACGTTACAACCGCATGGGTGAAAGGACACAGCCTGACACAAGAAGTCGCAATGCAAGCGAAAAACTGGTTGAAGTAAACACGATCTATGTAATAAAAAACAATAAGCACGTTTTGTTTTAGTAAAAGAGAAGTTACTACATGTAAAATAACAACCATTATTGGAGGAGATGTATATGACAAAAGCAATATGGAACGTTGACACAGCACACAGTACAGTAGGTTTTTCAGTACGACATATGATGATTTCAAACGTAAAAGGAACATTTAACGAATTCCAAGGAACGATCGAAGCTGACCCAGAAGATTTAACAGGTGCATCCATCGATTTTACAATTGATGCCAACAGTATCGATACACGCAAGGCCGACCGAGATAACCATTTACGTTCAGCTGACTTTTTCGATGTAGAAAAATATCCGCATTTATCATTTAAAGCGACAAAAATTGAGGAGACATCCAAAGATACGTACGACTTAACGGGCGACTTCACGATTAGAGATACAACGAAGCCTGTCACGTTCAACGTTACGTATGAAGGCATGGCGAAAGATCCAATGAGCGGAGACCAAGCTGCTGGATTTACAGGTAATACGAAAATTAACCGTAGAGACTTCGGTTTAACATGGAACGCTGCACTAGAAACTGGCGGCGTTGTCGTAAGTGATGAAGTCAAGATCAATATCGAAATTCAATTACGTAAGTAAGCCGCATAAAACTCACACTTTCTAAAAGAGCGAATGCCATAAAGAAATGCCCCTACAGGTATATTGCATCTTCTACCTGCAGGGGCATTTCTTTATAAAACAGGTGCTGTTTGTACCTATAGAGCCAGCTCTTTCTCCATCACAATATGCGGTATGCCATCTTCCATGAATACATCAGACGTAGTTTCGTATCCAAGTTTATGATAAAACTCTTCCGCATGTGTCTGCCCATGTAATGTTAACGAAGCGATTTCCTTTTCCTTTGCGACATCCTCCAAGCCTTCAACAATTATTTTTCCAACGCCTAGACCTCGATGAGAAGCCAATACACAAATACGTTCTAACTTCCCTACCCCCTCTACCACTCTCAATCTACCTGACGCGATTGCTTGCCCTTCTTGTTCCACTAAAATATGTTCACATAATCCGTTCAACCCATCAAATTCATCGAACTCGTCCTCTTCCGGCACCTGTTGTTCGTGGACGAATACCGCTTTTCGTATGTCAAAAGACTTTTGAAGATCTGCTTCTGTACGTATCCTCTTACTGTTCATCAAACACCGACTCCTTTTTCTACGTTTATTCAGTAAACAAGAAACTTCCGCAGACATTCTCTCAGTCTGTGGAAGTTTCCTGTTCTATCTCGCACTTCATAAATACATAGCCATCTTTTTCGATCGTTTCATTCATTTTCATAGGAATGCGTTCCTTAAAAATCGGTCCATCGACGACGACCGTATGAAATTCTCCTGACTCCCCGCAACTATCAATACCGAGTGCTTCGAGTTCATCCATTAATTCAATCGTAAAGCGTCTCCCGAGAAATTCTGCAGGCATCCTCTTTGTATTGACCACGATCACATACGCTTCAAAGCCTTCCGCAATGAATTCTTCGAGCAGCGTACGTCGCGGTTCTTCCCAGAGTGGATGATAGGTTTCCATACCGACTTTGGCGCACATCGATTGTACCCACAGCAAATGATCTTCTAAATCAATGTCTCCAAATACTGCTTTATGAATACCATGTGCTCTCGCAACGCGCATCGCATCAATGAATTGAACTTCATAGCCAGCCCAATCTGCTTTTCGGATCATCAGCGGAACGTCCATTTGCTTCGCCTGAGCTTGAATGATCTCTAGTGGTAATGCATGTGACTTGGAATGCGACTCATCTTTATCAAACATCGTCCATAGCATCGCCGGCGTATTTCCTTCTCGGATTGCGCGATACGCCGCGAGCGCAGAATCCTTGCCGCCACTCCACGATGTGACGAACTTCACGCCCGTCATCGTCCGTCCGCCCAAGAGATGCGTGCATCTATCGTACGCGCCATGCGAATCATATACGAACGGAATCCGAGTTTAGGCCAGAAATATGACGCTAAATGATTCGCCGTCAACCAATCCGTCATGACATATTTATAGCCCGCATTTTTCATTTGAGTGAAACTATGGTTCGCAATCGACTTGCCGATCCCTTGTCCCCGCATCTCAATATTCGTCGTGGCCTGCACAAGCACTGCCGACTCATCCGGCGTCGTCATCGCATGACGCGCGTCCGCCGGTGTGAATAAATGAAAGGCTACAGGAACGCCATCTTGCTCGGCAACCCAACTGCGCGTGCCTTCTTTACCCTCATACGCCGCAAACACATCGCGCTCCGCATCCAACGCTTCTTGCGTAACCGGCTTCCACGCTGGAGCTTTCGCCTGATGCAAACTATTCCACGGTGCCATCTTGCGCAAAACTCTTTGCTCGTCCCCTACTAGTTCCTTCATCTTCACGAGACTATTCTCACCAGGCTGTGCACGATAATGTTCAAGTGACAACGCCGCAAAACGCTGTTCAAAATGGAACGATTGCTCCAGCATTTCCAAAATTAATTCATCATTACCGACCGGAATATCCATCACATGTTCAAAATACCCATTCCGCACCCATTCCGCGCCAACTTCCGTGTACATCAACCGAGCCAATCTCGGATGCTCGTCCTCATGAATGACAAACGAAGGATACCCGACATACACCGTACGCCCACGCGTAACATCTTGACGATATTCGTATAATAAATAGCCGATGACCTCTTCGTCACGCAACGTCACGAGACCCCCTGTATACGGCTTCTCCAACTCTTCACGCAAGCGATCCTCTGCTTGTTCAATGTCCTCAAAACGTTCCTGCAAAAACGGAAAACGCTGTCGTTCATCTACATGTCTCGCCGCCAATAACGAGGCCATCTTCGGTATATACTGCTCTTCAAATTGTACAAAATGAATCATCAGAATCCCCTCCTGCCTAATTTAACTAAATTATACCACATCCCGTTGGGTTGCCAACGAAATGCATGGATGCGATGTGATTTTAGGGGGATTGAGGGGTGTTGGGAAGGTGTTGAGCGGTTGGGGTTAGGGGTTTGGGTCGGGGTATGAGCGGATGTGCGTTAGTATTGAGCGGATACGTTACCATATAGAGCGTTTAACCACGAAGTATGAGCGGACACGCGTTGGCATTGAGCGCATACGCACACACATAGAGCGCTTAACCCCAAACTATGAGCGATAGCGATTCGGCATTGAGCGAGGCCGATGGACAACCACTTAGAGCGTCTCCACATCGAACTATGAGCGGGTACGCGTCAGCTTTGAGCGCATACGCAACCACATAGAGCGCTCAACCACGAAGTATGAGCGGACACGCGTCAGCATTGAGCGCATACGCACACACATAGAGCGCTTAACCCCAAACTATGAGCGAAAACACATCAACATTGAGCGCATACGCACGCACAACCACAAAAAGCACTCAACCCCCATCCCCAAACCACAAACACAAAAAAACTGCAGACCCACCCCATTAAAAGAGTGAATCTGCAGCCTAAAAAATCAACCAATCAAACCGGCATTGGAGTATCTGTAGGTTTCGCATAGTCTCCGTTACCGTATTCTGTATCAATCGCATCACGAATATCTTTCATAGACATGCCGTCTTGCTTCATTTGTACGGATTTCACTGCGATCTCCAGGCAAACTAGGCAGCGTGTGCCGTGATCGTCCCAGACAGCGGAGCCGTCTTCGCGTACTTCATCCAAGAAGCAATTCATATTGCTCTTGTGACCGGCACTATCTCCGCAGCCGCAATAGCAAGGCATGTATTCCAAAATGTCCGTTGCGTTGCCCGCCACTTGATAGACCATGCGCATATCTTCTGGCTTATCATCTAGGAATGAAGGCAAAATGTCCGCTGAAGCGGTCACTTCCTGCAAGTCACCATTCGGCAAATGTTCTGCGTGATCATGTCCTGCTTCGGCCCGTGCATCTGTCGGATCGACTTCAGCAGGCTTCTCTGTAGCACCGTTTCCGCATGCCCCAAGCGCTACTGTCAACGCAGCCAGTCCTGCAAGTAACTTCTTTTTCATGTATATTCCTGACTCCTTTATATAGAGGTTATGCTAGTAGTATACAAGATTTGCGGGAAAAGCAAGCGTACAAATTCATGACAATTATGAGTTGCCTGTCATCTTGCTTGGATCTACATATTCATCAAATTGCGCTTCTGTCAATAAACCAGTAGAAAGTGCTGCTTCTTTCAGCGTTGTACCTTCCTTATGGGCTTTCTTTGCAATTTTTGCCGCATTTTCATAGCCAATATGTGGATTCAAAGCTGTGACGAGCATCAATGAATTCTTTACTTTATTGTCGATTTCTTCACGGTTCGGTTCAATTCCTACCGCACAGTTGTCGTTAAAGCTAATCATCCCGTCAGCCAGTAATTTCGCTGATTGTAGGAAGTTGTAGATAATAACGGGTTTGAAGACGTTTAATTCAAAGTTCCCTTGGCTTGCAGAGAAACCAATTGTTGCGTCGTTACCCATTACTTGTGCTACAACCATCGTTAACGCTTCACTTTGCGTCGGATTCACTTTACCTGGCATGATGGAACTGCCTGGTTCGTTTTCTGGAATCGTAATTTCACCGATACCAGAGCGTGGACCACTTGCCAACCAACGTACGTCATTCGCTACTTTCATCAAGTCCGCAGCCAATGCTTTCAGTGCGCCGTGTGTATAGACGACTTCATCATAGCTCGTCAATGCGTGGAATTTATTTTGTGCAGATGTAAATTCGATGCCGACAGATTTTGAAATCTCTTCCGCAACTTTTTCACCGAATCCAGCCGGCGCGTTAAGTCCCGTCCCAACTGCTGTTCCGCCGATTGCGAGTTCTTTCATTGTTTGGACACTAGTTTCTAGCATGCTGCGTGTTTTCTCTAGCATTCTATGCCAACCGCTGATTTCTTGGCCTAATGTCAGTGGCGTCGCGTCTTGCAAGTGCGTACGTCCAATTTTAATGATATCTGTGAAGTCTTCGGATTTTTTCTGAAGTGTTGTTGCTAATTGATCGATTGCCGGCAATACTTCGCGTTCTACCGCAATCACTCCCGCTACGTGTAGCGCTGTTGGGAATGTATCGTTGGAGCTTTGTGATTTATTCACATCATCATTCGGGTGCAGACGCTCTTCCTCGCCCCACTCCTCCAGCAACTGATTACCACGGTTAGCGAGTACTTCGTTCATGTTCATGTTCGATTGCGTACCGCTTCCTGTTTGCCAAACGACCAACGGGAAGTGCTCGTCCCATTTGCCTTCAATGACCTCATCTGCAGCTGCTGTAATAGCTTTCATTTTCACCTCGGATAGGTTGCCGAATGAATGACTTGCGATCGCTGCTGATTTTTTCAAATGAGCAAAGGCTTGGATTACGCCAAGCGGAATACGTTCCCCGCCGATTTTAAAGTTTTGTTTACTGCGCTGTGTCTGCGCTCCCCACAACTTATCTGCTGGTACTTGTATTTCTCCGAACGTGTCATGCTCAATACGATATTCCATCTTTACATCCACCTCTCAAAGTAATAATCAGACTCTCTATCTCTATCATGCCTTATTTTCGCGCAAATTTGAATTAAAAAGGATTGGGAGTTGCTTGGCGAGTACGAAGGGACGGAAGCTCCAGCTGGCGGACGCTTTCCCATGAGCCCTCTAGGAAAGCGTCCCCTCCGAAGCACCACTCCCTACCCCAACAGCCTCTCTACTCAAACCCCTTGCAGACGAAACGCTTTCCGAACCACTGTGAAGAAAATCACCAATGCAGCCGTACTGCAAGTCAATACGATAATACTAAGCGGCCAAGCCGAGCTGTCTCCTGCTAGTCCAACTAGTGGCGAGACGATTGCACCGCCAATGAAAGGCATCAGCCCAAGAAACGCCGATGCGCTTCCTGCTGACTTCCCCTGACTTTGCATCGCCAGAGAAAACGCTGCTGGCGACACCAAGCCAACGCTTGATACCATGAAGAATAACGCCGTCGCAATCACAGCAAGCGGCCATTCATTCCAGACTGTCAACAGAAGTAAAATACTTGCCGTAAATGAAAGCAACACGCCTGCACGCAGGAATTTCAACTCATGAATTCTGCCCGAAAGTCGACCTGTCACTTGAGCTGCTGTAATGATTCCGATACCGTTCATCGCAAAGAACAAAGAAAACTGTTGCGCTGTAATGCCATAAATATTCTGTAAAACGAATGGAGATCCAGCTATGTACGCGAACATGCCCGACATGATCAAGCCTTGCGTTAAGGCGATGCCGATGAACCACTTATCCTTCAGTAGACCACTGAATGTCTTGACGACTGCGAGCATCCCACTCTCCGAACGTGCCTCAACCGGCAATGTATCCGGCAAGAAAAATGCCGTTGATAAGAACATCAACAAACCGATGACTCCGAGTAATAAGAACACCGCTGGCCACGAAGCAAAGTTCAGCACGACACCGCCTACAATTGGTGAGAGAATCGGTGCTGATCCGCTGACGATCGACAGCATCGCCATGAATTTCGTTAATTCATTTCCTACATATAAATCACGCGCACAAGCTCTCGCGATGACAATTCCCGCAGCGCCTGTCATACCTTGTACGAAACGTAATGCAACGAAAATCCAGATGTTCGGACTAAACGCACATAAGACAGAAGCAATAGCGTACACGCTGAGCGTAATGACGAGCGGTTTCCGCCTGCCGTATATATCACTTAACGGCCCGAAAATAAGCTGGCCTGCGCCTAAGCCAATCAAACAGGCCGTCAGACTTAATTGGACAAGCGATGTCGAAGCGTTTAAGTCCTCCGCCACAATCGGCAATCCCGGCAAATACATATCCATTGATAGCGGTCCGAATGCTGACAGCGAGCCGAGCAGTACGACGAGCCAAACAGTTGGCATAGCAATTCTTTTTTGTAATGAAGTATCCATATATGCATAACCCTTTTCTTCTATAGAATGCATTTAGTATAGCAAAAAAGCAGCCGCATTGGGTTACCTTTCTACCATATGGACAATAAAGTTCCGCCTACCGCACCGACTAGCACGACGATCCAAGGTGGCAGCTTCCAAAAGGTTAGCATACTGAATAAAATGGCTGCCAATGCGAAGTCTTCTGCCCGTAAAATTGAGCTTGTCCAAATTGGATGGTATAGCGCGGAAAGTAAAATTCCGATGACTGCGGCATTGACACCCATGACTGCTCCTTTGACTTTTGGATGATTGCGCAAGATGTCCCAAAAAGGCAGTGCACCGATGATCAACAGAAAAGCAGGCAAGAAAATCGCAACGGTCGCGAATAATCCACCTTGCCAGCCGTTCATCACAGCACCGAGATAGGCAGCGAACGTAAACAACGGTCCTGGAACTGCTTGCGTCGCACCGTAACCCGCTAAGAATGACTCACTTCCAATCCACCCCACTGGTACCAATTCCTGTTCCAATAAAGGCAAAACGACGTGGCCCCCACCGAATACGAGCGCGCCCGATCGATAAAAACTATCAAATACTGCAACCCAGTAAGACCCTGTCAGTTCTCGAAGCAACGGCAACATACCGAGCAACGTGAAAAACACTGTTAAACAAACGATTCCAGCTTTCTTTGATACGAGGAATCTCGAGGAATCAGTACCTGGCGAATCATGAACGTTAAATAACCATAATCCCACTAGTCCCGCTAGTATAATCACACCCACTTGCGTAAAAGCCGTTTGCCATAAGAGTGTAACGACGAGCGCTAGTAAGGCGATGGCTTTTCGCTTAAAATCCGGCGTCAAATTCTTCGCCATTCCGAGTACCGCATGTGCAACAATCGCCACCGCCACGATCTTCAACCCGTGCAGCCAGCCTGCCTCACTTACATCTGAATCTACTAGAAGCGTGGCAAACAAAATCAATGCCACTACGGACGGCATCGTGAAACCTAGAAAGGAAACGAGCCCACCCACTACCCCAGCCCGCGCCACGCCAATCCCCATCCCTACCTGACTGCTTGCCGGCCCTGGAAGGAATTGTGCTAACGCTACTAAATCCGCATACCCTTTTTCATCCATCCACTTACGTTTTCGTACATACTCTTCATGGAAGTAACCTAAATGGGCAGTGGGGCCGCCAAATGAGGTCAGTCCTAGTTTGAGAGATACGATAAATAATTCCACAAGCTTTTTTATAGAAAAAGCCTTGTCATTCTTCATGTTGATCTCCTTTCCGCTTATGTAATACTTTACTGCCGATCATCTCATGCCAAAATTTATTTTCAATAGATTTACTAGAACTTAACGATAACTTAACAATTGAAATTCCGATCAAATTCTACATTGTTCGCTATCTTTTTTAACGCAGTTTTTGTATGATGTAATCACTATCGATGTCAACAATAGATGGAGGAATTAAGATGCTAGGACCACGTAAACCCGATCCATTTTTCACAGCGTTATTGGACATCGCCAAGCATGTGCAGGAATCTATGCATTACGCGAATGATTTTAAAGTCGATTCTGTTTCAGATTTGAAAAAAGCCAGCATTCAAATGAAAGAATATGAAACAGCTGGTGACACGTTAATTCATGAATTAATCACGAAACTGAATACATCATTCATGACACCTATCGAACGGGAAGATATTTTGAATATCGCGATTGCAATGGATGATATTCTGGATGGCATGGAGCATTTTCTCGCTAATCTCGAGATGTTTTCTCTCATTGAAATTGATGAATACATGCAGAAGTTTATCATCAACATTACGAAAAGTACCGATGAAATCGTTTTGGCAATGGAATTGCTGACGAAGAAAAAGTTAGTTGAAATGCGTACGCATGCAGTACAAATTAAAGAGTACGAACGAATTTGCGACGAAGTGCTACGAACTTCTATCAAGCAAATGTTTATTCGTGAAAAAGATCCGATCCGCATTATTCAATTGAAAGACCTGTATGAACTGCTCGAAGACACTGCAGATTTTTGTCAAGACGTGGCAAATAATATTGAAACCATCATCATGCGTAACGCGTAAGGAGTCCTAACTGATGGATACGATTCTCATACTAACCATTCTCGTTGTGGTATTTGCCTTGGCGTTCGATTTCATCAATGGTTTCCACGATACAGCCAACGCAATTGCTACTTCGGTATCGACACGCGCACTGAAGCCTCGGACTGCGATTATGCTCGCCGCCACGATGAATTTCGTCGGTGCGTTAACATTCACAGGTGTAGCGAAAACCATTACGAAAGATATCGTCGATCCGTTCTTATTGGAAAATGGTTCACTCGTAATTTTGGCAGCCCTCGTTTCCGCGATCATTTGGAACTTGGTCACATGGTATTTCGGAATCCCATCCAGCTCTTCACATGCACTGATCGGTTCCATTGCTGGCTCGGCTATTGCGGCGGCAGGATTTGGTATTTTGAATTACAGTGGCTTCATTAAAATTATTCAGGCACTGTTGCTATCTCCTGTCATTGCATTGGTCGGCGGATTTATTGTCATGACCCTATTACGTACAGTATTAAAGAATCGAAATTTATTTAAAGCGAACCGTCGCATCCGCTATATGCAAATCGGTACGGCTGCGATTCAATCGTTCACGCACGGTACGAATGACGCGCAAAAAGCGATGGGGATTATTACAATGGCTTTGATAGCAGCAGAATTACAAACAACCGATGATATCCAGCTATGGGTACGGGTTGCGGCAGCGACTGCGATGGGAATTGGGACGTCGATCGGTGGGTATAAGATTATCAAAACGGTTGGCGGCAAGATTATGAAGATCCGACCGATCCACGGGATTGCATCAGATTTGAACTCCGCAGTCATTATTTTCGGCGCTACCCTACTTCATTTACCTGTCAGCACGACACACGTAATCTCTTCTTCTATTATGGGAGTCGGTTCAGCGCAGCGCTTGAGAGGCGTGAAATGGGGAGTCGCACAGAAGATTGTGTTGACATGGATTATCACGATGCCGATCTCTGCTTTAATGGCCGCAATCGTCTATAAACTATTCACACTTTTCCTATAACAACGGGAAAATCCAAGGCGTACTTCTATTGAACTAATCTTTCCACTTGCTATATCTGCCTTTTCTTGTTATGATAAAGAAGAATTATTTTTGTTCGACGTTGGTCAACGATTTTATCTCGACCGTTTATTAGAAATTGAGCAAGGATAGTAATACAAGGTGTACACGAGTGTGCACGAGGAGGAAACAAACATGGAACAAGGTAAAGTAAAATGGTTTAACGCAGAAAAAGGTTACGGCTTCATCGAACGTGAAGATGGCGACGACGTATTCGTACACTTCTCAGCTATCCAAGGTGATGGCTTCAAAACTCTTGAAGAAGGTCAAGACGTGTCTTTCGAAATCGAACAAGGACAACGCGGACTTCAAGCAACTAACGTTACTAAAAACTAATTTGCCTATACAAACCACTTCCTTATAGGAAGTGGTTTTTTTGTTTTGGTGCGACAAAAAACTGCCGGGAATACTAGATCCCCGACAGCTACTTTGCCGTTTATTGCCAGCCGAACGTACCGATTTCGGTATACGACTGGTTGTCCATGGACTGATGATTCTTTTGTGTAGGATTATTTTTGAAGGTAGCCTGCACCATGAACACGATGCCCACTACTGCCACAATCAACACCACGACCATCCAAATCGCAACTGTTTTACCCTTCATTCGATATCACTCCTGTAGCCGTTATTTCGTTTTGACGGAGAAGCCTTCTTCTTTTAAATAACTTGCCGCCTCTTGATAATCTCCAAAGCCCTCTTCCAAGTTTACTTCATGATAAACATTAAAGAAGCCATCTTCCTCAAGAAGTGTCAGCTTCTGACCATTGGAATTTTGCCACGTTTCTGCGATCGTTTCAGGCTCCTCGACTTCTGTCGCCAACCCTTCAATTGCCGCACGGATCACTGCACGGAATTCATCCGCAGAATATTCGCGTACATTGACTAGACCACGATCATCCGCTTCATAGCCTTCAACATCTGCCACGTAGACAAATGCATTACCATTCGGGTGCAAATGCTGCACGACTACCGTTTTATCGTACAAAGATTCTTCGTAATGATAGTTCAAGCGCTTCATGGACACTTCTTTTTTCACTAACTCCGGAAACTCTTCTATAATCTGTTGTTTCTCTTCAAATGTTAACATATTCATTCCTTCTTTCTAATGAAATTCGTTTCTCATCTTGTCCGCCATTCCGTAATGAGAACGAGCAATATGACGACGACAAATGCGACTATATAAAACCAGGAAGGTACACTGCTAACACCGCCGAACATGCCATCCACCCCTTCCAAACTTTCCATTCTTTTTTTAGTATACCCTTTTTCCCGCTACTATTGAGGATATTTTTCAACATTTCATAGTTCCTGCTGTATTGCCAAGGTATAAACAGAGTATAATGTAGTCGAGGAGTGAGTTTCATATGATAAAACGCCTGTTTCAGTTACTCTTTCTCGCAGTACTGATTTACGCTTTCAAGCCCTTATGGGAAGGTCCAGTATCGGAATACGTGGACTTATCGTTTCTTGATCCGCTTGATGCCAAAGTAGAAACCGTGCTGAACGAGGAAGTAGTTGGATCTGCGCTTGACTATACAAAAGAATCGATTGTCGATTTAATAACCTTCGTTTCCGATAAAGCAAACGGAAGCAATCCCCCAGATGAAGTTGCCCAACCCGTGCTCGATGCGCCGGCAACAGGCATTATTTCTATTCACAATATAGAAATTGGCACGACCGAAGCGCAAGTGAAAGAAAAGCTTGGGGACCCTGTGCGGAAATCCACCAATGAATACGGCACGGAATGGCTGACGTTCCATGACAACTACCAGAACTTCGTCATGCTGTCCTATGATATTAAACGTCGCGTCAATGCGATCTATACAAATGATCGTCTCATCGCTTCATCTATCGGTATTGAATACGGTGTGCCGAAGTCGGAAGTACGTGAAGAGCTCGGTGACCCGATTTCTGAAATACGTAAAGGTACGAATATTTATAAGTTGCAAAACGACGAAGGCATGGACATCTTTCATTCGGATGGTCTCTATATGTATGTCTTTTATGATTTGCATAAAGAGAATACCGTCACGGCCGTGCAATTGATCTCGGATTCGCTAGAACAAAAAAAGTCTGCGCTCTATGCCCCTCAAAACGAGGCGATGCGTAGGGGCTTCGAGATGCAACTATTTGATTTGACGAATGCGGCAAGAGTTCGACACGGTCGTTCCATTTTAACATGGGATGAACTCGCATCCGAAACGGCACGTCTGCATAGTACGGACATGGCCGTGCAAGATTATTTCAGTCATGAAAACTTGCAAGGGGAGTCCCCTTTCGACCGAATGAAAAAGCAAGGCGTCCAATTCGTCAGTGCCGGTGAAAATCTGGCTTACGGTCAGTCAAGCAGTATTTTTGCACACGAAGGTCTAATGAATTCCAAAGGCCATCGTGAAAATATATTAATCCGTGATTATCAGTTCCTTGGAGTCGGTGTGGATTTCAACGACAAAGAACAGCCATTTTATACGGAGAATTTCTTTGCCAAGTAAGTGAATTTCCTTTCAATACGTTACGTTATCCAGTAAAATAAAGAGAAGGGCTTTGGTAGATCCAAGACCTTCATTACAGCATTAAAGGAGATTATCAATTGAAAAAATTTGCTGCATTTTTCTTGGCCGCGACGTTGATTTTGTCACCACTTGGAAACATCATCTTCCAAGATGAAATTACTGCCGAAGCACGTGGCTATAAGTCTGGTAAGAAGAGTTTCAGTACACCGAATCGTGTGCAACCGAATAAAGCGGAAAAGAAACAAGATACCAATCAAAGCAATGATAAAGCAACAGCAGGTAACACAGCGAAGAAGCCAGGCGGTATGGCTGGCGGCTTAATGAAAGGTCTATTCGTTGGTGGACTGGCGGGTCTATTATTCGGCAGCTTGTTTGCGAATATGGGAATGCTTGGATCCATTATGGGCTTACTAATTAACGTGTTAGCGATTGTCTTCATCATTTACATGGTTCGAAAGATTTTCGCGATCTTCAAAGAGAAAGAGCGTAAACGCAATGAGGAAATGAATCAATGGAACAACAGATAATCTACGAACAAGACGTAGTCAATGCAGTGTGTGTATTGATCGCAAAAGAGTCACGTGCAATGCCAGACGACGTGGAAGTCGAACTTGCTTACGATGACGACACCGGGTTTTCAGCAGATGCCGAGCTTAACGGCAACATGCATCATTTGGACACCTCCCGTCTCGTCGAAGCGCTTCGCCTTTGGATCGAGCAGTATCTCGATCAAGATCCGATGGCAGCAGGCATTCAGCTAAAGCTGGATGATGAAGAAGGGATTATCGCCATCGTTCGATAATCAACAGGACGCCCCTTTCCGGGAGGGCGTTCTTTTTTTTCGTCTATCGGCAATGAAGTGGAGATGTCTGTCTTTCCACTATACTTTTAGTTACCAATGAAAAAAGGATGCCCCCACATCGGGGACATCCTTTTTTATTTCTTACTTCATATTTTCGGATGTAATCTCTGCACAAGCAAATGGCGTTCCTGAATCGCCTGCTGGATCCGTGATGTTATCATCCGCACCTTCATGGATCACCAATGCCGTTCCGTCTTCATCCAGTAATGAATTGTCTTCTCCAGACTCAAGCGTCACCGCATCTGTCGTCACAGAAACTTTCGCACTTCCATCTTCATCCACCACAAGATTCTCCAAATCACCCGCGTGGTGTCCATCCGGATTGTCTAACCCGTGCTTTTTGTCTGTCGGGTTGAAGTGACCGCCCGCAGACTCTTTAAAGTCTGGTGCTGTACAGACACCCGTCTCATGGAAATGCATGCCGTGTTCCCCTGGCTCAAGGCCTGTTACATCCACGTCCATCGCTACACCAGACGGTCCTTGCGTGAGCGTTACTGAACCGATTTCTTCTCCATCAACATTCATGACCGGCGCCATCACTTCCGGCTCCGCTGTTTCCTCTTCTTCCACAACCGGATCATCGCCACCGTCCACCGGTTCTTTTTCTTCATCCGCCCCGCCACCACAAGCTGCCATCATTAATGCTGAGCCCAATACGATACTCGGTAATTTCCACATAATTGAATTCCTCCTTGTGTAGTTATGTAATTTGCTGTTCATTACCCATTGGATAATGAACTCATAGTGTCTAGTGTACCCACTTTTACGATTTTCTAACATGTTGCGGAAATTCTATGAGCGGATGTGGGGTTGGATTGAGCGTTTAATGTCTGACTTTGAGCGGATTGAGGATTGCATTGAGCGCTTAATGTCGGACATTGAGCGGATTCAGCTTCGCATTGAGCGCTTAACGGTCAACATTGAGCGGATTCAACTTCGCATTGAGCGCTTAACGGCCAACATTGAGCGGATGCAGCTTCGCATTGATCGCTTGACGGCCAACATTGAGCGGATTCAACTTCGCATTGAGCGCTTAACGGCCAACATTGAGCGAATTCAGCTTCGCATTGAGCGTTTGACAGCCAACATTGAGCGGATTCAACTTCGCATTGAGCGCTTGACGGCCAACATTGAGCGGATTCAACTTCGCATTGAGCGCTTAACGGCCAACATTGAGCGGATGCAGCTTCGCATTGAGCGTTTGACGGCCAACATTGAGCGAATTCAGCTTCGCATTGAGCGTTTGACGGCCAACATTGAGCGGATTCAGCTTCGCATTGAGCGCTTGACGGCCAACATTGAGCGAATTCAGCTTCGCATTGAGCGTTTGACGGCCAACATTGAGCGAATTCAGCTTCGCATTGAGCGTTTGACGGCCAACATTGAGCGAATTCAGCTTCGCATTGAGCGCTTGACGGCCAACATTGAGCGCTTAACGCCTAACATTGAGCGAATCCAAACCCGCATTGAGCGCTTGCCACGAAGTATAGAGCGATCAACCAGCAACTATGAGCGGATAAGCCGCAAGATAGAGCGCTCAGCCAAATTAATGAGCGCCCACCCCACCGACCTCACCCACAACAATAAAAAACACTCCAAGGAATTACCCTCAGAGCGTTCTCTCCCTACATTACATTCCACAACACTCAATCTTCAATCAGTGGATACACACCATTTTCATCATGCGTCTCCGTTCCGACGAGGGGGGGATTAAAGACACAGATCAGGCGCATGTCTTCCCTTCCTCCACGTAAGTAGTGCTCGTCGTGTTCATTCAGCGCATACATCGTACCGTTTTTAATCGGGTAGACTTTGCCGTCTGCGACCGTTTCAATTTCTCCATCGCCCGCCACGCAGTAAACCGCTTCTAGGTGGTTTTGATAATGGATATGCGTTTCTGTTCCAGCATAAATAATCGTTTCATGGAACGAGAAGCCCATATTGTCTTTCTTCAGTAAGAAACGGCGGCTTGCCCACGTTTCTGCTTTTGTTTCATTTTCGCTACCAATAATTTCATCTATTGTACGTACTATCACTGAGCATTCTCTCCCTTAGTTTCTTACGATTTCTTCGATTGCTTCTTCTAGAATATCGAATCCTTGATCGATACCTTTTTCATCCATGATCAATGAACCAAGGAATTTGACGACTTCGCCTTCGGGTCCGGATGTTTCAATGATCAGGCCTTTTTCAAATGCTTTGGCACAGATTTTATCTGCGTAGTCTTCCTTGCCTTCACCACAGACAATTCCTTGCATGAAGCCGCGGCCACGGGTTGTAGCTTTTAATTGTGGATAGTCCTCGACAATTGTTTCCATGCGCTTCGTGATGAGCTTCGATTTTTCTTGTACCGATTTAGCGAATTCATCTGTTTCCCAATACGATAAAGCTTCAGTCGCTGTCAAGATGGCCATGTTGTTACCACGGAATGTTCCGTTATGCTCAGCTGGACCGAATGTATCATATTCTGGTTTGATCAGCGTGAGTGCTAAAGGCAATCCGTAGCCGCCAATGGATTTTGACAGGCAAACGATGTCGGGCTTAATGCCGGCCGGTTCAAAACTGAAGAAAGTTCCAGTTCGTCCGCAACCTGCTTGCACATCATCGACAATTAATAAGATATCGTAATTTCTGCAGAGACGTTCTACTTCACGCAACCAATTAAAGCTTGCGGGATTGATGCCGCCTTCCCCTTGTACCGTTTCTAGAATCATAGCTGCCGGTAAGTCTAAGCCACTGCTTGCATTCGCTAAATACTTTTTAAGGAAGTTCAAAGACTGATCTTCTCCTAAAAACGTATCGAATGGCATAGATGTCGTATGGTTAAGCGGCACACCAGCTCCACCGCGGTTGTATGAGTTGCCTGTTACAGATAATGCGCCAAGCGTCATACCGTGGAATCCGTTTGTAAAGCTTACAATACTTTGACGTCCCGTTACTTTGCGGGCGATTTTCAGTGCACTTTCCACTGTATTCGTCCCAGTAGGTCCTGGAAACATTACTTTATAGTCCATGTTTCTCGGCTGCAAGATCACTTCGTTAAATCGTTCAAGAAACTCTTTTCGAACTGTCGTTCCCATATCCAAGCTATGTGAAATTCCATCGTCTTGAATATATTCAATTAACTTTTCTTTCATTTTATCGTTGTTGTGGCCGTAGTTTAAAGCACCTGCACCGGCAAAGAAATCAATATACTCTTTACCTTCCGTGTCCCACATCTTATAGCCTTTTGCTTTAGTGAATACTGTCGGGAAACTTCTGCTATAACTTCTCACTTGCGACTCACGATTCTCAAATACTTCCATTACCTGCTGACTTTTTGTCAGTACCATGTGTAATTAATTCCTCCGTTAAATTCTGTATTTTCCAGTGTCAAATTGCGGCAATCGACTCGTTACTCAGAATGGTCCAATGCGGAACAGTTCTTCTGATTCGTGCCCTCCACCCGGAAATTGATCTTCCGTATAACCATCTGTGATCGTGCATTCCGTCTCCAAATCACGTGCCAAGCCTTTAAATAACTTAATCGACGGGATATTAGAAGGTGTCACGGTCGATTCCAAATACCGAATATTCCGACAGGCGTCACGCTGCAAAATCGTATGCAGCATACGAGAAGCGATCCGCTTTCCACGTGCTGATTCATCGACTGCCACTTGCCAAATAAACAAGGTATCTTTCGCTTTTGGTTGAATGAAGCCCGAAATGAAGCCTACAAGCTTGCCGTGATCTTCTACTACGATACTCGTGTCGCTGAATTGATCTGCCCACAGTAAATAACTGTAGGAGGAATTCAAATCGAGTATTTTCGTATCCTTAATGAGCTGCCAGATGAATTTCCCATCTTCTACAGTCGGCATACGAAATGAATACGGATCGTTCGGATCTAACCCTGCAATCGAAACTTTGTGTTTAGTATGCAAATAGTTTCTCCTCCAAGTTCTCTTACATATAATTTACACATTTCCATCATCTGAAATTCTCTGGGATGCGTGCTTCTTTATCCGACAACGCCATCTAACTGCAATCCGTTCGTCGAATCGTCATCAATGTGAGGTTTTTTGGGACCGAGCAAATACACTCGGCTGATTCTTCTTAGGAATCTAGCGGACATAGCAAGGGTACTTACGTAGAAAAGCCAAAATGGAGATTCGTGCTGGCTACTATGGGTGCTATCTTTCTGCCTTGCGGTATGAAGAGCAAAAAAGAGCGCCTTTACAAAAGCGGGGAGCTTTTGTTCATGGAAACAGCAGATATATTAAAGATTCGCTGATATGAAAGACACTTTCATTATCTTGAATTTACTACCATACGCATTCATCCAACCAACGTTCACACACTGGTTAAGAAGCAAACTATGTGTCACCTCTGACACTGGTTGCTATTATAGGAAACTCTGAAAACGTTGTCAACAGTAAATATATCGTTTTATTTATTTGATTAAAAAGTAAAGCACTGCTAAGTCAGTCAGCGTATGGCTTAAGAGCGAATATAAAAAACCGGAAACATTTTTCGTTTCCGGTTGAATCTTATGAAAATAATATTTTTTCCAATTCCATTGGTGCAATATATGTATCTCCTTGATAGACGCGCATATTACCTCCTGAAATTTCATCGATCAACATGATGTTTCGTTCAGGATCGCGACCAAATTCCAATTTGATATCATATAGCTCTAACCCTTTTTCGGCCATTTCTGATCGGACTAATTCAGAAATTTGCTGAGTTAATTCTTTAAGCGTTGCGTATTCTTCATGTGTCAAAATATGAAGCTGAGCCAAAGCATCTTCTGAAATGGGTGGATCTTGACGCTCGTCGTCTTTTAGCGTTACTTCCACGAAGGCATCAAGTACTTGTCCTTCTTCAGCGTACGCACCGAATCTGCGCAAGAAACTTCCGACCGCACGGTATCGACAAATCACTTCTAATCCTTTACCAAAGACCGTAGCAGGCTTCACCGTCATCGTGACTTCATCCAAATCGGCATCGATGTAATGTGTCGGTACGTTTTGCTCCTCCAATTTCTCGAAAAAGTATTTCGTCATGCGAAGTCCAGACTTTCCGGCACCATCAATCGTCAAGCCCACTGTGTTAGCACCTGGATCGAATACACCATCTTCCCCTGTTACATCATCCTTGAATTTCAATAGCACGTGGCCATCTTCCAAGCGGTAGACGTCTTTCGTTTTACCAGAATAGGTTAATTTCATCCGTACGATTCTCCTCTATTCATAAATGTGTACTACTTATTCAGTATAAAGCACTTTGGCGAGAAGAAAAAGTATTGTTTGACGAAAGTTGACGGGTGTCAAGGTAGATTTCACAAAATCATCTTATACTTAGGATACTAAATACAAACGAAAAGGATGAGATCAATGAAAAAAGTCGTATTTTTAATGGAACCATTCAGTTGCCCATCATGTGTCAAGAAAATTGAAGGTGCCCTATCCCGAGCGAAAGGCGTACAGCAAGTGAAAGTTTTATTTCATTCAAGTAAAGTTCGGGTCGAGTTTGATGAATCTAGTGTAGGTGTCAATGAATTGCAGGAACTGATTGTACAACTCGGCTATCCAGTTCTTCATCAAAAAGTCTCATAGAAAGGAGGCATTCCAATGAACGCAAAACAAACCGTACGGATCACTGCTATATCCGCGTTTTTGCTTGTCACAGCCATCATTTTGCACTTCGCAGGCTTTCATGATGCGCGTCAATTTACATTAATCACCGCCACATTACTTGCTGGTACTCCAATCGCCATAAAAGCTTGGAAAGCTATCCGCATGAAAGCTTTCAGTATTGAACTTCTCGTTACGATCGCAGTAATCGGCGCACTGTTTATTGGCGAATATGTAGAATCCGCTGCAGTGACATTCCTATTTTTATTCGGGGCACTGCTTGAAATTCGCACAATGGAGAAAACACGCTCTTCCCTCAAAGCACTTGTCGATCTGGCGCCGCTAGAAGCGAGTGTCCTTCGGGATGGTAGCATAGTGACGATGGCCGTGGATGATGTAGAAATCGGCGACCGGGTCATCGTTCGTTCAGGCGAACAAGTACCAGTCGATGGGCCGATTGTTACAGGAAATGCGTCTATCAATGAAGCCGCCATCACAGGTGAATCGGTACCCGCTGCCAAATCGTTAGACGATCCAGTATTCAGCGGTACATTGGTCGACCATGGATATATCGAAATACTTGCAGAACGCGTAGGTGACGATACAACATTTGCTCGTATTATCGAGCTAGTCGAAGAAGCACAGGAAGCTAAGTCCAAAACGCAAAAATTCCTTGAGCGATTCGCCACTATTTATACACCTTCCATCGTCATTCTATCGATCGTCGTCTACCTATTCACACGTAACATCGAAATGACATTGACATTCCTTGTCATTGCTTGTCCAGGCGCTCTTGTCATTTCCGCTCCCGTCTCGATCGTAGCGGGAATTGGAAACGGAGCCCGTCATGGTGTGCTCATTAAAGGTGGCGACGTGATGGAGCAATTGGCGAAAATCGACACTGTCGTCTTTGATAAAACAGGTACTTTGACAAAAGGACGTCCCGAAGTAACCGATATTCATAGCTTTGGCATCGAAAAAGAGGAGCTACTGCGCCTAACTGCAGAAGCTGAACTACTGTCTGAACACCATCTCGGTCAAACCATTGTCCGTGAAGCCAAAAAACGCTCGATTCAGTTAAAACATCAAGCACAAGATGCAGAAGTTATGAAAGGTAACGGAATTCTAGCGGATGTAGAGGGACAGCAACTCGCAGCCGGCAACCGAAAGCTGATGGTTTTACAAGGGGTACCTATTTCTCCAGACATCGAAGCCTATGCATCCAAACGAGAAAAAGCAGGCAATACGGCTGTGTTCATTAGCATTCGTGGAGAAATCGCAGGTATTATTTCCATTGCGGATCAAATCCGTCCGGAAGCCGCAGCTGCTCTCGCCAAACTACGACAAAATGGGATTAAACAAATGATTATGCTAACGGGCGACAATGTTCATACAGCTCGCCTAGTCGGTGAACAACTTGGTCTCGACAATGTCCATGCAGAGTTGTTACCCGAAGAGAAAGTAGCAGCTGTACAAAAATTGAAAAAGCAAGGACACCGAGTCGCTATGGCGGGTGACGGAATCAATGACGCGCCTGCCATTGCCACTGCAGATATTGGGCTCGCGATGGGTAAAGGCGGAACCGACATTTCCATGGAAACAGCGGATATCGTCTTGATGGCGGATCGACTTGATCAATTCGCCCATGCGTATGCCTTATCGAAAGCAACGGTTAACAATATGAAACAAAATACATTTTTCGCAGTTGGCACAGTATTCCTCCTGTTAATTGGCGTACTGCTAGGCAAAGTCTTCCTAGCATCCGGA
Organism: Sporosarcina sp. P3; assembly: GCF_002743415.1. Taxonomy (NCBI): domain Bacteria; kingdom Bacillati; phylum Bacillota; class Bacilli; order Caryophanales; family Caryophanaceae; genus Sporosarcina; species Sporosarcina sp. P3. Next base: position 68,265 of record NZ_PDZE01000007.1, read on the forward strand.
ATGCTCGTCCACGAAGCGAGTGTACTCCTTGTCATATTGAACGCCATTCGATTAATACGCTATACTAGTGACAGAGCGTCCAATCGAAAGGTAAACGAGGTGAAAGTGAATGAGTCAGCAGCCCCACAATAACACGACCGATCATAGTATGTGTGTATCGCTTGTTCCACTGTTCAATCACTTGGAAACAGATCAGATGAAGCGCATTGTAGAACTCGCACGAAGCACCCCCTATCCACGGGGGAAAATTATTTACAACGAAGGCGACCGCTCCGAAGGCCTGTATATCTTGCATAAAGGACGAATCAAAGTATACCGTCTGTCGGAAAACGGAAAAGAGCAGATCGTACGAATTTTAGAACCGGGAGATTTCACGGGCGAGCTATCGTTATTTGATGCCAAACCTCATGACGCCTATGCAGAAACACTCGAACCCGTAGAATTATGCGTCATTCAACGAGACCAAATGCAACAACTGCTGCAAAAGCATCCCGCGATTTCATTGAAAATGTTGGAGGAATTCTCCTCCCGCCTCGGCCGGACAGAACAACGGGCAGCGCGAATCGGCATGGAATCTGCAGAAACGCGGATCGCCCTTTACCTGGCCGATTTATCAGAAGAACAACGTCAATTGAAAGTCGAATTACCAATGAGTCGCAAAGACCTTGCCTCTCACCTCGGAACGACACCCGAAACGATCAGTCGAAAATTAACTGTCTTCGAAGAGTCTGGTTGGATTCGACAATCCGGCATGAAAACGGTGGAAATTCTTGATTTGGATGCTTTGTTACTGTTATAAAAGAAATCCTTTTCATTCCACCGCGCACATGATACGCTAGTTCTGAAAACCAAATATTTTGACCATTAGGGGAATCCTTTACAAGGACTGAGAAAAGAGTGTGGCTCTGAAACCCTTATTACCTGAACAGGCTAGCACCTGCGGAGGGAAGTGGCGAGTCGTTCCGTAAATATTTCTGTCGACATTTCTACCACTTTCCGATTCAGGAAGTGGTTTTTTCTATTGGAGGTGAATGAATGAAATTACTTGGCGTGACCGACGACCGTCTTTCGGTTGAGGAACTAACACTACACTTGCAACAAACAGCACCGTATCTTGATGCCATTATTTTGCGGGAAAAGTCCAAGACAGATGAACAGTTGGAAGATTTGATCACACGTCTTGCAAGCAGTGGATTTTCACTCGACCGGCTCATTCTACACGCTAGACCTCACCTGGCGAGCAGGTTGAACATCAAAAAAGTGCAACTGACTAGTTATGGCATGTCGTTACGGGATGCACAACGGAAATTTCCCAAGCTCACTTTCGGTTGCTCGATTCATTCATCGGCAGAAGCAAAAGAAGCTGTGCAAGAAGGAGCGGACTGGCTCTTATACGGCCATGTTTTCGAAACGAATTCGAAGCCCGGACTCCCAGCACGCGGAACGGAAGAATTGTTTTCTATTGCAGAGCGTAGTCCGATTCCTGTGTATGCAATTGGCGGAATTCAGCCGCATCACTTGCTCGACTTACAGCGAAACAACGTAGCAGGTGCGGCCGTATTATCCCCTATGCGTTCACTAAACGTCTTACAAGGTTATAGAAAAGGAGTGGTATCTAGTGGAGAAAGTGATTGACCTGAACGGTAAGTCGTATTCCGTCGTTCCGGAAGTAGGGACGATCCAGCAGTTACTTGAGCATTTAGGACTTGGTGATCGTATTTTGATTGTAGAGAAAAACAAAGAGATTTTGCAGAAAGAGTACTACGATGCACCGATTATGGACCGAGATCAAATTGAAATCATACATTTTGTAGGAGGCGGATGAAGATGTTAAAAATTGCAGATAAAGAATTCTCTTCACGGTTATTACTAGGTACAGGGAAATACCCTTCATTTGACATACAAAAGCAAGCTGTTGCGGTGTCGGAAGCAGAAATCCTGACGTTTGCGGTACGACGCATGGATATTTTCGAAAAATCACAACCCAATTTCCTCGAGCAACTAGATTTAACGCGCTATACATTGCTACCGAATACGGCAGGAGCGAATACAGCAGAAGAAGCCGTACATATCGCACGTCTCGCCAAAGCATCCGGACTATGCGACATGGTAAAAGTTGAAATCATCGGGTGTAGCCGTTCATTACTCCCTGATCCCGTGGAAACATTACGTGCGTCTGAAATGCTGTTAGAAGAAGGCTTCATTGTATTACCTTATACGTCAGACGATGTGGTGCTCGCGAGAAAACTATGCGAATTAGGCGTTCACGCTATCATGCCAGGCGCTGCGCCAATCGGTTCGGGCAGAGGCATTCTGAACCCACTGAATCTATCATTCATCATCGAGCAATCCAATGTGCCCGTCATCATTGACGCTGGCGTCGGCTCGCCAAAAGACGCGGCTTTTGCGATGGAACTCGGAGCAGACGGTGTATTGTTGAATACGGCAGTATCCGAAGCCGCCAATCCTATCATGATGGCGGAAGCAATGAAGTTGGCGATCGAAGCGGGACGTCTCGGTTATAAAGCTGGGCGTATGCCAGTGCGTGACTATGGCGTAGCTAGTAGTCCAACTGAAGGGCTTGTGACGAATTGATTAGTAAATATTCTCGGCAAGAGCTGTTTGCCCCCATCGGACCAGTTGGTCAACAGCGTATTCGCGAGGCAAAAGTTTTCGTCTTAGGAGCTGGTGCACTCGGTTCTGCCGGAGCGGAGATGCTAGTGCGCGCGGGTGTCGGCGAACTGACGATTGTCGACCGCGATATTTTGGAGTGGACCAATCTGCATAGACAACAATTATACACGGAGCAAGACGTTATCGATCAATTACCTAAAGCGATCGCAGCGGAAAGTCGATTGCGTGCAATCAACAGCGACGTGAAAGTTCGTGGGATTGTGGCGGACGTCACGCCCGAAAACGTCCTCGAACTATTCGAAGGCCATCCATTCATTCTCGACGGCACAGATAATATCGAAACTCGATTACTCGCAAACGACGCTGCCCTACAACTCGGCATTCCATTCTTCATGGGCGCTTGCGTCGGAAGCTACGGGCTGACATTTCCTATTGGCGTAAAAGAAGGAACGCCCTGCCTGCATTGCCTGCTCGAAGCTTTGCCGCCACAGTCTTTGACATGCGATACAGTCGGCGTCATCTCGCCCATCGTCGTCACGACCGCCGCCCGTCAAACCGCCGAACTGCTGAAGTATATAACGGGCGCTACGATGGAACCACGCCTCGAATCGGTCGATCTATGGACAGGTGAACGCGCCGCAATGAACGTACAAAGCTTGAAGAAACCCAATTGTCCAAGTTGCTCAGACACCCCTGTCTATCCTTATTTGTCTGCCAATGAAGTCGTTCGGACCGCTGTGCTATGCGGACGCGACACCGTACAACTAACATGGCCGAAAAACCGACAAGTAGAACTAATCCCTTTTGCGGAGTCCATCCGCGATATCGTCTCCAATTTAAAACAAAACCCGTATCTGGTTTCCTGTGAATATCACAACCATCGCCTCGTATTATTCCGCGATGGTCGGATGTTGGTGCACGGAACGAAGGATATTACGGCTGCTCGGAAGATGGTGGCGGGTTTGCTCGGGTGATGGTTGGAGTGTAGAGCGGTCGGATGTGGGGCTTTATGAGCGGATTGTGTGTTTGATTGAGCGGATAGCTCGGAACATTGAGCGCTCGTGTGGTTTTATGAGCGGTTAACCCGCCGAATTGAGCGGATGGCGCGTCGCATAGAGCGGTTAGTCGGAAACATTGAGCGCCCCCACGAAATTTGTAAGCAACCCCACGACTAAACTTGGGATTGAGCGAATAACACGTCACATAGAGCGGATAGCTAGCGGGATTGAGCGCTCGCACCGTTTTATGAGCGGTTAACCCGCCGCATTGAGCGGATGGCGCGTCGCATAGAGCGGATAGCCGGCAACATTGAGCGCCCACAAGAAATTTATAAGCAACTCCACAATGAATTGCCCGATTGAGCGGATAACACATCACATAGAGCGGATAGCCCGCGGGATTGAGCGCTCGCACCGCATTATGAGCGGTTAACCCTCTGCGTTGAGCGGGTGGCGCGTCGCATAGAGCGGATAACCAAAAGTATTGAGCGCAGCCGCGACTTCACGCCCCCCTCCACAACCTCACCACCAAAAAAACGCTTCGGAAAGCCATAAATCGGCCGCCCGAAGCGTTTATCTCATTAAACATCTAACATCCAATCACTCAGTCAAACCCAAACCCACCTCAGCTGCACTCTCCAGCTTCAACACACCATCCGTCATCTTATACACTTTATCTACGTATTTAATCAGCCGTACATCATGTGTCACGACAATGGTTGCGGTCTGATTGGACTTCGTTTCATTACGCAACAACTCCATTACTTCAAACGCTCGATCGGAATCGAGTGAAGCGGTAGGCTCATCTGCTAAAAGTATCGATGGCTTACTGAACAACGCTTTGGCAATCGCCACACGCTGCCGCTCGCCGCCCGATAAATCGGATGGATAATTTTTATGCAGCTTGGTAATGCCTAAATCATCGTATAACTTCCGTTGCTCGTCTTTCGACATATTGTCTTTCTTTACTTTATTCAGCAATTCTAGCTGCTCGTCGACAGTGAGAAACGGCACAAGATTGGAAGCTTGCAATATAAACCCAATTTCTTGCAAACGGACTTTAGAACGCTGCTTTTCATTTAGCTGCGATAACTCTTTGCCGTTAATGATGACTTGCCCTACGCTTGGCGTTTGCAAACCGCCAGCTACCGTCAAGAACGTACTTTTACCTGAACCGGACGGGCCGATGACTGCGACCAATTCGCCACGTTCGACTATGAAGTTGGTCTCTTTCATCGCCTCCACAAGCGTATTGCCTTCACCGAACGTCTTTTTCGCTTTTCGTAATTCCAGTACCATCGTTTACCCTCCTATCGCTTCGAGCGGATCAATGCGGATAATCGTCCATACCGAAATGACAGCTCCAAGAATTGCTACCGCTATTAAAATCAAACCATAAAGTATCATGGTAGGTATATCAAACATAATCGGAACTGCATTGGGCAGGAAGCTTCCCGCCAGTAAGGTCAGGCCAAATGCGAGAACAACCCCGATTAGTGCCAGAATGAATGTCTGTGCGACAACTGATCTGGCCAAATAGGCGCTGGAAATTCCTTGCGCTTTCATTAGACCAAACATGCTGATTTTCTGTACTGTCAACACGTACAAGAAGATGGCAACGATTGCTGCCGAGATGACAAATAGGAAGTAAATCATATATGTTAACGTCAAATTCTGCTCTGTATAGCCTGGAAGATTCTCGATAAATGTTTCGGTTTCTATGATTTCTATATTGTCTGGTAAAGAAAGCGTATCCCAGTCTTTGTCTTTGATGACAATCGCATTGACCACGTCTTTATTCATTGTATAGGCGTCACCGTATTTAATTTTCTGCATATCATGTAACTTCATATAGAGAATAGGTGATGCATTAAAACGAGCTTTTTTCGTGAAGCCCACAATCGTCAATTCTGTATCAGATGATGACAATTCAAGCGTGTCTCCGATCTTAAAGCCTTCATCTTTCAATACATCCGATGCTACGACACCGTTTTGAACGTAAAACGTCGGGTCTCCTTCAGTGACTTCCGGCTTGATGAACTCTTCTCTATCAATACCGAAAAGCATAACATTTTGCTTTTGATCTCCGTTGCTCGCGATGGCCCCCATTTGGCTGACAACAGCGGTTTCTTTCGCATTGAGCTCATCGGCTACTTCCTTGTTGAGCGCGGATTCGTATAAACTTTTGTCGGATTCCTCTGTCAGTAAAACGGCATCCACTTTCCACGTATCGATCGCTTCCCTGTTCATGCTGGCTAATCCGTTTGCCAGTCCAGATAGGAAGAATACGAGGAACGACACCAATAGCAAAATGGATGTGATTAATAAAAACCGTAATTTATTCTTTTTGATTTCACTCCAAGCTAAAAACATTCATACTCACTTCCTTTTATAGGACATTTATCGCTTCTTCAAGCTGATAAGAAGTTGAAACGACTTCTTTCGATACGCCACCTATCGATGTAATCACGTTTTGTAGATTTACATATGTTCTGAAAATCCTGGATATCACCAATCATCATTTGACAGGAACAGAGGAAATAGATTGAATAAACGATGGTGTCTTACGCTTTTTAGTGATCCACATGTTGGAATTCTCCTTTTTCTTCTACTCACACAAACAACTGGCTATTTTCTATGCCGTTTAAACTTTGTACAATGTTAGGTTACAGTTGATTATACATAGTTCTATTCATAAATACTAGAATAATTGACTCGTATGCATCTATCTCATACTTTTTGATTTCCTGCTGATCAAAACTCCAATGAATAAGCCATACGCAGCGTGTCCCGCGATCCACCAAAACAGAGAAGTCGTGTTCGTGACTGTTGGCGTTCGGTCAGAAAATGAAGTCGTCGGATACAATACTAATCCGATGGCGACATTCACTAGAAAAGGGAAAAGAATCGCGTGGTTGCGGATAAAACCATTACTTTTATTATACAAAATCACCAGGATGATACAGAGCACGACCGAAACGATCAGATGGAAAAACACTTCAATCACTTCCGGAAATTGATACTCTTTTACGATGGGTATGTAATCTACATTCAATAATAATGTATACACTTTTTCTTCCGTGAACGACTGTATGACTTTCAAGAACAGAGCGAGAAAAATCCCTGTTACTATACCTATCCACGTACCTTGTACAATATGTGTAATTTTCATTTCGACACCGCCCTAGAATGTAAAATTAACAGATTTGACGTAACTCGTCAAATCTATGTATAATGTTAGTCAAGAACAACAAAACGGTGATAGTTCGCTCATTCTAGTACATAGAAAGGTTGATTGCTTTGAAGCCGTCATCTGAAACTCCTACCTATACAATTAAACAGGTTGCAGATCACACAGGCTTGTCGAGGCAAGTCTTGAGGAAGTGGGAAGAGCGCTATGATATCGTGATTCCACAACGTCTCGATAATGGCTATCGAATCTATCGTGACGAAGATATTCAGTTATTTTTACGGATGAAGCGTTATGCAGAAGATGGTTTTGCGCTATCGCAAGCAGCTGATATGGCAAAATCCCAGAAGAACTCCACTACTCCTTCAAATCCTGAAGAAATGTATGTAGAGGATACAGTGCGTGATTTATTGCGCCATGGTAAAAGGTGTGATGAGTTAGAGTTAAACTTCTCCTTGCAAGCCGCCTACCATCGATTAGGACTTGAACGGTATCTCCAGCAAATCGTCATCCCGTTTTTACAGGAGGTAGGCGATCACTGGGCAAGCGGTGAGTGGGATGAATATCAAGAGGCGTTGTCGAGTCTGGTCGTACGCGATCAACTCGTCCAACTACGGCGCAATTTTCACTATCGGGAAGACTCCCCCCTATTACTTGGCGCTTGTCTTCCTCATGAATCGCATGAAATTCCGGTGCATATTATTTTATTGCAATTGATGTTAAAAGGTTGGCGTACAGCGATGATTGGATCCTTACCGGCTCCGGGCGCTATCCAGTCTCTTGTAGAGAAGATTCAGCCAGCCAAAGTGTTGCTGTCGACATCCACTACGTTTCCATTTGAGAAAGATCCACAGATGATACTGGAGCTGGACGAGTTTGCAGGCCAACATCCTAGTACCGAATTTTATCTGGGCGGATACGGAGCATTCATGTGGGCGGATCAGCTGAATTTGCAACATATTCGCCTACTTGAATCGATTGAACATATTTAAATATTCTTACATGTATCATACGCTGCCAATGCACGTGCACGAGCAGCTCGATGATCAACAATTGGAGCAGGATAAGATGTACCTATCGTGATTCCTGCTGATTCCAACACGTCATTCGGTGCTTCCGCCGGTTGAAATACGTACTTTACTGGCATGTCCGTTAACTCGGGCAGCCATTTTTTTATATACCGCGCTTCTCCGTCGAATTTCTCCGCCTGAAGAATTGGATTAAATACTCTAAAGTACGGCGATGCATCAAAACCACTGCCTGCCACCCATTGCCACCCCATCGCATTGTTCGCTAAATCCAAATCTACCAGCGTCTCCTCAAACCACGCCATGCCTTCTCGCCAATCGATCAATAAATGCTTAATCAAAAAGGAAGCTACGACCATTCGCACACGATTATGCATATAGCCGGTTTCCCATAATTCACGCATTCCCGCATCGACTAACGGATAGCCAGTATGCCCTGTTTTCCACGCCTCTAGCTGATTGTCTGCAGTCTGCCACGGAAATTTTTCAAACTCCGGTCGCACAGGCTTCGTCAACATCTCCGGAAAATACAGTAGCTGATAATTATCGAAATCTCGCCACGCCAATTGTCGAATAAAAGCTTCCACTTGCTGATCGCCGACATCATCCGCAGCTGCTAACGCACCGTACCATAACGAACGTACGCTCACATTTCCCCAAGCCAAGTAAGGAGACAGCCGGGAAACACTAGATTGCGCAGGAAGATCCCGTCCCACTAAATAATCGTACAATCCACTATCTCGGAACGCTTCCCAACATTTTATCGCGGCTTTTTCGCCAGGTCGCCAATGATTCGCAAGCTTGTCATACCAAGGGTAATCCGATAACAGTCCCCATTCATCCGCAGGCAATGACTGTAGGGTAGCTGTAGACGGAACTAGTTCAGGAACTGCAAGCGGTGTCGCAATCGGTTCTTGGCGCAGTCGCTTCCAAAACGGTGTAAATACTTTATATGGCTGATTCGTTTTAGTAAATATCGCATCCGGCGCAACGAGTAAGGACCCTTGGAATGAACGCACTTGAACATGGTTTTTCTCACAAGCCTCTGCCACTTCACGTTCGGCCGCGCGGCTTTCCGGATCATATAATTCATTGAACACCAGCTGATCAGCTCCGCTTTCATCTAGTAACTTTATGAACTGTTCAACTGGCGATCCTTGTCTGACCACGAACTGAATCTGCTGTTCCGCAAAGCGCTCGATTAGTTCCAGCAAACTGTGATGTAACCACCAATCGGACGCTGCGTAACGCGTTTCCGGTAAAATGAAAACGGGCAACACTTCACCATGTGCTGCCGCCTCTACTAATGCCGGATGATCATGCAAACGCAGATCTTTTCGGAACCAAACTATTGTTTTACTCACTTTGTTCACTCCTTTAACTTCCTTTAAAACGCACCCGATCCTCCGCCACCACCGCCAGTTCCTCCTCCACCGCTACTGCCACTGTCACTGCTTGGAGCGTTGTTTGATACATTGGACGACGCTTGATTGAAAGAACCTGCGAGGAATACCGGATTATAGACCGCGCCCCCATAATAAGAGTTTTCATACTGCGCGTCCCCTGCATTCTGTCGATGTCTTTCTTCGTTACGGGTACGATGTTGATCAAGCAGCTTTTGGGCACTGACGAAATCCTGATAATATGCGTCCAGTTCAGGATGCTTCACGCCTACTCCGTAAATCAACACACGGAATCGATCATCAAGCGATAATCCTTCCCATTTCTTCGTGTCTAGTTCTTTCATCCATCGCTCCACCCCCTCCCATTCAAGTTTGAGCAAAGTCCCTTTAGCATTATACGGACTGTAAAACAACGCAAATCCGAATGCACTCAACGTCAAAATTCCCACTATCACTAGTGGCACATACAATTCATAATAAATAAAGGCGATCGCGAATCCGATGCCAAGCACACCAATCAAACTAAGGATTACGCGTTCTTTCGTAGTCTTGACCTTCAGTTCATATTCATTCAATTCCGCCTTTAGAAGATCTTTCCACATAACAAATTTCTTATCAAATGCTTCATAATTCTTCTGTTCTTTTGTGTAACTTTTCAACTCGCTCAATGTAAATTTTTGATCATGGCCAATTTGGAAAAACAACAGCTGAATCAGTTGCTTTTCGTGTTCTAATTGGACATTCGCATTGACCAACTCAAACTCTTCATCAGATAATTGTTTCACATGTCCTTTACGGACAAGATCCAGTAGCGCCGCAGACATTAGCTCGACGGAAGCTACTCCCTTCTTAAAAAGAAGTACTGCCGGTAAGCTCATATCATTCGTCGGAACATAGAAGCCATTCGACTCCATTTGATAGTTCGCTTCCTGAACGTATCTTTTCTTCCTAGCATTCGCAAAGAAACCAATCAAACCGACTCCGAGAATACCCACTGCAGCACTCACACTACCGACAATGCCCACAATCTTTTGGTTCTCAATGAACTCCTGACGTAGCCTAGCTGCTGTTTCCTGATCCTCTTTCACCGTCGGGCGGATATCATGATCTATTGCTGTCATTGCTGAAAATAAAGATGGCTCATAAATCACGCGAATATCGCCATTATCTCCTGCATGTACCTCTCCTACTGAAAATACGACCGTACCATCCGCTTGTACTTCTCCCGTCTCTTCCGCACTGTCATAACCTATGAACATTGCGTCAGACGCTTTACTAGGAGGCACGATAGTTATCGTCATATTGCCATAGTCGGTTTCATTACGACGGTCAAAAAATGGCCAGTGGAACTGTGCACCATCATTATACTTTTCCATTCCATTGCGAATGGTGTACTGCAAATCGAAGACAATGACTTCACTGTCTCCTTTTCGATGTACACGATATTCCGCGCCTCGCTTTTCAACTTCTAACTGTTTACCCTTTTCAGAGGCGGTAAAATCATCAATTGATGCTCCTCTTTTCGGTTGAATTTCGCGAATGATCCCGTTAAATTCACTGTCGAAGTCATACGTATGCTGCTCCCTAACTTGAACGGTACCATCTGCTTCCAACTGTGCGTTGATTTTCACATCTGAAATACTGAAATCTACAGCCCCGGCTGTCGTCGGCAACACAAGGAACGCGAGTAAACCGACAAGTAACAGTTTCCATTTCATAAAAAATCACCTCTTATCAGAAGTATACGATAAGAGGTGATCAATAGATTCATTTATTGGCAGAGTATTAAGTATTCGTTTCAATTACCCTTTATAATTTCATTACTTTATACAGATAAACACCCATCGAACCGAATAACAGGACAAGTATCGTGATAAAGAGAGGCATGTGTAATGAATCGATTCGGGCCAAAGCGATATCGGTCGTCTGCCATATTAAAAAGACAAATAATAGTGTCGAAATGTTTTTGGTGACATTCATAAATAGCACACCATAGCGGTACTGGATTTCTACGTTATCCGAACGTAAATTCAAGTAGTTATACGTATGCGGATACTTCTCTAATATCCCCATCCCTATCCACATGACTAGACCAATGACCGGTAACAGCAGTAATTCCATCCTCGAACCGTAACGGTCCACTTCCCCGTCCGCACCAAAATGCGCAGGAATACGATCCGGGAATTGATTCCATTGCAACATTAAATAGACGAGAGCCGCAGCGAATAAAGCGATAACCAACACATCGAACGCTTTTGCAACAACAGGTTTCTCTATGTCTAGCTTCGGTTTTTTCGTCTCCATACTCTCGCCACCTTGTCTATGATTCTGTTGCGCTCGTCATTTCAAATACATCAAAGACATTCTCTTTAATATTGAGTGAGATGATCTTGCCTTGTTTCTCATAGAAATGGATGGATCCTCTGCGGTCATCCATCATTTCTGTCCAACCCCATTCCTCGATCGTACGCAAGTAATGATCTGGCGGATTACCTTCGGCGTCGCCAATTCCCTTCAACTTATACTTCGCTGATTTAGAAATTTCCCCTACACAATCTTCCGCTTTCACTTCATACGCTTCTTTCGGAACAGGGAACCCTTGATTGATAATCGCCATGCGGTAGCCGTCTTCCTGACTATACACATTGGAACAGCCAGTCAGTACTAAGACAGATACCGCAGCCAACAGCGCAAGTAGTTGTTTCATACGTTTACCTCCCGTTTCACGACTTCATTAGATCCATCGTACTAGGAAATATGGCCATTGTCACCCAACGTTTTTGTGTCGAATTAACGCAACTTCTGCACAATAACGACTTTTAAATAATTAAATTCAGGATAGTCTCGTGGCGTACGGAAGTCTCTTGGTAATGTAGATTCTTCCAGTACTTTATAGCGAATATCCGTCTCTTTGAAAGCTTGCTCAATAAAGCCTTTGAACTTCTTCATACTGAAGCTTGCGTTATTCGTAGAAGCTACAATAATACCGTTCTTCTCCGTAACCGCAATCGCTTCTTTCATTAGCATAGGATAATCCTTCGCTGTACTAAATGTGTACTTCTTCGAACGCGCAAAGCTCGGCGGATCCAGTACAACTAATCCAAATTTCATGTCATGACGCTTCGCATAACGGAAATAATCAAAAACATCCATTACCTTAATATCCTGTTGCTCGTAATCAATCCCATTGACACTGAACTGCTCAATCGTCTTCGCCACACTGCGCTTCGCCAAATCCACACTCGTCGTCTTCACCGCACCACCTAGAGCAGCTGCAACTGAAAATGCCCCGGTATAAGAGAACGTATTCAACACTTCGCGACCTTCCGAATAATTGTCCCGAATGGCCTCGCGAACATCACGCTGATCAAGGAAAATCCCAGTCATCGCGCCATCATTCAAATCAATCGCAAAGTTCATGCCATTTTCCCTAATAATGATCGGGAAATCTCCTGGCGTTCCTTTAACAAAATCATCTTGCTCGACATACTGCCCCTTCGAATCAAAACGCTTTTTCTCATAGACCGCTTGATAATCCCCACGCTTATCCAACACATTATAGACATGGTGACGGAACGCATAAATACCTTCACTGTACCAACTCACCATATAATAGCCATCGAAATAATCGATCGTCAAACCACCGATCCCATCGCCTTCCCCATTAAACAAACGGTAAGCCGTCGTATCCGGATCATTCGCATACGCTTCACGACGCTCAAAAGCTGTAGCCATTTTCTGATCAAAGAAATCAAAATCAATCTCTTCACGTTCATTCGAAGTCAGCACCCAGCCGATTCCTTTATTTTGAATTCCATAATAACCCGTAGCCAAATACTTATGGTACCGATCCGTCAGACGAATCAAACTACCTTCCTTCGCCTGAATCTCACTAGTCATCACAGCATCCTTCAAAATCAAAGGATACCCCTTCTTCACAGCCACCGCGCCCTGTGCATTTAACTGTATTTCCACTAATTTACTCATATCGTCATCCTCAAAGTGTATTTTCTCCATTATCGCATGGATGACACAAAAGTGAAAGGTGGCGTTTAGAGTCGGCAGGCATAAGGCGAAGATGCGAAGCGGCGTTTTTTGCCGCACAGCAGCTTTGACTTATGACCCGAGACTCTGCCACCTGTAACTGGATGAACCAAAAGTGGAAGCGGCTCGTTAGGATCGACAGGCATAAGACGGGCTGGACTTGAGGCGCTCTTTGCCTCACGACCAGCACGACTTATGACCCGAGATCCTAGCCGCTGGAACTGGATGACACAAAAGTGAAAGGTGGCGTTTAGAGTCCGCATCTTAAAAGAACTACTTATTTTCACGACATTTACTCATCCTTCACTTACAATGAAAGTACTAAAATAACTAAACAGGAGGAACTCTTATGAATATCATCCCTTTAGGTATCTGGGGCGGCTACCCAAAAGCGAACAGCGCCACTTCTTCATTTCTCGTCGAACACGAAGGATTTCATTGCTTATTTGACTGCGGTAGCGGCGTACTATCTTCCCTGCAAAATCATATCGAACTGGACCAGCTCGACGCAGTCGTCATCAGTCACTATCACGCGGATCACATCGCGGACATCGGTAGCCTACAATACAGCCGCCTGATCCAGTATTATCTCGGACAACCGTCACCCGTCTTACCCATTTACAGTCACGCGCGAGACAAAGAGCAATTTGAGAGGCTGACATATAAAGAACAAACACGAGGAATCGAAATCCGGGAAAATCAATCCGTCCAAATCGGTCCATTTACCGTCACATTCTGTCCAACCATCCATCCCGTATACTGTCTCGCCATGAAGTTCACAGTAGACGGTCAATCCGCGGTTTTCACAGCCGACACGGAATGGTCCGACAAGCTCGTGACATTCTCGCAACACGCTGATATCGTATTCTGCGAGGCCAATCTCTACGAAGAACACCTCGGTAAAGCACCAGGTCACCTAGCCGGTAGTCAAGCAGGCGCATTGGCAGAGCAAGCAGAAGTGGGGCAACTCATCCTCACCCACTTGCCACATCATGGTGATATTAATGAAATAGTAAATGAAGCAAAGAAAACATTTAGTGGTTCGGCGGAAATTGCAGAAGTAGGAAAGACGTATGCAGTACTTTAAAACTGGAATAGTAAACTGTTGAGTATGAAGGGATTGCAACTCCAGATAGGGGACGCTTTCCCATGGGCCCGCGGTGAGCCATCGGGAGTCGCCCCTATCTTCCGTTGCAATCCTAACTATAGAGTGAAAAACGCATATCCCTTACTATCAATAGTATGTGAATGAATAAAAAACCTTGAACCTAGTTAAATCAAAGTTGGGTCAAAAACTAATAAAAAATAGATTACAATCCCTCATACAATGCACAATAGAAAGTGTATTCCACTCAGTTTACAAGGGATTGGTGCGGAGGAGGGGCGACTCCCAGAGGATCAGCTCACCGCGAGCCCTCAGGAAAGCGTCCCCTCCGCAGCGCCCATCCCCCATCCAACAGCCTTCTAGCACAAAAAAGACCTCTGCAACTACTGCAAAGGTCCTCTTACTTCTTATAAAAACACAATCACTGCCAAGATTGCTGCCAACACAATACGATAAATCGCAAACGGCATCAGCTTGACTTTCGAAATCAACTTCAGGAAGAAACGGATCGAAATCAGCGCGAATACAAACGCACTCAAGAAACCAACCACGTAAAACCCGATGGCATCCATCGACATATACTCCCAGTTCTTCAACACCGACACTAGACTCGCGCCCATCATAATCGGAACCGCCATGATGAACGTAAAATCAGCAGCCGTCCGGTGATTCATCCCGAACAACACACCTCCGGAAATCGTTGCACCCGAACGAGAGAACCCTGGCCACAATGACAAACACTGAACCAGTCCCACTGTAAATGCCTGTTTATATGTAATCTGATCCAACGTCTGTACCCGTGGCTTTTTAGGCCCAAACTTATCCGCGGCAATCATCAGCAATGCACCAGCAACTAGCGCATAAATAACCGTTTCCACGCCAAATAAATAATCATCGATCAAATCCTTGAACGCAAAACCGAAAATTACAGCCGGCAACATACCGACGATGACGTGCAGCAAGTTGAAGCGTTCACTCATCTTCACTCCGCTATCCACTTTATACAAACCGACTAAACTAAATAGACGTTTCCAAAATACAACGACTACAGCTAAGATCGAACCGAGCTGAATTACGATCTTAAACGTAATTGCGGGATATTTCCCAAGGAATTCTTCTGTCTTCAACCACATATCGTCGACAATAATCAAATGACCTGTCGAAGAAACGGGCGCGAATTCCGTCATTCCTTCTACGAATCCTAAAATTAGTGCTTTAATTAAATCAAATAATTCCATATGACTCTCTTTCCGCGAAGGCTTCCCTTCTGCTATTCTATTTTCTGTTATCCAGTTTACCATGACGCAACAAGTAGTGGATAAGTTTCGGACAGAATATTTTTATCCACATGTGCATACTTTTTATTTTTACATACAACTGAGTACTTATGCACATAGTGCGTGGATAGATTGTGGAAAAGTTAGTAATTTCAGATTATTATCGTTAGTAATGCTATTTATCCACAGTTGAGTCGTCTATTTACTAATATGCTGCAGCTTTTACTTGTAGACTATTATTCCGTTAATTTATTTTGAAACGCATAAATAACCGCCTGTGTGCGGTCTTGGACTTCCAATTTCGATAATAGATTACTGACGTGAGTCTTAACCGTTTTTAACGCAATGAATAGTTCATCCGCTATTTCCTGATTCGATTTACCCTTCGCCAATAGTAATAATACTTCTAGCTCACGTTCGGTTAACTCATCATGCAAGGCATGTGTCTGGCCGCCGCGCATTTTTGTCATCATTTTAGATGTTACTTCGGGCTCGAGCACAGTTTGCCCCTGCATCGTTTCCCTAATAGCATCCGCCACACGCTTCGCATTGGACGTTTTCAAAATATAGCTGACAGCCCCCGCTTCAAGTGCCGGATATAATTTATCATCATCGAGGAAGCTGGTAACAATAATTACTTTTGCTTCCGGCCACTTGTTGATAATCGCAGCCGTCGCCTCGGCACCATTCATAACCGGCATGACCATATCCATCAAAATAATATCCGGACGTAAATCGAGTGCTTTCACAACACCGACCTGACCATTTTCCGCCTCCGCAATTACTTCGATATCCGGCTGCATCTGCAAATACGTCGATACACCAATGCGCACCATTTCGTGATCATCTACCAACAGCACTCGAATCATCCGCCAGCTCCCCTTTCAAAATCGGTAATTTCACTTCTACGATCGTTCCTTGAGATGGCACCGAAACAATCTTACAACTGCCTCCGATCTCAATCGCACGTTCCTTCACATTCTGCAGACCATATGATCCGCCTTTACCGTCATCTTGTTTAAATCCAACCCCATTATCTTGCACGCGCAAAATCGCCAAACCATCTCGTTCGATCAATAAAATCTCTACTTCCGTCGCCTGCGCATGGCGAAGTGTATTCGATAACGTTTCCTGTGCAATACGGAATAAATGATCTTCCGCACCTTTAGACAACTCCATATCTTCTAATCGATGTGTAATATCGAACGTCACTTTTTCCTGTAGTTCATTCAATAACTCTTCGAGACCTTTCGCAAGCGTTTGGTTATGCAGTGCAGCCGGACGTAAGTGGAGAAGCAACGCTCGCATTTCTAGCTGCGCTTGCTGAACCATTCGTTCTACTTGCTGTAACGGCTTGCTGATCGGACCTTCTTCCTCCTGTTCGGCAAGTGCCGACAATAGCATGGACGCCGCAAACAATTGTTGCGACACCGAGTCGTGCAGTTCCCTTGCCAAGCGTTGACGTTCTTGAACGATTCGTTCTTCAATCATTTTATCTTGTGTCTCAACACGCTCATCCGTAATTTTACGCAAACTGTTTCGCTGCGCTTCAAGTACTTCATATAACTGTTCAATTGAACGGTTGGTCTGTTTTTTCATTTTATTCGAGGTGGTAAACTCTTGTTTAGCATACAAATCCTGCAGTTTCCCACTAATGATATTCTCTTTCGTTCTACTGTTCAGACTCATCCAGCTCGCAATTCCTAAACTGATGAGGAAAATCGTCGTGAACAACCAGGCAAGCAACGGCATATCCGCAGCTTCTGTATCAAGTAGCAAGCTCTGATATTCAGCGATGGATACATTAATGAACAGATAGAAAAAACCCGCGACAATCGTACTAAGCATCAACGTCATAAGAACGGTGCGACCAATGATTGCTTTCATTTTCTACGCACCTCCACATCGCCGATCCAAGTAAATATCGAAATAATCAACTCAGGATCATTCGGTCGCTTCGTTTCATAGCCTTCATGTTCCTGTATCGTTTCATTGAATAATTGCCGTGGAGCTTTGCCTAATATACTCGCTTCACCATACAACGTGGCATAATGAATGCGCACCGGGATATCATAAGGCAATTCAATACGCACTTTACCGAAATTTTGTCGAATCGAAATAAAGGAAGCTCCTTTAGGCAATACCGTATCTGTCACATCGACATGCACATCACCGAAAAAACCTTGTAGATGCATGTCTTCCCACTCATACGTCGAGAATGGCGTAGATTGGACAGAGAATAAGCGATTCCTCCACATCCCTTGCGATCGTCTAGCCCGAGGCTGTTGCAAATCCCCAAACACTTCACTAGCAGGCGTGCCTTTCCATAATTTCATGATAATATACAAGACAATTGCTAAAATTAGCAGACGTACACTCCATAAAGTCAAAAGCGCAATGACTATAAAGACGATACCTGTGATCGCTGTCCACTTTTCTCGTTTTCGATAACCATAATCGAGAAATCCCCAACCGAGAAGGAGGAAGATGACATTACCGTTCGAAAACAACATCGATTCGACGAATGCAATCGTCAAAAGAGCAAGAAAATATACTGAAACGTTAGTAGAATCCTTCTTAGCCATTCCATTCTCTCCCTTCTCGATAGAGGAAGCGCAATGCTTCCTCTTATAGTTTACACAATATCTTGCGTTTTTGCGTTAGTTTTCTCTAATGAATCTAGACGTTGCTCCATGGACGAGTGCGATTGTGGCGTTCTCGTTCCCCCACCTAGATTTTCAATGTACGAATGCAAGTCGTCAAGCGTTGAAAACGATGGATCCGGCTTGACGAATCGATCCATCTTTTCCTGCGCACGTGTCACATTCTCCTTGCCCATCAATTGCAACTGGCGAACGCGCATATCCTTTACGCGATGCTTCATCTCTTCAAACTTCCGTTCCAATGACAGTAACTCTTGCGTCGCGTCTTGGATGCTCGCAGACAAACGGGCAACTCGACCTTCATACGCTTCTACTTCTTCTCGTGCAAACGCGATTAACTCTGCATCTCCCGTCGCTTCAGCGAGCTCCAACTGACGACGACGTTTCATCGCCATCAAATCCGCATCCTGACATTCGTTTTCCAATTCTTCTTTCAGTCTGCCTTGGCGTTCCAGCAACTTACCGATTTCCGCTGTTTGCTTTTGCGCATCTAGGAAATACTGATTCAGTAGCTCTAGCGGATTTTCTTTCTTCTGTGGCTTATCCATCAAACTATTCAAATCTTCTTGTATCGTATATTTCACTTTGTGCCAAAATGCGTTCATAGTGCATCTCTCCTTTTATTTTGTCAATTCATTCCACTGCCGCTCGAAATTTGTGAACGGGTCGTTGGTTAGGACGTCCGGGTTTACATGGCGGTCATTCCATTTGCGATATACATAATAGATTCCAATCAATGCGATGATTCCAATGAATGCACCGATGTTTGAAATCGAGCTGATTACGCTGATGACCAAGATCGTCATCCAAAATACTTTCGCGAACATCGAGTGGCTTTTTCTCCAGTAGTGGTAGCTCACAAGCGCGATCACCCCTGTTACAGCTAAGGCGATGATGGGGCCTACGTTTATAGCTAAAATTAAACCTGCTACAATTCCTAGTACAACTAATCCAAATTTCTTCATGTTGATGTCCTCCCTTCATTTGTAACCTTAGTTTATAATGAATTCCGGTTTTCTCCGACGGTCTCGTAGCGGATTTCCTACTCAGACTTAAGGCTGAGTGCGAGTAGGTACCGAAACTGGAAACTGTTTTCGTGGAACGACTAGGCGGCTGCGGGTCTTTGTCACTTTTGGTTGGGGTCGTTGCTCGACTGGTCGTTGGGTACTGAAGTCTCTGAGTGTTCGTGTTCTAGACCCGCGCAGGCACGTGGGGGATTGCCTACAGCCAGGAGCCAGCTGGCGGTGGTGCTGCCAGTTGTCTCCTGGCCACGGCCTACCCCGCAGTTGTGCCTGCGCTACTGAGTGGTATGTATTTTGGTTGTGGTTCTTAGAATGATCAATTGCACTCCTAACCCTACCTGCAAGCGCAGTTGATAGAAAGACTAGGCAGCCGCGGGGCTTTGTCACTTTAGTTGGGGTCGTTGCTCGACTGGTTGTTGGGGACTGCATTCACTGAGTGTCTGCTTTCTAGACCCGCGCAGGCACGTGGGGGATTGCCTTCAGCCAGGAGCCAGCTGGCGATAGTGCCGCCAGTTGTCTCCTGGCCACGGCCTACCCCGCAGTTGTGCCTGCGCTACTAAGTGGTATGTATTTTGGTTGTGGTTCTAATAATAAAAGTATCTGCTACATCATGATATCTAGTACGTATTGCTTGCGAAAGAAGTCCACGAACTGCCCTACACTCGCTGCAACGAAGGCGCCTGCTGTGGTAGGCGTAGCGAAGAGACAGAGACAGGCGCACTTCCCTGTCTGTGGCTCATCGCGGGAGCCATCCACCAGCGCCGTAGTGGGGACAACGACTTTGCCGCTTAGATTGCCAGCTAAACCACAATCCCCTAATTGAACAGGAAAAAGAAAAGCACGTGCAAGAACCACAGCCGTACGCCGCTTATTAGGCCTGCTAAATAGAATTCCTATCTCCATACAAAAAAGCCGCTCAGGAAATCCACTGTGATTTCCTGAGCAGCTGTATTCTACTTTATTTAGTAACCTTTAGTAAACCATCTATCAAACCTGCATGCATACCTTCGTGCCATGTAAGAAGTTGTAAAACTTCCTCGACAGTTTCCATCGTAAGTAGCTTACCGATCGAAAGCGGGGTACTCAATCGATGCGCCAGCTGTTGTTCGGTCAGTTGCGAAATTCGCTTGCCTTGGTCTTTCATCGCAGCGACCAACTCCTCTTCTGACGGAGGAATACTCGGCCAGGTCGACGGGCTCGTTCCTGGCGCAAAAAATTCTGCCCATTCCGGCTTGTCGACTGGGTATTCATTCATTGCACGATTCAGAAAGTCTTCAGTAAATGTATAGATATGTCCTACATTCCATCGTATAGTATTAGAAAAACCTTCAGGTTGAGCGTCCCACGCGTGTTCCTCTGCTTGTTTAATACGGCTTAACGTATAGCCTCTTGCCATAGAAAACTGTTGCAATGTACCCATTCGTACCACCCTTTCTGTAAATCTAAAAACAGCCTTGCACGTAGGCAGGCTGACTTTACGATGGATTTTCGTCTTGCTTTTTGATATTTTTGTGCTCATTCCACTGGTCATGCGCTTCGTGGTTGTATTTACGATTATATTCTTCCTGATCTCCATATGGGAACATTTCACCCGGCGTCAGATCATGATAATTTTGGCTTGGGGATTTATTTTGACTGTAAGCGGAAGGTTTATGTTCTCCCGTTTCATCCTGTGCATTTTCTCTAAACGCAACACTTGAATCAGAATCTGCCGGATCGGCAAGAGGCAGTTCATCTGGCACTACTACATCTTCCACCACACACTGTTCCTCATTGATCTCTTCTACTTTCGGAGTTAGATCTTTTTTGTTTGGATACTTCCCGTCAACGATTGTCATATAACCATTCCTCCCTTTCATGCACTCCATAATGTATAGACCGCACTCTCTATACATACCCGTATTCGTCATAAACTAAACTAATTCCTTTTAAAAATCAAAAAAAGAGTAAGACAGGAATTTCCTCCCATCTTACTCCGCGTCCATTTACCCACTTACGACATCAATCGTCACTTTGAATAAATCTCCATCGACTTCTACTTCCATCCGGCCGCCATGCAGCTCGACAATAGATTGAGCAATAGCCAGTCCTAAACCCGAACCTTCCGTCTGTCTGGATTCATCGCCGCGCTTAAAGCGTTCTAACAATTCATCCGTAGTATCACCCAGTTCATATCTCGCCACGTTTTTCAACACAATGCGTGCAGTCGACCCCACTTGCTGAAGATTGACATATACTCTCGTACCTGGCAATGAATACTTCCATATATTGATGAACAGATTATCAAGTACTCTCCACCACTTTTGTCCGTCCACCATCGCGAAGATTGGTTCTTCAGGTAAAGTAGTTCGGATATGCAAATCTTGCTCAGCGAGTTCTTCCGCATGTTCTGCTAACGCTTGCTGGATCAACTGATTCAACTCTACACGTTGCTTCACCATTTCCAAATTGCCGCTTGCCATTTTTGATACTTCGAATAAATCTTCAATGAGCGTTTTCAAGCGCTGTGATTTCTGATCCAGAATGCCGACGTACTTCGCTCGTTCTTCCGCAGTTAACGTCTCATCTTTCAATAAATCGGTATACGTAATAATGGAAGTAAGCGGTGTCCGTAAGTCATGGCTGACATTCGTGATCAGCTCCGTTTTTAACCGTTCACTTTTCGCTTGTTCATTGATCGACACACGAACTCCTTCGCGAAGATTGTTCAAGTTCGCGGCATGTTTTGCAAGCTGCGAATTACCTTTGACCGGTATCGCCTGCGTCAGATGCCCCGCCGCCATATCGTTCGTTGCAGCCAATATGCGATTCAAATAGGCTGTTTTTTTCACGAAAATGAATACTGCGGGTAGCGCGACAAATAATACACAAAAGGCGTAAATCACGATAAGCACTGGGTTCATGAATCCACCAACCAAGCCTACGCCAGCAAGGAAAAAGATCATGAGTAATAACGATAACTGTACACCGATCGTACGATTACTGAACGTGTCCCTAATATCTTTGGCAAATTGCATAGTAAAACTTTCACGCCAATCTTCCATCAGTTGCCCAGGTTCGCGATATAGCCTAAATAAATGAACAGCCTGAAACGCCAACAACGCGGTAAACAGTACACCGATCAACAAGAAACTGACGCCTATATTACTGATCGTCCCCAAGCTGACGTATCTAAACTGATTGAAAATGTTGAAGATCGCTGATTCGATGTATAGTGTCAGTATAAAAGCAGTCAGCAGTAAAAGAACTACTTTCACGTCTAGTTTCCAGCGTGAATACGCAGCAGCCAACCTTGACTGAAGCACCCATTCTTTCTGAAACTTCATCACGGTAAACAACGCCACAAGGGCAAAAAAACCGAGAACCCAGAAAGCGTATAACAGATACTTTCCACGGATGAATTGATCGTTTTCCTTGGCCATATCATTTAACGCCGTCGCATCCGATGGAATTATAATGGTTCCTTCAAAATATTGAGGAGGGTTGCTAATGCCTTCCACATCGTCATCTGTGAACATCGATTGTTGTTCCAAGGAATAGTCAGAGTATCCATTGTCATACACAGCCGAGTTCGCCTTAAAATATCCTGTCGCATCCGTAAATTGTTGTTGGAAAAGTGACGTAACCTCAACATCTCCTCGAGTAAATCGTTCACCCGTTTCAACATTCACGAGATCATAGGCAATGGGAATATTCGTTTGCCGATTATTTTCAGTTTCTTTAATCTGACGCGCTAAAGCTTTTGCTTTTTCCGAACGGATTTTATCTTCCACATACTGATCGCTTTCAAAGTTCTTTTGGATATCTTCTAGTTTCGTATTTCGCTCCTTGACTAGAGCCAATAATACCGTTTCATTTTTCTCACTTTTCGCTTCTGCAATTCGTTCTGCATATTGTTGCTGGATATTATCGAGCTGTTCAGAAAGCGTACCGTATCGCTGTCGGTATTCTTCAATTTCATCTCGCGAGACCGTTAATTCCTTCTCCGCTTTTTTCAAGTCGACTGGATTCAGTACGGTAGCCGACAGATTATCATATACTTGTTCCATTCTGTAGGTAAAATCTTCTTGGTCGGTAAATGACTTACCAACAAGTTGCGGTGCATAATGAATAATGGACGGCAATGCGATCAATACCAGTGTCACAAGTGCGGACCAGATGGCCAGTTTTATATTTTTATTCATCACACGGCTCCCCCTTGTATAATTCGTCTAAAGTAATCGGTGGCCATACTTAATCTTTCCCACCCCTCCACGAACAGGTCGACCGTAAATGAGGCACAATATACCAGACTTCCCAGCGCTAGCGTAATAGCTATAAGTGACCCAACCAAGCCGTTTCTATTTTTCGATTTTATAGCCAACGCCCCACACCACCTTCACATACCGCGGATTTTTCGGATCCGCTTCAATTTTCTCTCGTATTTTTCGTATATGCACTGCTACGATATTTTCTGCGTTATATGCCTGTTCATTCCACACGCGTTCATATATTTCGTTAATTGAAAATACACGTCCCGGATGTTTCATCAGTAACTCCGTAATTTTGAATTCAATTGGCGTTAACCGAACCGGTGTCCCATCCACTGTCAGCTCCTTCTCTTCTTCATTCAAAACTAGGCCATTGACTTCAATGACTTTTTGGCCTTCATATGTTCCGAGCTGCACGTACCGACGGAGTTGCGACTTCACTCGAGCCATCAACTCCAGCGGATGGAATGGCTTCGTCACATAGTCGTCTGCACCTACCGACAAACCATGAATTTTATCCGAGTCTTCCACTTTCGCACTCAACATGATAATGGGAATGTTTTGCATTTCCCGTATTTTGAATGTTGCGGTGATCCCATCCATATTCGGCATCATAATATCTAAAATCAATAAATGGATTTCATTCAACGCCAGTAGCTCTAGCGCTTCTTGACCATCTTTCGCTTTCAGTACACGATACCCTTCATTTTTCAAATAAATTTCAATTCCCTCGCGAATTTCCTTATCGTCATCCGCCACAAGCACTGTAAATTCTGCCATGTACGTCACCCCGTCTCACTAATAACTTCATTCTATCACCCCACTCTTAACAAAGACTGAGGATAAATATGAAGAAATTCTTAAGAAGTTTTCGAATGAATTCATTTGCGCTCATTAAACTGCTTCAACCGCTCTTAAAAATCCACAAGTGCTCATAGAACTTCGACAACCGCTCTATCGTGCCACACAAGCGCTCATAGAACACATCCAACCGCTCTATAAACCGTCACAACCGCTCATAACTGATGTATAATCTTCAATCAGAATGCCACACTCTTGTCATGGAGGTGGCGAATATGCCTAACAATGAGAAGAACAAGAACAACAAGAAGAACAACAAGAATACTGAGAACATGCGCGAGGAATATGGTTTTGGATATGATTTAAGTCCTGACGATTTTGACGTGATTGGACAGAACGATGCGGCGAAGAAAAAGAATGCCAATTCGAAGAAAAACAAGCAAACTGAAGGTAATCAACCGTTTAATCCTTCGTAATTTTCGGTGGAGAAGGCACCGACGTCAAACACAATCATTCGTTTTTCATTTATCACACTCAAAAAGAGCAGCCAATTTTGGCTACTCTTTTTGTGTGTATATATAGAAGTTATCTCGGCCGTTCATATAGCAATCCACACTTCCGCTGAATGCGCTGTAAGATTTTCATCCAACTAGCTCTAGAACAAAAGAGGACGTTTGACCAACGTCATATAGAAATAAGAGCCTTTGAATAATTCATCCGGCGTCCCACCTGCTACGATTTTTCCGTCAAACATCCAGTACATCGTGCGCTATATACATGAATGGATGCTTACAGCTCCTGATAATCCCGCTGATAGACTCCGCCGTCTTTCACTTCTGCATGGTAAAGTGCTTTCAATGCAAAGCTTTTCTCTAGCTCATGCTCTTTCATAATTTCTTTCAATCGTCTGTTTAACTCTGGGCTATGCTTTACGAGCTGTAGCATCTTAGGTTGTGAATATTGCATGAAAAATTCCCTCCTCATTTCATTTGTTTCTATAGTATAACATGGCCACAGTTCTTGTTGTATGAAAGGAAATCGTTCCTCTGGCTGGAAATTACCCCTACGTTTCATGTATACTGTCACAAGTACGGGCTGAGCATTCTATGCGAGTAGATGAATTGCACTACGAAACCAACTTACATATTGGACGAGAAGGAATTTTCTCGTCTTTTTTATTTTCACTTCTGATGACATTGTCAACACATTGTCATGTTCCAAGCGTTTACACGAATGATTAAAAGGGTATTTTAAAGTGTATGTGTGCAATTTTATTCTACGACTTTGATTATTTACTTAGTTCATTTCACAAACTACATTTACATAAGGAGGACCTATGAGAAAAGTTTCATCAACATTTTATATTACATTAGTAGCTGTCGTATTGGCAGTCGGTTATGGTGTAATCGCTCCTGAACACTTTGAGGCGATCACGCTCAATATAAGGAATCTCATTTCAGATTCATTCGGCTGGTATTACTTACTGACAGTTTCTATGCTATTCTTCATTTCAGTCTATTTGATATTCAGTCCGCTCGGCAGGATTCGATTGGGGAAAGATAGTGACAGGCCACAGTTTTCCATGTTTTCTTGGCTCGCCATGCTATTTTCCGCAGGTATGGGAATTGGACTCGTGTTCTATGGAGCTGCGGAACCTCTCTCACATTATGCGGTAAGTTCAGCTACTGCACCTGTTGGAACAAAAGAAGCGTATAAAGAAGCGATGCGTTCAACATTTTTCCATTGGGGCTTCCACGCTTGGGCTATATATGGTATGACAGCTTTAGCCCTGGCATACTTCCAGTTCCGCAAAAACCAGCCTGGTTTAATCTCCTCCACACTTCGCCCGATTTTCGGTGATCGCGTAGATGGCAAACTCGGAACCGTAATTGACGTCTTTGCAGTTTTCGCTACTGTTTTCGGTGTCGCCACGTCACTCGGATTTGGAGCGGTCCAGATTAATGCTGGATTGAATTACTTATTCGGTGTTCCAATCGGTTTCTGGTCTCAGTTTATTATTATTGCGATCGTGACTGTATTATTCTTACTATCCGCTTGGAGCGGCCTTGGAAAAGGGATTCGTATTTTATCCAATACCAATATGGTATTAGCTCTTACTTTGTTGGTCTTTATCATTGCACTCGGTCCAACATTGCTGATTTTCAATATGTTCACTGATTCTATTGGCGGATATTTAGAAAACCTCATTCGTATGAGTTTCCGCACAGCACCACTTACACCTGAAAATCGTTCATGGTTGAATGACTGGACACTATTCTACTGGTCTTGGTGGATAGCTTGGTCACCATTTGTCGGTATGTTCATTGCCCGTGTTTCAAAAGGAAGAACAATTCGCGAATTCATGATCGGTGTGCTCGTCGTACCGACTGTATTGAGTGCAATTTGGTTCTCAGCGTTTGGTACAACAGCTATTGAAACACAAAAGCAAGGTATTATCGATTTAGCCTCTACTGCAACAGAGTTGACAATTTTTGAGATGTTCAGTGGATTACCTTGGTCATTCGTCATTTCAGTTGTCGCAATTTTGCTGATTACTTCATTCTTCATTACGTCAGCGGATTCGGCTACATTCGTACTAGGTATGCAGTCGTCATATGGTTCATTGACTCCACCTAATAACTTGAAAATCGTCTGGGGCGTCATTCAGTCCTCCATCGCGATTATTCTATTATATGTTGGTGGTTTGGATGCACTTCAAAACGTCATTATCATAGCCGCCTTACCATTCTCCATCATACTGATTATGATGATCACCTCGCTTTTCAAATCTTTAAAGGAAGAGCGAAGAAAAATCAAACGAAAATAAAAAATGAACACTGCGCACATGCGTAGTGTTCATTTTTTGTATTAGTTGACAGCTTTTTCGATTGCTTGTTTCAAATCTGCGATCATATCGTCTACTGACTCCAACCCTACTGACAAGCGGATCAGCTCTTCGCTAACGCCTGAGTTTTTCAAGTCTTCCACAGACAGCTGCTGATGAGTAGTAGATGCCGGATGTATGATTAATGACTTGGCATCTCCTACGTTTGCTACATGAGACCAAATTTCGACATTGTCGATCACCTGTCTCCCAGCATCGCGTCCACCTTTGATACCGAAAACGATAATTGAGCCATACCCGTTTTTTAAATGTTTGTTGGCCAATTCCGCTGTTGGATGATCGTCTAGACCCGTATAGGTTACCCATTCAACTGCTGGATGATCCTGCAGGAATGCCGCGACTTTTTGTGCGTTTTCATTATGGCGTGGTACACGTAAATGAAGTGTTTCTAAACCTTGCAACAAGTTGAATGCACTGTCCGGTGACAGGCATGGGCCAAAGTCTCTTAGCAATTGCACGCGCAGTTTCGTTGCGAAAGCTGCAGCAGCCGTGTCGATTCCGTAACGTAAGCCATGATATGATTCATCCGGCTCTGTAAAGCCAGGGAACTTACCTTGTGTCCAATCGAATTTCCCCGCGTCCACTGCCACACCACCGATAGTCGTACCGTGTCCGCCAATCCATTTCGTCGCCGAGTGAATGACTACATCCGCTCCGTATTCGATTGGATTTGACCCATAAGGAGAAGGGAATGTATTGTCTACGAGCAACGGAATTCCATTTTCATGTGCAATGTTCGCAATAGCTTCCACGTCAAGGACTTGCAAGCTCGGGTTACCGATTGTTTCTGCAAACAATGCTTTCGTTTTATCCGTAATGGCTGCTTCAAAGTTTTTCGGATCAGATGCGTCAACAAATTTCACTGTGATGCCATAGCGCGGTAATGTCACAGCGAATAAATTGTATGTACCTCCGTAAAGATTGCTCGCTGCAACGATTTCATCACCTGTTCCAGCAATATTGAGAATAGAGAATGCAATGGCCGCCATACCCGAAGACAATGCAACTGCTGCCGTTCCGCCTTCTAGCTGTGCGACACGCTCTTCAAAGACAGCTACTGTCGGGTTGGTAATTCGTGTGTAGATATTGCCTGCTTCTTTCAAGCCAAATAGATTTTGTGCGTGTTCTGTGTCTCTGAATACATAAGAAGTCGTACGATGAATCGGTAAAGCCCGTGAACCTGTTTCCGGATCCGGTTTTTGCCCTCCGTGTAATAGTATCGTTTCTGGCTGTAAATTCGTCATATCCATTCCCCTTTTTCATGTATTGATGGAACACCGAGACGCCTCGAATATCTTTTCTTTAGGACTAGACAAGGAACACGTGGGTGTGATTCACTATATAGAAAAAGCCCATCTTCCATAATAAGAAGAGGGCTCTGCTTTCGCTCATTCCCCCCTTATCTTCCAAACTGCCGAGAGTTTGTAGGAAGTAGCACCTTTGCTTTCGCCGGTTGCCGGGCATCACAGGGCCTAATCCCTCCGCCGCTCTTGATAAGAGTGTGTCTATTCGTTTTCCATCGTTGAAAAATAGTATACGGCTATTCCTAGTCTATTGCAAGGGTTTATTAATAGAATCTTTAGAAAGCGGTGTTATTTCTATCGTCTAGAGCTTGGACTAGGAAGGTTTTGTTGATCTCGAATGATAGCATTATGTAAAGACTCCCTCATTTACTAAACGACAGCCAGCCGCAAGTGCTGAAGTGAGTTCCCTGATGTTTCCACTTATGATTTCACCAAAAAATCGCCAGCAACACGTTTAGTGAACGATGTGCTGACGATCCTATTTGGTTAGAATATGTCCCACCAGATTTTCACGGCGGAGGCCATGATGAGTATGGCTAGAATGCTTTGTAATACTTTGGTGTTTACTTTACGACTGACTTTTACACCGATCGGCGCTGCAATGATGCTTGCGACAATCATGACGAGCGCCGGTCCATAAGGTACTTGACCTGTTAGGAGCTTGCCTGATGCCGAGCCCACAGATGACAATAGCGTAATTGCAAGGGACGTAGCGATCGTAACGCGTGTCGGTATCTTTAGTATCACGAGCATAATCGGCACCATAATGAATGCACCGCCAGCTCCGACAATTCCAGCTGCCAAACCGACGATAAAGGCCGCACTGGAAGCGATGAAGCGATTAAATGTAATTTCATCAATCGGCTGATCGTCGAGACCCTTTTTAGGAATGAACATCATAATTGCCGCCATAACGGCTAAAATACCATAGATGATGTTAACCGTCGCTTCTGCTAGCATACTAGAACCAGCGCCGCCGATCACACTGCCGACTAATACACTGATTCCCATATAGAGGACAAGTGGTTTCAATATTAAGTTACTCTTTCTATACGCGAATACTCCTGAAAGTGATGCAAAAAACACTTCAACTGCAGTAATTCCAGATACTTCATGTGGTGTAAACGCAGCAAAGCCAAGTAACGCAGGAATAAATAACAACATTGGATATTTGACAATTGCACCGCCAATTCCCATCATACCCGAAAGGAATGAGCCAACGAAGCCAATGAGAAAGATTGTAATAATAAATGGAATCGTCATGATGTTCTCCCTTCTTCCTGATGAAAGAGGGAGATAACCATTCCCTCTACCCTTAGTTTATCCTTTTTGGATCCAGAATTTAAAGACATCTGACTCTTGTTGTTGATCTTTTATTTCATGATTACCAGAAGCCGCCCATGCAGTCAGATCGGACACTGAACCTTTGTCTGTTGTATGGATTTCAAGAATGTCCCCTGCTTGCAAGTCTTTCATGGCTTTCTTTGCACGTACGATCGGCATTGGGCATGCCAAGCCTTTAGCGTCTAAAAATGTTGTTGTATTCATATATATCTTCTCCTTTTAATTTGGGTTTTAGTGTTCATTATCCATTTAACTAACTATTTACCGTACCGCACAGCGATTCGGACCAATCTCCATCTCGCGTTGCGTTTCCACGTCAGGCTGGATCTTCCCCATATTCATCTGGCGAATTTCCTGATAAGCGTTTGGCTGTGGTGGCAAGTTATCAGTAACTAATTCTCTAAACTCTTTTTCATCTTGAATATTCAAGCCATGATTTGTTTCATACAATACGCTAAGCTTCTCTGCCACGCTACCATCTTCATTCAACTCATCTATTACCATAAAGTGAGCTGGCAAGACGATTAAGTCCTCTGATATTTTTTTGTAGCGACTATATAAAGACTCGCGTAAATCACTTACCCAATCCTCCGCTAAACCCGCTAAATCTGGACGTCCAATCGAATCAATAAACAGAATATCACCTGTCATTAAATAGCTCTCATCGACGATAAATGAAGTCGAACCAATGGTATGTCCTGGCGAATAAAGTGCTTGAATATCAATTTTCGTATCACCTATCTGAATACATGTATCACCTTCTAACGCTGCATATTCAAATACTGCCTCTTCTGCATCTTTCGGAGGCAACCAATATGTTGCACCCGCCGCTTCTGCGATCTGACGACCACCCGAAATATGATCAGCGTGCAAGTGCGTATCCAGTACGTTTGTGATCTTGACGCCGTGTTTCGCAGCAAAATCCACGTACACATCCGTCATACGTGTTGCGTCTACGATTGCCGCTTCTCCACCCGACATGATCATATACGAAAGACACCCTTTACCAAGACGGACGAATTGATAGAGCTCGCCACCCGATTTCAAATCGGCAATTTTTACCGGTTCAAGATACTCGCTCCACGCTTTCATCCCACCTAAAAGGTAACCTACAGAGAATCCTGCTTCTTCCAGGATTTCCGCCACCATGATGGACGAGCCTTCTTTTGCACAGACAACTAGGATCTCTTCATCCTTTGGCAACTGGCCTTCAATATCTTCAATGCCATCCAATAAATCAAAGTACGGTACATTCAAATGGCGCACTTGCTCCCCTTCAATTTTCCAATCTTCAAATGCGCCTTCATTTCGCACATCCAAAATGAATAATGATTCTTTCGCCATAACGCGCTTCGCTACTTCACTTGATTGAATGATTCTCATTTATTCATACCCCCTGTTGTATTTTCCGTCTCGCTATTCCATTCCGACATGCCAGGAAGTACATTCGTGACACGTTCAAATCCATTTGCGACTAGTTTCCGGCATGCCATATCACTGCGATTACCTGTTCGACATACTACGAAGATCTTGCTGTCTTTACTCAAGTACGCCATGCGTTCACCCAACTGGCCAAGAGGTATAGATAGGGCGCCAGGTATGTGAGCAAATGCATATTCAGCTTCTTCACGAACGTCTAGTAGCACAGCGTCAGGGTGTTGCAGCTGTTCCATTAAGCGATCATTGTCGACTGTAAATGGATATTCTTTTTGCGACTGATCTTCCTGGCCTGCTTTTCGTACGAAATGGCGCCATACATCCGCTTCCTTCACATTCCCAACGTATTGATGACCAGCACTTTCCGTCCACGCCTGTAAATCTGCAGTAGTACCTGAATCTGTCGACTGGACTTCAAGCACTTGGCCGTCTTCCATGTCTTTCATCATCTTTCTCGTCTTCACAATCGGCATCGGACAAGCAAGACCTTTTGCATCTAACACATTATCTGACTGAATCATTGTATTCCTCCTATACACCCTAGGGTATCCATTTTAAGAAAAAAATTAAATAAACAAGTTCACTTGACCATCTTGCGCTTCTCCTAAGTATGCCGCTACACCACCATACTCAACTTCCTTAAGAAGTTCGCCCTCACCAAGCCCTAGTAAATCCATTGTCATCGTACACGCGATCAATCTTACATCTTGCTCTACTGCCATATCGATCAGTTGTGGTAATGTCATCGCATTATGCTTCTTTATCACTTGCTTGATCATCTTAGGACCCATTCCCGCAAAATTCATTTGAGATAATCCCATTCTATCTGCTCCACGCGGCATCATTTTCCCAAACGCCTTCTCAATGAAGCTTTTATTACTCTTAATAGGTTCGTCTTTCCGCAACGCGTTCAATCCCCAGAACGTATGAAAAATCGTAACTTCATGATCATACGCCGCTGCACCATTCGCAATAATATAAGCGGCCATTGCTTTATCATAATCACCACTAAATAACACGATCGTCGTTTTCTTTTGCTCCGTCATATTCTCTTCTCCTTTATTGTAAAATTACTAAACAAAATACCTATAGGGGTATATTATATGTTGTAAAAAAAAGAGTCAAGTGATGTTGCTCATCGACTCTTTACTAGAAGATCCACCGCTTCGTTAATGATAGATTCTTGCGTACGATCATCCACTTCGTCTAGATTTTCCATGCAGGCGATCAAATTCGAGCTCACAATTACACCAATTGTACGATCAATAGCAGAACGACTGGCTGATAATTGCGTGATCACTTCTTTACAGTCCTTGCCTTCTTCCATCATACGCAAGACACCTTTGATTTGACCCTCTAGACGCTTTAATCGATTTTTGACTTTATCATCGTATTCCATATCGCTCAACCTCCTTATTGTTAACTCTACAATATACCCCTTGAGGTATATTGTCAACCAATTGATTTGCCTATTATCCGTACTATGCTATCTCTGTGGATGGTACCAGTCAACTTCCATAAATGATTGTTCGAAAAACTTGCTCATTCGACACAAATCTAGTATGATGATTAATTTCTCAAAATGTGTTATACTAGTTCTAGTAAGCTATTGTACGTACTTTTCGTCTAGCGTTAATGACAAATTACGACAAATTAGATTCCATACTACTGAAGGAGTTGATTCGATTGGCATTCCCACGAAAAGATCGTCCAGTTTCTGATTTTGTAGCATCACGGTATGTAGACGAAGTCATATCTTTCAACCGTAATGAACATGAAGTTTCCGGAACCATACACAAGATTCTCGAAAACTCCGTCATTGTGAAAATTTCTGAAGAAGACGCAGAAAACATTGGAGCAGCTTCCAACATGACTGTCGTCGCACACAAAAATTACACAGTTCTATAATTGCACGTTCGATGCCTTGCAGATTAATGCAAGGCTATTTTTTCACACAAAAACAAGTCATACCAGTAGGACATTTACTATAAAAACACGCATTGGAGATGATGAAGTTGACCAATCGTACAAACGCAGAATCCACACAAACCACAGCACTCAAAGGCACTCTACGCATTGCCGCTTCACCGGTTATTTCGCAAGCTGTTCTACCCGACGTTCTCACTCGGCTACATGCGAAATACCCCGACATGCGCCTGGAACTGACGACTGCTTCACCTTCTAACATTTTGCGCTTACTCAAAAGCAAAAAGGCCGATATCGGTTGCAGTGAACGAGACAACTTACCATTGTCAAACGCATTTATGCAAGACGAACTGTTACTCTTTGCTTCTGCTACGCATCCGCTCGCACATAAAAAAAGATCGTCGATTCTGGATTTGCAAAATACGCATTGGATTTTACCAGACACGGAAGACCCTAGCCGTTCGTTGATTGATCAAGCTCTTCAACAATACGGAGTACAAGCAAAACCCACTATAATGGACTCGCCGGAAAGTATCAAACAAGCTGTTCTGAGTGGACTAGGTATTGCCATTTTATCGCGCCATAGTTGCAAACATGAACTGGCAACAGGTGAACTCACCGTACTCCATTATGAAGTTACACCTATTCAACGCACGTTTTATACAGGAACCTATTCTAACACCAACGAAGTACAAGCATTTCTCAGCGAACTCGAAGCCTATTGTCGTCTATGGCAAGTCAACTAGTCCTTTATTCAACTCTCGTTTGCTGCGCCAGTTCACGAGGAATATTCCCAAACTGATGAGCATGCCCCCTAAAATTAATGACATAGATAACTTCTCATCCAACAGAACCCATCCCGACAATGTCCCGAAGAACGGTGCCAAAAACAGAAATGCACTCGTTCTCTCGGGATTTCCTGTTTGCAATAAATAAAACCAAATAGAAAACTGCACAATGGAAGCGGCAATCGCAAGCCATCCCAAAATCGCCAATGACAATGGATTCGCTACGAAAAATGGTTCCTCGAGTACATAACTCGCTAAAAATAGGATCAATCCGCCAAATAACATCTGATAAGCAGTCATCACCCATGTATCAAAACGATAGCCATGTACTTTGACAAGCAACGTCGCGCAAGCCCACGCTACTGCCGATAAAAACCCTAACACCGTACCAATTTTCCAATCCAAATGACCGCCCATTGTAATAAATACCCCAAACAAACCACAGATCACACCAACCCACTGTTGCAAGCGGTAACGAATTTTTAGTACTAGTGTTCCGATGACCACAACAAGCAATGGGTTTGTAAATGTTAAAATCGACGTTTCACCTGACGTAATCGTGCGAAGCGCTATAAAAATACACCCCATCACTGCAGCGGTCTGCAATGAGCCGATCAGCACAAGCCACTTCCACTCTCCAAATGTTTTAGGGTGTGGCTTTTTCATAATCTTCACGACTACCGCCATGATGGCTCCTGCAATAGTGAAGCGCAATGCGACTAGCAACAACGGTGAAGAGTATTCCAACCCGATTTTCCCAATAGCAAATGACGATCCCATTAAAGCTGTCGTGATGACAACTAACATACCGAATAAAAACTTATTCATCTAGTTCTCCCCCTTCTTTCCAGTTCATAGAAGAGTCACGCTGCATTTGCATACTACCGATCAACACCTCAATAGCTGGTGGCATATAACGTTTTTCCAAATAAGTGAGATACACTGTGCGTGTCAACGTCTTCGAATTTGTCGTTTTAATTACGAGGGTTGGATCGGATCGATGCGCAAAATATTTTTGTGGAATAATTGAAATTCCAATATTCTCTCGTACAAGCTCTACAATCGTTTCAAAGCGCTCAACTTCGTAACATATATTCATGCGCACTCCTTCTTCAGCAAACGCAGCAAAAATATCTTGTCTAGTTTGCAGCCCAACACTCGTGACAATAAACGTCTCTTCTTCTAGGTCGGCTAGCGTAATTGAATCTTTGCTGGCCAGACGATGTTCGGGATGCATAATAACTGCTAACTGCTCTTGATATAAAGGTATCGTGACGATATCCGAAGCTTCTATAAATTGATTGGTTAAACAAACATGGACAGCGTACTGACGGAGCGCTCGTTCAACATCTCCACGTCCTAACACCTCTATTAACTTCACATGCATCGATGGAAACTCTTGACGGTGTGCTAATAATATAGAAGGAAGCCAATTTTTCACCGATTCAATCATACCGATCTGCACACTTCCACTGCCTGTCCACTTCACTTCTTTAATTTCTTGCTGTAAAATATCTGCCTCATGGAGAATCTGCAATGCGCGTTCATAAATCACTCTACCCGATTCCGTTAATTGGACACGTTTGGTCGTTCGTTCAAGTAACTGAAATCCTACTTCAGACTCCAAGTTCTTGATCGCTTTACTGAGTGAAGGCTGTGAAAGATGAAGTTTTTTAGCCGCTTCAGAAAAGCTCGACTGTTGCACTACCATGACAAAATACTGCAATTGCTTGAATTCCATTCATCTCACCTCCATTTATAACCCGAATGCATAAGTATATGAAAAACATGTATTAGAATTAATAAGTACAAACCAGTATAGTAAGAATATCACGTTGGAAAGGGTGAAGTATATTGTTAGTTCCATCAAATGAAAAATACTGGACAGGTCGTACTGATCACGAGACCGACAGAGCTTCCTTCCGAATGCATCAAATCATCCAATTTTCCGAATTAAAAGAAAGCGCTACCAATAAAACTTGTACTCTCATCGGATTTTCTTCCGAAGAAGGTGTACGTCGAAATAACGGCCGTCTCGGTGCTGCAGAAGGACCGAATGCATTACGTAACGAACTAGCGAAACTACCTTGGCGCTTGCCTGCTAACTGTCAGCTAGTTGATATAGGGACTGTCGTGTGTGAAGACGATCAGCTAGAACAAGCGCAAGCTGAATTAGGCGCAGTCGTTCAAAAGAGCCTTCAGTATCGTACGAAGCCTGTCATTTTAGGCGGTGGACATGAAACCGCTTACGGTCATTATACAGGAGTTCGAGACTTTCTTGGTCCTGACGCGAAACTTGGTGTCATAAATATTGACGCTCATTTCGATTTGCGCGGCTACGATGAACAACCTTCTTCAGGCACAATGTTCAAGCAGATGCTTGACGCTGATCCGAATGTGGATTACCTCGTGCTGGGGATTCAAGAATTCGGCAATACGGACGCATTGTTCGCGGAAGCCGATGCACAAGGCGTGACATATGTCACAGAACAACAGATTACGACAAGTCCTTTAGACGATACATTACAAAAAATACAGTTATTCATTGAAAAACAGGACGCTATTTTGTTAACATTATGCTCGGATGTCTTGAACTCTGCGTTTGCTCCAGGTGTCAGTGCGCCGTCTCCCTTCGGATTGGATCCGTTGATTGTACGCTCTTTCATACAAACTGTTGCATCGCATAAGAAAACCCTTTCATTCGACATTTCCGAAATCAATCCGTCACTTGACCATCATAATCAAACGGTTAAGCTCGGGGCTTATCTTACAAATGAAGCAATCTTTGCATTGCTGGGAGGTCGAAACACATGACAATTGAGCTAAATCAAATTACTACGCTATTTTTAGCGTTAGCTCTCCTAACACTGGGTACGATGTTAGTCCGTAAAGTCGGCTTTCTCCAGAAATTCTGTATCCCTGCCCCTGTTGTCGGCGGTTTACTGTTCGCAATTTTAGCGACTATTTTAAAGTACTTCAATTTACTGAGTTTTACATTGGACACTTCTTTGCAAAACTTATTTATGCTGACGTTTTTCACAACAGTCGGTCTTGGCGCTAGTTTTCGCCTAATCCGTCTGGGCGGAAAACTATTGATGATCTACTGGGCAGCTTGTGGTTTCTTAGCACTGGCTCAAAACGCTATAGGGGTTTCCATGTCCTACATATTTGGTCTGCATCCGTTGATCGGTATGATGGCTGGAGCTGTCTCCATGGAAGGCGGGCATGGAGGTGCTACTGCTTACGGGGAAACGTTAGAAAGTCTTGGAATTGATTCTGCATTATCCATCGGTATTGCGGCAGCTACTTTCGGACTCGTAGCAGGCGGTCTCATTGGCGGCCCTATCGTGAAATACTTGATCAACAAATATGATTTAAAATCTACGGAAGTCGAGCACGGAGAAGCGTATTCCGTGGAATCCTTTGAAAAACCAATCAACACCGATAACTTCCTGATACAAACGTTATTGATTACACTTTGTATCGCAGGCGGTACGTTAATTGGGGATCTGTTCTCTAGCGCTACTGGTTTCGTCATGCCTGGTTACGTAGGCGCAATGTTTGTTGCAGTGATTGTACGAAACATTGTGGACCGCGTGAAGGAAGATGCGGTTCATATGACGAGCATCAACTTGATCGGCGACGTATCACTTGGTATTTTCTTATCGATGGCGTTAATGAGCATCAAGCTGTGGGAAGTTGCGGATTTGGCGCTTCCATTGTTGCTGATCGTCTTTGTACAAGTAGTCTTCGTCGCATTGTTTGCGATCTTCATTCTGTTCCGTTTGCTCGGTAAGGATTACGATGCAGCAGTTATGATTGCTGGTTTCGCAGGCCACAGCCTAGGTGCGACACCTAACGCGATGGCGAACATGGCAGCCGTTACAGGACGTTATGGTCCGTCACGCAAGGCCTTCTTGATCGTTCCTATCGTAGGCGCCTTCCTCATAGACGTTGTCTCGATGCCGATCATTATCACTACGATTAACATATTTAATTGATGGTCGTAAATTAAACGCTTTAAAAATGTAAGCTAATTAGTGAGTGCGTGGGGATTGAAGCTCCAGTTGGGGGACGCTTTCCGGGGGAGCAATCTTGAGCCGCTTCCCTCACTTCGTTCAGTCCAGGGTCTCAAGATCACTCGATTCCCCAGGAGTCGCCCCCAACTTCCGCTTCAATCCTACTTACCTAGTGGAGGTACTTATATCGCTCATTGTAGGTAGTGTCTCAATTATTGTTGTGTTTCAACTTATTAAAGTTAAAGTACAGAACCAGTTACAACACTTATTTCATTGACTTCAATACGTATCACCCGCTCTGATTGTAAGGGATTGGCGCGTAGGAGGGGCGACTCTGGGAGGATCAACCCGATCAGGTGAGACAACTAGGAGAGCGGAGCGAACAGTTGTCTCACCGCGGGCCCTCCAGAAATGCGTCCCCTCCGTAGCGCCAATTCCCAACCCCAACAGCAATTCACCCTAAACCATTTCCAAGAACCGAGAATTTCGGTTCTTTTTTTCTTTTTAAGCGAAATATTCATACAGCTCTGTTAAAATGAAAACATTAATTCGTATCTTGAGAGGAGTCTGCTTCATGAAAGAAGAACTGATCGAACGGCTGATCCGCTATGCTAAAATTGACACTCAATCCGATGCTTCTTCGGACACGACACCGTCTACTGCAAAACAGTGGGACCTACTGCGCATGCTTGAAAAAGAAATGGCCGACATCGGTCTCGAAGAAATTTCAGTTGATGAAAACGGCTATCTATTCGGCACATTACCGGCTAACACCGACAAACAACTGCCTACAGTCGGTTTCCTAGCCCATGTTGACACGGCAACTGACTATACAGGGACAAACGTCAAACCGCAACGCATCGACAACTATGACGGTAAAGACATTTCATTGAACGAAACCACCCTCATGAGCGTGCATGCATTTCCTGAGCTCAACAACTACGTAGGCCACACGTTGATCACGACGGATGGCACAACATTATTAGGTGCTGACGATAAAGCCGGGATCGCGGAAATTATGACAGCTATGCATTACTTAGTTGAACACCCCGAAATCAAACACGGCAAAGTACGTATCGGCTTTACACCTGACGAAGAAATCGGACGCGGCCCGCATAAGTTTGATGTAGAACGATTCGGTGCCGATTTCGCCTACACGATGGATGGCGGTCCGCTTGGAGAACTTCAGTATGAGAGCTTCAACGCGGCAGGCGCAGAAGTAACGTTTCACGGAACGAATGTGCATCCTGGAACTGCAAAAGGTAAAATGGTCAACTCTCTATTGATCGCGGCAGAGTTCCATCAAGCTATGCCGGAACATGACATCCCACAAGAAACAGAGAACTATGAAGGCTTCATTCATTTAATGGAAGCGAATGGTTCCGTAGAAAAAACTACTTATCAATACATTATTCGTGACTTTGACAAAAACTCTTTTGAATCGCGCAAACAACTCTTACAAGATACTGCTGCACTTTTAAAAGAAAAGCACGGTGAACATACGGTAGAGCTGACGGTTACAGATCAGTACTTCAATATGGGCGAGAAGATTACGCCTGTCATGGAAATTGTTGACGTAATGGAAGAGGTTTATCGTAGTCTCGATATTGAACCTAAAATCGCACCGATTCGTGGCGGTACGGATGGTTCACAACTTTCCTACATGGGAATGCCAACGCCAAACATCTTCACAGGCGGTGAAAATTACCACGGTAAATACGAATTTATCTCAGCAGACAATATGGTGAAAGCTACACAAGTCATTATTGAAGCGCTAAAACTTCAAGAGCAGCGCGGTTAAACGCATGAAAGCAATTGGAATTGGCATATTGTCTGCACTCTTTTTCGCGGTGACTTTTGTGCTGAACCGGTCGATGGAACTGGACGGTGGCAGCTGGATGTGGAGTGCATCCTTGCGTTATTTCTTCATGGTACCATTCCTAGTGATCATCGTAGCCATGCGCGGTGGCCTGTCTGGCGTCAAGCGGGAGATGAATGCGGCACCTTGGCCATTTTTCATCTGGAGTTGCGTAGCATTCGTGCTGTTTTACGGTCCTCTGACGTTTTCTGCTGGTTATAGTCCAGGGTGGCTCGTTGCAGGAACCTGGCAGATGACCATCGTGGCTGGAGTGTTGCTAGCGCCCTTCTTCACGTTCCAAGCCAAAACAGAAGACGGCGAAATACGCACGATTCGTCACCGTATTCCCGCTGCATCATTGGTGATTTCATTGGTCATCTTAGTCGGGGTTGTGCTGATCCAGATTCCACATGCAGGGAGCGTATCGACGAAAACGATTCTCCTTGGTACCTTGCCGCTTGTCATAGCTGCGTTCTCCTATCCACTCGGCAATCGAAAAATGATGAATCTAGTCGGGGGACGGCTCGATATGTTCCAGCGTGTACTAGCGATGACACTGATGACGATACCGATTTGGTTACTGCTGGCGATTTATGCAACAGCAACTGTCGGCTTGCCCTCTATGAGCCAAGTCGTGCAATCATTAATTGTCTCAGTCAGTTCAGGCGTGATCGCCACTTCACTATTCTTCATGGCAACGGATATGGTGCAGCATGATCAAGGAAAACTGGCAGCAGTCGAAGCTACGCAATCCGTCGAATTAATTTTCGCCATGCTCGGAGAGATACTATTGCTTAGCTTGCCAGTACCAAGCGCTCTTTCATTAGTCGGTGTGCTGGTCATTATCGGAGGCATGTCATTGCATAGCTATCAAACTTCATTAGCTGCAAAGAAAATATAGAAAAGGGTTGTCCTCAGGTCAATTAATGACCCGTTGGACAACCCTTTTTCAAATTTCACGCTTTCGCACTTGTGGCAAAATGCGTTTTTTCAACAGTTGCGGTCTAATTTCGGACAATAAAATGGCAATGAAGATAATGAGTGCACCTAAGAACATACGGAACGTCAACAGTTCATAGGCAAGGGCTACAGAGAAAATCATACCCCAAACTGATTCCGTCGATAATATAATGGCCGCTTTCGTTTCTGACAAGTGCTTTTGTCCAACTGTCTGCATCAAGAATGCCAGAGTCGTAGAGAATACAGCTAAGTATAGCACCGAACTCAAACCTTTTGGTTCCATGGAGAATGACATCTCGCCCATTCCAATTACGGTCACCCAACTGATCACAGCGGCGGCAGCCATTTGCAATAACGTCAGCAAGATCGCATCTTCTGTGCGGACAAATCGTGCCGTGTAGAAAATATGAAACGCGAACATCACAGCACAACCGAGCGTCAGCATATCGCCAATGTTAATAGAGGTGGACCACTGCAATGATAAAACCGCCACTCCAATCAATGCCAATACCGCGCCAAACAATTCAAAGGTATCTAGCTTCCGCTTATATAAAATGAGTGCGATAAACGGGACCATCACTACATTGACACCAGTTAAAAAAGCATTTTTCGAAGGGGTCGTAAACTGCAAGCCCACCGTTTGCAAAGCAAATGCCGCATACAGCAATACACCAAGCAATGCACCTTTCCATAGCACCGACTTGTCCACCCAAAGTAGACGTTTATGGAAAACGACACTAAGTAATAGCGCCCCTATTGCAAAACGTACGGCCAATATTTGATACGGCGTGTAATACTCCAAAGCGAGCGCGCTCATCACAAAGCCGCTCCCCCAAATAATAGCAGTGATCGTCAACCCAATCTCACCTATGTATTTCCTCATGCCCCTCACCATACTTCCACTAATCAGTCCTATTATTTTAGCATGATTTTCTGTCAGATTATAGCCAAATTCATAGAGAATTCCGCCTTTTGTCAGCGAAAATGATGTGTGAGGAACGTATCTTTGCACTAGCGAACAGTTGGCTCGCCGCGAGCCCTCAGGAACGCGTCCCCTCCTACACGCCACTCCTACCCCAACAGCCTTTCCAGAGCAAAAAATGAAGCCATCGCCAGAAGTCACAAACATCATGACTTCTCCGACAACTTCACCAACTATCAATCCTCGTATACTCCAATCTCTTTAATCGCACGCTCGACAAGCGATGGATCAACAGACTTATCGAAGTCAATCTCACCACGTATCGCGCCGTTCGCTTTGTACATCTTATACTGCTTCTTAATATCGTCGATAAACATTTTACCGTTCGGATCAAGCCCTGTTACAAACACTCTCTCCCATAGCTCAGGATCTTTCAGCGCCGTGTGTTTCACCATGATGTCAATAATCTCTTCCTTACCTTGATCTTTAAAGAACGCGTCATTATAGTCACGCACCCCTTTTAGATAGGCTGCCATAAAGCGTAACGAAAGTTCTTTATTCGCCATGAACTGCGGTGAAGCCAACACCATAGCGATCTGCGATTCAGGTGCATAATCGGTAGCGTCACCAAAACGCACGTGAAAACCTTGATGGATACCTTGCGCGATAAGCGGCTCAATATTCAATGCTGCATCAATCGTACCTGAATCAATCGCTCCAAGCATTGCGCCGAAGTCCGCGATATGCACATATTCTACATCCTCTTCTGTCAAGCCAGCATGCTTCAGCATCTCTTCATAGATATATCCATCGATCGAGTTGCGAGACGATACTGCGATTTTCTTTCCTTTAAAGTCGCTGTACTCCTTAATTTCATCGACCATATGATTACCGATGACGAAACTGAAATAAGACTTGCCGGGCATATTATGACCTTTATCCGCGATGATCCGTACGTCAATTCCTTGAGCAATCGCGTTAAAGAATGATGCAGTAGAAACGCCACCCGCGATATCCACTTCACCGGCAGCTAGTGCAGGCAACATGTCATCGCTGTTTGCAAAGTCCGCAAAGTCTACACGGATATTGTAGTCTTCAAAATAGCCCTTTTCTTTCGCAATATAGAAACCAGCTCCAGAAGCAGCCCCATCTTCTGCTATAAATACCTTCGCTTGTTTCTCAAGCGGCGCCAAATCTCCTGACGCCGGCTTGCCGTCATTCGTTACAGGCTTCGCAACTTCTTTTGGAGAACATGCCCCCATCATCAAGACGACCGATAATAGGCTAAATAATCCTGCCTTCTTCATCCATTTCCCCACATCATCTCTCCTTTTATCATTTATTCTCTTGATTTCTGTACTTCCTCTTGTAAGTGATGCCAGATCTCGATGAA
This sequence comes from Sporosarcina sp. P3, assembly GCF_002743415.1. NCBI lineage: Bacteria > Bacillati > Bacillota > Bacilli > Caryophanales > Caryophanaceae > Sporosarcina > Sporosarcina sp. P3. The sequence continues at coordinate 111,536 of NZ_PDZE01000007.1, forward strand.
TTTGGCTGCCATTTCAGGATCTTTTCGGACATCCTCCATCTTTCTTGGCCTCGGTTTATCAATAATAATTTCTTCGATAATTTTACCCGGTTGAGCCCCCATCAATAAAATCCGATCACTAAGCAATAACGCTTCATCAATACTATGTGTAATGAACAACACCGTCTTTTTCGTTTCGGCCCAAATACTCAGCAATTCTTCCTGCAAAATAAAGCGGTTTTGTTCATCAAGTGCACCAAACGGTTCATCCATCAATAAAATTTCCGGGTCATTTGCAAAAGCCCTCGCAATACTCACCCGTTGCTTCATTCCGCCAGACAATTCCTTTGGGTATAAAGAAGCGAAACGTTCCAATCCCGTCTTCTTCAAGTAATAGTCCGTTCGATCATTTATGAATGCTTTTGGTAAGTCACGCATCTTCAACCCGAAGGCTACATTTTCGCGTACCGTCAGCCACGGAATGACACCACGTTCCTGAAATACCATCGATTGCAACGGACGATCATTCGTTTCTGTCGCAATGGTGAAACTCCCGACACTCGGCTGTTCAAGTCCTGCCAAAATACGTAACAGTGTCGTTTTGCCGCATCCACTCGGTCCAACAAGACAAACAAATTCCCCTTCATCCACTGTTAGGGATATATCTTCAAGCGCAATGACACTCCCCTGTTTCTTATAAAAAGCTTTCATAAGTCCATCCACCGTGATCTTTGGCTTCCCCTCCATTTCTTTCACCTCCATGGTAGTAGTTTATTTTGAAGCGCACGCAGTATAAGCGAGAATAAATAACCAAAAAAGGAGATGAGTATTAATCCCACATACATTTCGGGTAATAAGAAGGCTTTATAGGACGTCCATATCAAATAACCGATCCCAGAAGTCGCTCCCATCATCTCTGCCGCCACAATCGTCAATAGTGCAATTGCCTGCCCCATCTGGATTCCTTCGAGCATAACAGGCAGTGCACCAGGAAGAGCGATTTTAAAGAAGAAGTTCCACTGGCTCGTTTGATAATTATTGGCAACATCCAAATAAATTTTATCGATATTTAATACACCCGCCGCCGTATTGATGACAACTGGGAAAAACACACTTCCTGCAATTGTCACGACCTTCGACAAATCTCCAATTCCGAATAAAATAATAATGATTGGCAATAATGCCAATGTCGGAATCGGCATAAGCGCCATAACGATCGGTTGCACGAAATGCCGGATTGGAGAGTATAACCCCATCAATAAACCAACGATAATACCCGGAATAACACCTGCTAAAAATCCGATGAAAATCCGATACAATGAGACACCAACATGTTTCGCCATCACGCCGCTCACAATCATGTCATAAAAGGTTTGCACAATCGTACTAGGCGGCGGGAAAAAGCGAATATCTAAAATACCCGTTCTCGACATCACTTCCCATAGCACCAACAGGAATACCGGCGACACAATCGTCAGCAATTGCTTGCCGCGTTCTTTGCGTTGCCGCAACTTCCATTCCCTTTGCTCCACCTCAAATGATTCATTACGAGCTAATTCTTGAGTCTTCACTCTTCACCACCTCTTCACTGCCTATTGTATGTAAAGGCCTAGTAAACTGGTTGGGCAGGCATCACGTTCGGGTTGTTTCCGCAAAGTAGTTTGATTATACTGAAGATATGACTACACTTACATCAGACCAAATCAGAGAATTGAATAGTTACAGTGTTTACTTGGAACAGCCCACACATCCCGTCTTCACGCTAGCGGACGTACTGGATTCTTCAAAGGTACAGAGTGTCGTCCAAGTTGCCCAGACGGTCAGCCAAAGTCCGAATGAAGTTGTCGCGACCTCGTTCTTCGTACGTCGACTGGGTATGTTTTTCGCCATGCAGCTCTATAATTTAGCTGCATACGACGAAATGTGGAATGGATCGGCAGAAAATCTACAGTTCGGTGCGCGGGAGGAGTTCGGTAATAAAACGATTAGCCTATTTGTAGATGGCGCAGACTGGGAACTGATTGATGACGAAAACAGACACGCACATATTAAACGTGTGCTGGATGATGCACATGCCGTGATTACCTCATTGCGTAGCGCGGTATCCATATCTCCTCTTACTTTATGGGAAAATATCTTCGGTTTCTGGCTCTGGCAATATCATGTATTATTATCTGACCCAGGATCGGAGATGGAAGCAAGAGAGGATTTAGAGACGCTAAAAAACGATACCACATGGACGGGTATCGCTGATCACTCTCGTTTCGCAAGCTATTTAAACGGCGCCGAACCATCCGCTTTATTGAATACGACGGTTCGCAAAACTTGTTGTTTTTCTAAAGATGTACCTGGGTTGATACGTTGCGGTTTTTGTCCATTACTATGAAAAACAGGCTTTCGCTCATTATGCGAAGGCCTGTTTTTAACGTTTGCGATACGCATAATAGGATTGTTTAGTCGAATAGATAATCCCCATTGCCGCACCACTATAAAAAAACCCCATAAAAATTCCGGCAGACCAATTCTTTGGATGACTGATGAATACGGAAAGTGCGAGCGCGACTACAGTGGCTATTGTTGAAAGCCAACTAGGTGGCAATTTAAAAATCCATTTGACGATCAATACCACGACCAAAACAACTGGAACACCCCACATGGCGTCCCATACATTGGTGTGAATAACCGGAAATTCCGTCAGCATTGACTAACACCCTTTCGTTTTCGTTAGGATGTGTAGTTTTGCTTTATTCATCCATCGTAAAACCTCCTAGTTACAAAACTAGGAGATCAGTTCTATCGCTATACATTCTTCGTGGCGGCTTCACTTATTTCATTACGCATTTCATAGATATTTTGCACAATCACTTTGCCAACTGCATAAGCAGGCACAGCTACCAAAATCCCAAGGAATCCTGCAAGACTTCCGGCCACTAATAATACGGTTATGATCGTAAGTGGATGAACATCGAGTGATTTCCCCATAACGTTCGGTGTAATTAGATTACTATCGATTTGCTGCGCAACTAGCGTAACGACTCCGACCCAAATCACTAATTTAGGTTCCTGTAAATAGGCAATGATTAAAGCTGGAGCCACCGCAATCCACGGTCCGATAAATGGAATGATATTCATGAATAATGCGAGAATGGCTAGTAGTAAAGCATACTGAAGTCCGATGATAGAGTAACCAATAAAAATAATTACCGCTAAAATAGCACTAATTAATAACTGTCCTTGAATATAAGAACGTAAAACTTGGTCAATATCTTCCAACGTCTTCTTGATCCAAATACGTCGCTTACCAGAAAAAATATTATAAATTTTCGGAGCAAGTTTTTCATGATCCTTCAACATGAAGAAGAAGAAGAACGGTACAAGTAACAATAAAGCTACCGCTTGGACGAATGTTTGTACAAATTGCACGAACCATTTACCAAATGTTACCGCAAACTGTTGGACGGAATCGACTGCTGAATTCAAGGAATCCTGCAATCCTTCTGGTAGATTATCCTTTTGATTGATCGCTTTATCTTTCAGTTGCTCGAGTTGATGGGTGAGAGCTGGCCCATTGTCCACCAAATTATTCACTTGTTTCGTCACCATCGGTCCAATGATTGCGACCAATATCCAAATAACGGCTACAAGTATGAGCATAATCGTTATAATACTTCCCCATCTTGGCATATTCTTCTTTTCCAAGTATTGCTGGATCGGTACCGTTATGTAATAAAGCAGTCCCCCAAAGATTAAAGGCATGATAATCGTTTGTAAAATGACTCCAACCGGTCTAAATATATAGTTTACTTCTAAAAAGAATTTTGTGATTAACAATGCCAATAATATACCGACACCAACCTGGAACCAAACCTTTTTCGTCAAATGCTCACTTCCTTTCTAGTTTAATTTATATAGTTAGCTTTATTATACGCGGTTGCATCCTCCATGTCGAAAATCTTCTTCACCTTTTGCTATACAATAAAACTTGATTTTTACACTGTATTGTAACAATAATTGTCTAACTATGCGAAAAAGTCTTAATTCCTCTTGTCCAAGTCGCATTTACTCGGTAAAATGGTTCTGTCTTGGAAGATTGCAACTCTTCAAGAAATACAACATAGAAACGAAGGGATCTTAATGTTACAACAGACTTGGAATCGTCTTTGGTCGCTACATGATCAAGTGAAAGATGTCTTCCGCTTTTTCACTGCACCTGACTCTTCTGAAATGGTAAAAGGCGGACAGGGTGGAAAAAAGATTGGTGTCAATCACGAAGGAGGAGGCAGAGACTCCCGCAGTTATTCAGCTACACAGCTCATTGGATTAATACTAGGTCCTTTACTCTTTTCCCTTATTTTATTGTTCTTCAAACCTGCTGATTTATCTGCAGCCGGTATCGCTATTTTAGCCAGTACTGTATGGATTGCAGTGTGGTGGATTACGGAAGCCATTCCAATTCCAGTCGCTTCCTTGTTACCACTCGTACTGTTTCCGATGACAGGCGGACTGGAAATGAAAGACACGGCATCTTCCTATGGAGATGAAACCATTTTCTTATTTATGGGCGGATTTATGATTGCACTCGCACTTGAAAAATGGAACTTACATCGACGAATTGCACTCACAATTATTTCTGCCATCGGGACAAATATGGACAAAATTGTTCTAGGTTTCATGGTAGCTACCGGATTTCTGTCTATGTGGATATCTAATACCGCAACAGCGATGATGATGGTGCCAATCGGTTTAGCAATTATCACACAAGTAACGATCGCTTTGAAAGACGATACATCGATCGACACATCTAAAGAAAACTTTGGTTTCGGTAAAGCGTTGATGCTTGGTATTGCCTACTCTGCTTCATTAGGCGGAGTCGCGACTTTGATTGGTACTCCTCCAAACACACTGCTTGCAGGAGCTATTAATAAAATTTACGGCATCGAATTATCATTTGGTAAATGGATGTTATTCGGTGTACCTTTCGCGTGGGTATTCATCTTACTAACTTGGTGGTATTTAGTGAAGATAATCTATAAATCGCCAGTCAAAACATTACCTGGTGGACGTGAAGTCATCGATAAAGAAAAGAAATTGCTTGGACGCCCGTCAATTGAAGAAGTTTTAGTCTTCATCGTCTTTGCTCTAGCTGCTTTTTCATGGATTACGCGCTCGTTCTTCTTATCAAAATTTATTGACGGCTTAAGTGACGGGGTCATTGCGATTGTTTTTGCTATGATTTTGTTCATCATCCCGTCTGTCAATAAAAAAGGCGATCACTTGCTGGATTGGAATACGGCAGTGAAGTTGCCATGGGGTATCTTACTTCTATTCGGTGGCGGATTAGCTATTGCAGCCGGCTTTGTCAGCAGTGGTCTGTCTGAATGGATCGGTGCTCAGCTGATTGGTTTGAAAGGCGTTCCACTTATCGTCATTATTCTGATCGTTGCGACATTGGTTATTTTCTTAACTGAAATCACATCCAATACAGCAACAGCTTCCATGATGTATCCAATCATGGCTTCATTGGCCGTAGCACTTGGTTTCCATCCATACGCATTAATGATTGCTGCGGGCGTAGCAGCATCATGTGCGTTCATGCTACCAGTTGCCACTCCACCGAATGCGGTCGTTTTCGGATCTGGTTATCTACGGATTCCTGATATGGCAAAAGCAGGCTTCGCGCTCAATATACTCGGAGTCGTGCTCGTAACACTTTGTATTTACTTCTTGCTTCCATTATTGTGGGGCATCGACTTCCAAACTATACCAAAAGTATTTAAAGACTAAAACAAACCAGGTGCAGGGATTCTTTCCGAGCATCTGGTTTTTCATTTACTATGCTTTACTCAACGCGCTACGTCGTAATCGGATTAACAAAACATAGACTACAGGCACAACCGCTGAAAATATAGCAAGACCCGTCCACCCTGCGAACTGCCACAGCGGTGCTACTAGCGTACTTCCTGCCGCCATACCCATATAATACGAAACGAGATACAAGCTTGATGCACTCCCTTTGTGATGCGTTGCCTCTTTACTTACAGAAGCTGCAGTTAAGGAGTGGGCAGAGAAAAAGCCGAGACAGATCACGCAATAACCGGTAATAATTAGCGGTAATTTGGTGGGAATGGTAAGAAGACAGCCGACTGCCAGTAGTAAAACACCCATAAAGCGAACCGCATTCATTCCTACTTTACTCGCAATGGAGCCAGCCAACGGTGCACCCATAATTCCAAATGCATACGCGAAATAAATATAAGAAACCTCATCCAACGTCATCGAAAATGGCAAAGCCGTCAAATGGAACGGCAGAAACGTCCACATACCGGTAAAACTCAGCTGCAATACGATACCAAGTCCAAAGACAATTAGCAATGCCGGATTCTTTAAATGTATACCGAAACCTTCCAGATCTTTCTTCATTGACTCAGCACTCGGTACGAAGTGAACGGATTTTGGCAAAACAACTAGTAAGAAGATAAATACGGCCACACCTATAATTGTCAGAAGTTGAAGTGACAGCTCCCATGACCAACGTTCCGCTAAATAGCCCGTTACAAAACGTCCCAGCATACCACCTGTGCCGTTAAATGAAATATAGAGCGCAGTCGCCACACTCACTACCCGCTCGCTGATCTCTTCATTGATATACGCAAGAGCGGCAGCTAATACACCAGCCATCGCAAAGCCCTGTATAAATCGCAACACAAGGATGACTGTAAAAGAATGTGTCAAAAACATAGGAATAAATAAAAGCGCCGTTAGTAATACGGAGACTTTTACAAAAATGGACCTGCCCAGTCGGTCTGAATAAAACCCCAGTATCACCAATCCGAAAATTAGACCTACTGTATTGACAGACATAGCTAAGCTGGCAGTGGATACCGAGACATTAAATTGCTTTGTTAAAATAGGTAGCAAAGGCTGTAGGGCATACATCGCGGCAAAAATTAGCACTGAAGCAATGCCTAGCCCGATGACAATACGCCAAAATCGAAGCTCGCGAATCGTTGATTTTGCTTGTACATTCATGATGACACTTCCAGTCCCTAAAATGTGAATAATGAAATTATATCACTACACTAAAAGTTTAACAGGAAATAGTAAAGCCCATAAGGAATTCCTCTGTATAGTATCTGTATAAAGAGCCATCCTACCATTTGGAGGTGTTAGACAAATGAACAAAATGGCGATGACAGCTGTCGGACTTGGTGCACTATACCTTATGCGAAATAAGCAGTCACGGGAAAAACTTATGGAGCAAATTAGCAACCTTTCAGGAATGAACAGTAATCCGTAATGCCAATCATTTGCATACACCCGAAAGACCGGAGCCTTTAGAAGGTTTCCGGTTTTTCATTTCCTTTATAAGTCTGTGTTGTATCTTTTCAGTATCTTCCGATTATATTTTGGATGTTTTCTCTTTTTATATTGGGGTATTTATATACTAACAAACGAAACGGAGGAGATAATATGAGTAACAAAGATCACGGCGCAGAAGATAAATTAAAAGGTATTGGCAACAAAATTAAAGGTGGCGTAAAAGATACTGTAGGCGATTTAACTGATGACGCTAAAATGCAAGCTGAAGGTAAATGGGACAAAGCAAAAGGCGCTACACAAGAGAAGATTGGTGAAACAAAAGAACATTTCAGTGATGACGAAGCACATCCTGAAAAATAATATGTACAATCATCAGTCTGCTGCTCAATCAGCAGACTGGTTTTTAATTGCTATGAAAAAGAAGGATCTTCCATTACGATGGGAGATCCTCCTTTTTCACAATTGATCTGTACCTATTCGCGGACTATTGGGAATAGGGTTAGCTACTTCTTCATTCGAACTCCCACTCAGGTTTTCACCACTGTCTGTTTGTTGTTGGGCACTATCATGCGGATCCACAGATTGCGCTCGTTCTTCATCTGTTAATTGATCAACAAACAAAGCGACTCCCCCTTCTTTTAAATCATTGTAGAAGGTTTTGGCTTCTTGTTTCGTAAAACCCATTTTAATGAAAATCGTCAACATTTCATCTTTACTGTTGAACAGACGACGTGTGTGATCCCAAAGAGACCCTTCTTGAATGCCGATTACCTCAATGTCGGAATCGCTTTCCAAAACTTTTAAATCATCCCGCACATTAGAGACTGCAGACATATGACGTTTTTTAAAACCCTTAGCTTCAAGTTCAGTTATTTTATAAAGGACATTGTCCACTGAATGAAACGTGCCCTCATATTGTTTATCAGCCATTATTGCACCTCCCTTTCACTATGCTATACTTCTACCCACTGAAGATCATTTTCACACATGATTAAAACACTTTGCACATTTCTTCCGCTGCATAGTTCTACACTTATTGCACAAGCTAGTTGTATCACAATGAAAAGGAGTGGTTAATCGGTGGATATGAAAAATAAGTTGGAGTCTGAGGTTTCAAATATGGGCAGTGAAAAGAAAGATCAGATCTTGCAGAACTTCAATCATTTTAAAGGCTATCTAGCCGATAAAGTGGAAAAAGGTGAAAATCTGGGATTGAGTGATGAACAGTTAGCGAAAACAACTACATTCATCGCTGATTATTTGTCACGTCATGAAGAACCTCGAAACCGTGAGCAATATTTATTACAGGAATTATGGGATTCAGGTTCTAAAGAAGAACAACACTCTTTGGCACATATGCTTTTGAAAATGGTTCGTCAAGCATAATAGGAGGCGATAAGGCGTGGCTCCAACAGAAAACCCTAGCCCGAGATATCATCCAAATACGTACCGTTTGATCCAGACACACCCTGAGAACTTACAGAGTAACACAGTTAGTTTATTCGATTTGCATGAAGATATGCAAACAGTCGACTCCATTTCTTTACCCGACCAGCGCAAAGATCTTATGAAAGAAAAAATCAACCACTCCCCTCGTTTCAGTGGCGGTAGCTCGTCGAATGACTATGGCGCACCGCGCTGATTTACCGATAAAAGCTGTACAGTGAAAATTTCACTGTACGGCTTTTCCCCGTGTATCCGCAGTAGCTGTCGATATTTCCCGGGAAATGCAGAAACTATTATGCAGTCCGAAATATTATTTCCATGATATACTATGATCCGATGGAAATGGAGGTTATGCGGATGAAACTGTGGATGTATCCGCTGCTCGTTGTGTTAGGAGCTGCATGTTACGGAATTTTATCAACGATTATTAAATTGGCTATTCAAGATGGCTTCACCGCTTCGGAAGCAGTGACGAGCCAATATTATACCGGATTTCTATTAGCACTTATTATTTTTATCCTAATTAAACGTGGCATACCGACACTCCGCGGAAGCTTCCCCGTCTTAATCGCAGGATTATTCACAGCGATTACTGGAACAGTGTATGGAAAAGCCATTGAATATATGCCCGCTTCATTGGCAGTCGTATTACTTTTTCAATTTACATGGATTGGCATGCTTTATGAATGTATAGGGGCGAAGCGTTTGCCTAAACAATCTGAAGTGGTGTCGCTTGTATTTCTGTTTGGCGGAACGATTTTAGCTGCCGGATTGATCGACGTAGATGTGAGCAGGATTCCATGGCAAGGTTGGGCGTGGGGACTTGCTGCAGCGTTTAGTTTCGCGGCGTTTGTTACAGCGAATCAGAAGCCAGTGCCTGGTATGGATGTAGTGACGCGATTGTTCTTAATGTCATTTTACGCCGCAATTGTTATTACATTTTTCCAGTCTCCTGAAATTTTATGGAACGGGATGTTAGGTGATGGGTTGTGGATGTATGGTGCCATTTTAGGCGTGTTCGGCATCGTTCTGCCCATTTTCTTGTTTTCAATCGGAGTGCCGAAAGTCGGCGCGGGCATGTCTTCTATTTTAAGTGCTGTTGAGTTACCTGTCGCGATTATCGCTTCGATGCTGTTGCTTGGCGAAAGGTTAACAATATTGCAGTTTCTTGGTATTTTCCTAGTGTTATTCGGCATGACTTGGCCCGCCATGTTGCAACGTTTTGCGGTGAAGAGGAAGTTACGGTTACGACGGGTAGAGTAAGCGGAAAAATGAATACACCAAACGAGACTTCACTCATCAAGTGAAGTCTCGTTTGGTGTATATTTCGGCAAACCATTATAGCGAACGAATAAACTTCACCAAGTCTTGTTGATTCTCCGGCGTTACTCCATGCCCATCAGTATATGTCTTGAACGTGACATTTGCACCGAGCGATTCGAAATACTCTTTGCTCTCCACTCCTGATTGGGATGGTATTACATAATCATAGTCTCCATGGGAAATGAATACGTGTTGATTTTCCACGGACTGGATGGCGTATTCACTCTTGACGAAATCAGGTACGTACCCGCTAAGCGCCACCACTCCATGAAGGGAAGGGATCAATGTTACACCTAGAGCTTGTGCAAGTACGGCTCCCTGGCTAAACCCTACGACTGTTAAACGTTCAGGATCTAGATTGTACTCCTGAATAGCTTCGCGAATGAATGATTGGATGTAAACAAGCACTTTATCAAATACTTCACGAACCGGTTTCCCTTCCTCTTCAATCGTGAAAAATGCATAGCCTGGCTCGTGAACGACAGGACCTCGCAAGCTGAAAATATGATGAGTTTCTTTAAATTCTTGAACTAGTTGTGGAAGGTCTCCTTCATGACTCCCCATTCCATGAAGTAAAAATAGTGCAGGTTGTTTTTCTTCTGTATTCGCTGGCTTTGTATGCGTAAATGTAAATGGTGATTTCATAGTCATTCTCCCCTTTTCGCTTCTTTATGCCACTAGTTTACCACAGAAAAAAGCGCCTGCCACTTTATGCGACAGACGTGCGGGACAACTTATTTCTTTTCGGGCTTCGCTAATACTTCGCCCCAGTTGATTGTGCTATTTTCAGGTCAAACAACTACTTACTCCACTATATACCCATCACGCATTGTAATGATCCGATCCACATACGGTAGCATCTCTTCGTCATGCGTCACCATCAATGTCGTCAAATGTAATGTACGTGTGAGCTCCTGCAATAATTCCATCACACCTTTTGAGCGTTTTGTATCAAGACTTGCAGTTGGTTCATCCGCAAACAAGATTTTCGGACGATGGATAATTGCGCGGGCAATCGCCACGCGTTGACGCTCTCCTCCTGATAAAGAAGAAGGATACGCCTCTTTGCGGTGCTCCATTTCAACTAGCTTCAGCATCTCATCTATTGCGTTAGCCTGTTCCTTTTTACTCACTTTCGTTTCTGACACGTCAAGCATCAACTGTAGCTGCTCCCCCACCGTCAAAAAAGGGACTAAGTGAGAAGACTGAAAAACAAATCCGAAGTCAGTCGCTCGAATATGGCGAACTTCTTCCTGACTCATCTTCGTCATGTCTTTCCCTTTAAACATAATTTCACCAGTTGATGCTTGTTGTAATCCTGCCGCGATGGTTAGAATCGTCGATTTACCAGATCCTGAAGGTCCAATTAATGCTGTAATTTCTCCTTCTTTTAAGGATAAATTTACACCTTTTAATATCTCTTCTTCAATTTCTCCATTAGAAAATGTTTTTTTCACTTCATCAATAATAAAGGTAGACATATTACATCTCTCCTTGTTGAATCGCTTGAAGCGGTTCAATATTTTTCACTTGGAATCCTGAAATGGTAGCACCGATAAAACCAACCACCATAAACACCGCTGATAGCATCAATACGGTATCCATTGTTAAGTGGAACGGCATGCCGTCAGGTGCAACCAAGCTAAATGCTTGGCTGAGTGCAATGGACAGCGCGAGTGAAATAGCGGTGATGATTAACATCTGATACCAAATCATCTTGAATAATGAAATCGTCTTCATACCAATCGCTTTCAATATGCCGTACAGCCCTATTTTCTGGACATTCATCATATAGAAGAAAATAGCAAACAACATGCCGCTAATAATGACTAAAAACCAGACGATCATATTCAATGACATTTGCTCTGCACTATAACTCGGAATGGCATGTAAGAATTCTTTATTTGAAAAAGAATCTAACGCACTAAGTGTCGGTGCATCTTTACCTGGGATGAAAATCGTCTGCATCTCCATCACCCGATAGATTTCTTGATAGTTCGTCATGTCAATGAAAGCAACGGGTGCGTGACTATATTTTTGTTGGTCAACAAATCCTTTCACGATGAATTCTCCACTAAATTGATTATTCGTTAAGACATCACCCACTTGGATCCCATCTTCTTGCAAAGAACGATCAAGAATAATCTCACCTTCTTTGACGTTTACGAATAGCTCTGAATGGGTAGAAGTAACGAATGCCAGACTGTGCTGTTGATCTTCCGCGTCATTGACAAATCCCATCTGAACAGAAAATGCAGTGGCCTTAGGATTGTCTATGAGAATTTGTTGTTGAACCCCCTCATCTATTTTCGAAAGATTATACGTCTTGTCTGCATCTTTATTTAAATAAAATTGCCCTTGTGGTAAATCTTTAATAAGCGCTGCATTATCCTGTGATAATCCATTTGCTAGCCCCGAAATAATGAATGTCAAAAAGCTGACGAGGAATATAATAGACCCGAGAATCAAGAATCTAGTTTTGTTTTTCTTCATTTCTTTCCATGCGATTTTCATTTCGATTGCCTCCGTATGTGTTCTTTATACCCCTATCGTATCTTGCGAAGATGAACGGAGAATGAACAGCGTATTACATCGCACTTCTTTTTATCACATTTAAAAAGTATATGACTTCCTATTTTTCTATTACTATGTGAAAATTATAATTATGAGGGAGGGATTTTTTATGATTCGTTTCGACGAAGTATCAAAGAGTTATGATATGTCTCGCTTAGCCGTGGATTCAGTAAGTTTAGAAATTAAGCGAGGGGAGTTTCTCGTGGTAGTCGGACCGAGTGGTTGTGGGAAGACGACAACGCTTAAGATGATTAACCGACTGATCCCACTGACCAAAGGGACGATTTGGCTTGATCGTAAGCGGATCAGTGATTATCCGATCCATGAGCTTCGTTGGCAAATCGGTTATGTATTGCAGCAAATCGCACTGTTTCCACATATGACGATTGAGGAAAATATTGCAGTTGTCCCCGAACTGGTCGGTTGGAAAAAGAAAGACATCCGCGCACGCGTGACGGAATTACTTGAAATGGTCGGATTGGATCCCGAAGTATACCGCAAGCGTAAACCACATGAATTATCAGGTGGCCAGCAACAAAGAATCGGTGTCGTGCGCGCACTTGCTGCAGACCCAGACATTCTATTAATGGATGAGCCATTCAGTGCACTAGACCCAATCAGCCGCTCAAAATTACAAGATGATTTGTTAGATTTACAAAATCGGATCCAAAAAACGATTGTATTTGTCACACATGATTTACAGGAAGCATTTAAGTTAGGCGATCGTGTCTGTATTATGAATCAGGGTAAGATTGAGCAAATTGCAACACCACAAGAGATCCTCACGAAACCTGCTTCACCGTTCGTGCGCGAGTTTACCGCATCAGCTGTAGCACGCACATTTTCTATTGCGGATCATATAGAAGAAATTCCGACAGATCTGTCACTAGCTTTTGCCATCCCTATTGATACCGAATGGGAGTCGCTCTTGCAATTCTTAGCTTCTGAAGATCAAGTAGCGATTAAACAAGATGAACAAATCGTTGGAATGGTTACCCGAAAAGGTATTCTACAATTTCTAGCAGAGCAGTCGCTGAAAGGAGGAACGTCTAATGAATAACTTTTTAAATGTTTTCCAAAACAGACGTGGTCAATTACTGGAAGCACTGATCGAACATATACAGATTTCATTAATTTCCTTATTAATTGCAGTGCTAATCGCGGTTCCACTAGGTATCTATTTGACAAATCGGCGAAAAATAGCGGAATCTGTCATTGGAGTCAGTGCCGTACTGCAGACGGTTCCTTCTCTCGCACTACTCGGCCTATTAATTCCCTTATTCGGTATTGGAAAAATACCCGCTATTATTGCGCTAGTAGTCTATGCATTGTTACCCATTTTACGCAATACATACACAGGCATTAAAGAAGTTGATCCTTCCCTGCGAGAAGCAGCCACTGCAATGGGAATGAATACACGAAAGCGGCTGATGAAAGTTGAATTACCACTTGCCATGCCGATTATTATGGCAGGCATTCGCACATCGATGGTACTGATCGTCGGCACTGCAACATTAGCTGCTTTGATTGGCGCGGGTGGTCTAGGTGATTTGATTTTACTTGGGATTGATCGTAATAATCCATCATTAATCGTACTAGGTGCTATACCTGCAGCGTTACTTGCATTATTCTTCGATTATTTATTAAAAATTTTCGAAGGTCTTTCATTCAAAAAAGCGGTTACCGCATTTACCCTATTCATGTTTGCGGCTGTCTTAATGATTGCTGCACCATTCATAGGAGGTAACTCCAAAAATGAAATAGTCATCGGAGCCAAGCTTGGAGCAGAACCTGAGATCCTCATCAATATGTATAAATCATTAATCGAAGACCAAACCGACCTTTCCGTCGAATTAAAACCTGGACTCGGTAAAACGTCATTCGTCTTCAACGCACTGAAATCAGGAAGTATCGATTTGTATCCCGAGTTTACAGGCACCGCTATATCCGAGTTCTTAAAGGAAGAAGCTGTTAGTAACGACCGCGACGAAGTGTATGAGCAAGCGCGAAAAGGACTAGACGAACAATTTGACATGGCGTTTCTAAAACCGATGTCCTTCAACAATACGTATACACTCGCCGTCTCCAAAGCATTCCAAAAAGAGTACGGACTGAAAACGATATCTGATCTGGCCGCGGTCGAGAAAGCTGTGAAGGCAGGTTTCACTCTCGAATTTAATGACCGTGAAGATGGATACCTAGGTATTCAGAAACTTTACGGGATTACGTTCCCTTCTATCCAAACGATGGAACCGAAGCTACGCTACCAGGCAATCGAAGCTGGTGAAATCAACTTAATGGATGCTTATTCGACAGATAGCGAGCTACGCGAATATGAATTGACAGTTCTCGAAGACGACAAAGAACTGTTCCCTCCATATCAAGGTGCACCATTGCTTCGTAAGGAAACGCTGGAGAAGTATCCAGAGCTTGAGGAAGCATTAAATAGCCTTGCTGGAATCGTGACAGATGATGAGATGCGTGAAATGAATTATCAAGTGAACGCAGAAGGTGCCAAAGCGAAAGATGTTGCAGAGGCATTTTTGAAAGAACAAGGTTTATTGGAGTAGTAGTGCGGATGACGTGACTGACTACTGCATGCATTGAGCGGTTAGACGGCTAGTATGATCGCTTATCGAGCGAAGTAGAGCGGTTGTGTGCGCTGATAGAGCGCTCAGACACGATCTTAGAGCGATTGAACGGACAAGATGATCGCTTTATACGAATTAATGAGCGAAACTGTACAACGCTCTCCCACTCACTAGGATATATCCATATAAAAAACAGTCACCGGTAGATACACTCTACAGGTGACTGTTTTGATTTAATTAATCCATCCAAGGAACTTCAATCATTGTACGGCCGATCCACTCGCGCAAGACTTCATTTGTTGGTCCCATAATAGCACCAGCACGCCCGTCGCGCACAAACTTTTCTACCTGACCTGTCATATAACCACGGCCACCAGATACTTGCAACGCCGAGTTGGTAACATCAATTACCATATCTGCCGCATGTGTCTTTAGCTGCCATAATGGATACAAACACTCCGACAATTCTTTGCCTTCTTTAGTGCAACGATCCATCGCTTCCGCTGTGCGATATAACATACTGCGTGCGCTATCTACTTTGATCTGTGCCTTCGCTAACTCATGACGAATGACTTGGTAGTCCGTTACAGATGATCCTGTATCTGCGTGTACTCTGCGTTTAGCGCCATTTGTCGCCATATTCAGAGCACCTTGGGCAATACCGACCCAGCAAGCTGCTGAACCTAGTAAAAATAGAGGATCGATCGTGTTGTCGTTGAAATAGCCCATGCCACCTTCGCCACCGATACGATTTTCAAGAGCTACTTGCACATTTTTAAAGTTCATTGGACCACTTGCGTTTCCACGTAGTCCCATTGCATCGAACGGGAATGCTTCAACACCTGGCTGATCATTTTCGACCAATAAGAACATCAAGTTATCAGGGTCATCTGTTTCAGGTGACGTTGTGGCGACTAAATAAAAGTCTGCCTCTCCACCGCTTGTAACGAATGACTTTTCCGCGTCCAATAAATACCCATTTGCATTTCGGATCGCTTTACTACCGATATTCCAGAAGTGACCTCCCGTTGCTCGTTCACTAAATGCTAGACCACCAATTTGTCCGTCACGCAAGCGTGGCAGTAAACGTTGACGCTGTTCTTCTGTCCCCGCTTCATAGATCGTATGCGCTGTTGTCATATGCATAACCCAGCACATCGTCGTAGACGGGCAATAATGTGCAAAGCTTTCGGAAAGTACTGCAAATGCTGTGAATCCGTCTTTCAGACCACCCGCTTCAACCGGGATGGTTACAGCCGAATAACCAGACTTCGCAACTTCACGTAAACTTTCACGCGGATAACTTCTCTGTTGATCAGAAATAAGTGCACGCGGCAGCAGTTCTTTCTCGCCTAACGCATGTGCAGCTTTTTGTAATTCTTCATGCCCTTCTGGACAAGTCCACCATTCGGGAATTTGCATAATTCCTTCTTGTTGTTTTTGTTTTTCCATAATAGCACTTTTTACCAAAATTACCACTCCATTTTATCATTTACCTACCTTTTCATTAGCTAGCAAGCAGGCTGTTCTCTATTAACTTTATCACGTTTTATTAAATAGTAAAGATTAAATCATAAAGTAAATGTTATTTATCATTTTTATTTATAATAAAATTCCTAGTAAATTCATTTAAATCACTATGAAAAGTCATAACTTTTTCTTAAAAATCACATACATGAAACAGCAAAATTCCTTTGATACGTAAGATTCGGCAATAACTTTTATTCTTTTGCATCAGCTTGACTAATTACTACTTTTTTGTCTAAACATTATTTATTCAATACAAATATGAACATTTCTATTAAAACTTATAAAAATACTGAATTATGTCAGACAGTAACGTAAAATGCTATAATAAAATATATGGAGAAGGAGGCGTATGCGATGAAAAAATGGATGAGTATTACGATTTTAAGCTGCCTATTATTTCTCACTGCATGTGCAGCAACCGATACAAATAAATTGACGATGCCTGAACTTACAGATCGTGAAAATCAAATACTTGAAACAGCTGCCAATACTGCATTGGTCTTTGATTATACTGCTGATCAAAACTATAAAAAGGTAACGCTTTGGGTAGAAAAGTATGAAGATGGCAAGAAAGTTGCAGAACCAATCAGCGAACTATCTACTCCAATGCCTGGAGAATCAACGAAAGGGAGCATCGTTTTCTCAGTTACACAAACGCTCGAAGAACAACTATTATTCTCCGCAAGCGTAAGTGACGCTAAGGGTGCAGCAAGTGTTAGTAACCAAGAAGAACTGAAAACTTTGAAAGACATGGCAACTTTATTTAACGCCAATCCTCAAGAAGGTTTACTTCTTTCGGACAACATGTTATTGGCAGGTATTATCTACACTTCTACAACAGAAGGTTCACCGACAAGTGCATTATCTTCCGATTTCTATGAACAAAAAGAAGGTTATTTAGACGAATTAAAAGAATACGACGTGGTCTATGTATTACGGGCTTCATTTGAAAAATAAAAGAACTAGATGGCAAGTACACTACTTGTCGTCCAGTTCTTTATTCGTAGATCAATTCTGCAAATACTCTTTAACTGCCTGCGAAACCGTCTTTCCTTCCGCACGACCAGCAACTTCCTTCATTACAACGCCTATGGTCTGACCCATTGAGGCGTCTTTTGAAATACCTAATGAAGCAATTAGCTCTTTTACTTCTTCCACATTCATCTGTTTCGGCAAATAGGACTCGACAATCGCTATTTTTGCTTTTTCCGCTTCCACGATATCTTCGCGATTGGCTTTTTGACCTTCTTCGAGCGATTGTTTTGTTTGCTTAAGTTCACGCTGAACGATTTTGATTTCTTCTTCTTTCGTCAGTTCACGCTTTAATTCAAGTGATTCATTCTGTAGACCTGCACGCAATAAATTGATGACACCTTTTTTCATTGTGTCTTTTTCTTTCATCGCTGTCTTTATATCGGCCATTAAACGATCTTTTAATTCTGACATGGAAATCCCTCGTTTCTATAGTGTTATATACAGTATACAAAAAGATTATGTGTTCAGTCTTGTATTTTCACTCCATCCTGCATATCGAGCCCTATTCTGTATTCATTTTCACTTTCCACTTTACAACTCCTATATGTCTAGTGATGATCTCACAAAACGTATACGTCTCCCTTAATTGACGAAACTTCCGGACTAGTTTACACTTTTTAGTAAGTAACTCCTTCATATAGCATAAGGCCAAAAACCTTATCTGTTGGAGGAGTTTTTCGACATGTATATAAAAAGGAGTTCATTATATGAAAAAAAGTGTAGTACTGGCGGAGAAACCTTCTGTAGCGCGGGATATTGCCCGTGTGCTGAATTGCAATAAAAAAGGTAACGGCTATTTAGAAGGCGATAAATATATCGTGACGTGGGCACTCGGACACTTAGTAACGCTCGCTGACCCTGAAAATTACGATACGAAATTCAAGACGTGGAAATTGGATGATCTGCCGATGATGCCCGAGGATTTGAAACTAACGGTCATCAAACAAACGAACAGACAATACAATGCCGTAAAAGCGCAACTTCTTCGTACAGACGTTTCAGATATCATTATCAGTACTGACGCGGGACGTGAAGGCGAGTTAGTTGCTCGTTGGATCATTGAAAAAGCAAAGGTGAAGAAGCCGATCAAGCGTCTGTGGATTTCATCCGTAACGGACAAAGCAATTAAAGATGGTTTCGCCCAGTTAAAGCCAGGTAAAGCGTATGAAAATTTATTCGAGGCAGCCGTCGCACGTTCTGAAGCCGATTGGTATATCGGTCTTAATGCTACGCGTGCCCTGACAACCAAATTTAACGCACAACTTAACTGCGGACGCGTGCAGACGCCTGTCGTCGCAATCATTGCACAACGCGAAGAAGAAATTAACACCTTCCGTCCCAAAACATTTTATGGCGTCGAAGCACAGTCTGACACTAAACTGAAACTGACTTGGCAAGATGCCAAAACCGGCGACACACGTTCATTTGATCGAGACAAACTATCCGCAATCGTCAAAAAAGTCGATGGAAAACCGGCGATCATTGAAAGTGTCGAGAAGAAAGCGAAAAAAACTTTCTCACCAGGCCTTTACGATTTGACTGAATTACAACGCGATGCCAATAAAATGTTTGGCTACTCAGCAAAAGATACACTCAACATTATGCAAAAGTTATATGAACAGCATAAAATACTCACCTATCCACGTACCGACTCTCGTTTCCTTTCAAATGATCTCGTTGCCACACTCCCCGAGCGCTTGAAAACAGTCGGCATAGGCGAATATCGCTCTCTTGCGAATAAAATATTGAAGAAACCAATTAAAACGAGTAAATCTTTCGTTGACGACAGCAAAGTATCCGATCATCACGCAATCATTCCGACAGAAGAAATCGTATTTCTTGATAAACTGTCCGATCGCGAGCGGAAAATTTATGATCTAGTCGTCAAGCGATTCTTAGCTGTTTTGTTCCCAGCACATGAATACGAACAATTAACAGTTCATGCAAAAATAGCAGATGAAAGATTCACAGCACGTGGTAAAACCATTTTGACTGCTGGTTGGAAAGAAGTATATAACAACCAATTTGACGAAGAAGAAGCGGAACAAGACACAAAAGAACAATTATTACCTAAGCTCGTAGCAGGTGATCGGCTCGACATCAAACTCATCAAAGAAACATCTGGGCAAACAAAGCCCCCAGCTCGTTTCAACGAAGCGACACTACTATCCGCCATGGAAAACCCAACGAGGTATATGGGTTTACAGGATAAGAAACTCGCAGACACTTTGAAGTCCACAGGCGGACTCGGGACCGTCGCAACACGCGCTGATATTATCGACAAACTCTTCAACTCCTTCTTGATCGAAAAACGTGGCAAAGACATCCACGTCACGAACAAAGGAAAACAGTTGCTCGAATTAGTACCAGACGAATTGAAATCCCCTTTGCTAACAGCTGAGTGGGAACTGAAATTAGAGAAAATCGCCAAAGGACAGTTAAAAAAAGAAGCGTTTATTAATGAAATGAAGCGCTATACGAAAGAAATTGTGTCAGAGATTAAAGCGAGTGATGCAAAGTTTAAGCATGATAATATTTCAACAAAAACATGTCCAGACTGCGGGAAGCCGATGCTTGAAGTAAACGGCAAACATGGCAAGATGCTCGTTTGTCAGGATCGCGAATGTGGTCACCGTAAAAACGTCTCCCGCGTCACAAATGCACGTTGTCCGCAGTGTAAGAAGAAGATGGAGCTGCGCGGTGAAGGTGAAGGACAAATCTTTACGTGTAAGTGTGGCTATCGCGAAAAGCTCTCTACATTTAAGGCACGTCGCGAGAAAAATTCAAAAGGTAAGGTCAACAAGCGTGATGTACAGAAATATTTGAAAAAGAATAATGACGATGAGCCTATTAACAATCCATTTGCGGATGCGTTGAAAGGTTTGAAATTGGACGACTGATTAATAAACTGGAGCCTCAATCTCCAATACAACACCACTTCATGCTCTACAGTATTTGAACCTACAATCACTAAAAAAGCTGTTCCACGAAAAATTCGTGGAACAGCTTTTGTTTTTTATTAGTACGCTCTCGCAAACCAAACTGTATGCTTCGACTTATTACCACAATTAATACAAGTCGATTTCTCCGTCGGTGGGTTGAATGGAATATTTCGTGTCGTAAACTTCGTTTCGTCTTTGACATGTTCTTCACATGCGTCATCGCCACACCAGCCCGCAAGGATCCAACCTGGAGTTACTTCGTTAGTCGCACTATCTTCAATATGCTTCTTCAACTCGTCTAACGTATCGATATTCGTATGGGAATTTTCGTCACGGAACGTGCGAGCATTTTCAAGCAAACGCTTTTGCATCGTCTGTAGTTCTTGTTCAATGCTAGCAACGGCTTCATTCAACTCGACTGCTACTTTCTCACCGCCGTCACGCGCTTTCATCAATGCTTGATTGTTGTCAAGATCACGTGGTCCAAGTTCTAGACGTACCGGAACACCTTTTAATTCATACTCGTTAAACTTGAATCCTGGAGACTGATCCGAATCATCTAAACGGACACGAATGCCTTTAGATTTCAATTCAGCGTAGATTTCATCCAACTTTTCCATAATGGCCGGGTTCTTCTTCCAAGGGCCTACTGGGATTAGCACGACTTGTGTCGGTGCAACACGCGGTGGCAATACAAGACCTTGCTCGTCGCCATGCACCATAATGACGGAACCGATTAAGCGTGTAGACGTTCCCCAAGATGTTGTATGCACGAACTGGTGCTTATTTTCCTTAGTTAAATATTTAATATCGAATGCTTCCGCAAACTTTGTCCCAAGATAATGTGAAGTTCCAGCT
Source organism: Sporosarcina sp. P3 (assembly GCF_002743415.1). NCBI lineage: Bacteria > Bacillati > Bacillota > Bacilli > Caryophanales > Caryophanaceae > Sporosarcina > Sporosarcina sp. P3. Next base: position 133,134 of record NZ_PDZE01000007.1, read on the forward strand.
TGTACCGCTTTACCGTCTTTCATCATTGCCTCAATCGAGAATGTATCCACCGCACCCGCAAAGCGCTCAGAAGGTGTTTTCTGACCGTCGTATACAGGAATTGCAAGTAAGTCTTCTACAACTTCTTTGTAGATATCTAACATCTGCATCGTTTCATGGCGCGCTTCTTCTTCGTCTACATGTGCAGTATGTCCTTCTTGCCATAAGAATTCAGATGTCCGAATGAATGGTAGCGTCTTTTTCTCCCAGCGGAATACGTTTGCCCACTGGTTGATCAGTACCGGAAGATCGCGATAGCTCTTGATCCAGTCAGCATACAGATGTCCTATCATCGTTTCAGACGTCGGACGTAGCGCCAAACGCTCTTCCAATTTCTCACCTGCTGCCTCCGTTACCCATGGCAATTCTGGAGAAAATCCTTCGATATGATCTTTTTCTTTTTCGAAAAACGACTCTGGAATTAGCATTGGGAAATAGGCGTTACGGTGACCCGTCTCTTTAAATCGACGATTCATTTCATCCTGAATATGCTCCCAGATTTCGTAGCCGTCTGGTTTAAACGCGATACATCCACGCACTGGTGTATAATCCATCAAATCTGCTTTCTGAATTGTATCGATATACCACTTTGTAAAATCATTTTGCTGATTGCTCATTACTTCATTTCCTCCTTAGTAAAAACCGCACTCTTGTTATTCCATACTGCTAATCATATAACAAATCAAGCATTCCTACAATTGAATGTCGTCACTATGCCTGTCTATCTCCATAAACTCCATAAAAAAACTGTCCTCCATTAAGAGGACAGCGTTCGATTAAACTAATTTCTCTTCTGCAAAGACATATTGCGGTTCGCTTTCAGTCTTCACTGTTTCCTCACCGAAGCGACCTTCCCACTTCGACATAACTACCGTTGCAAGTGCGTTTCCGACTACGTTCACTACCGTACGGGCCATATCCAGCAAACGGTCGATACCGGCGATGAACGCCAAGCCTTCAAGCGGAATACCTACTGTTCCTAGTGTCGCAAGTAATACGACGAATGAAACGCCAGGTACGCCTGCAATTCCCTTGGACGTAATCATCAGCACTAACACCAATGTGATTTGTTCCGTAATACTCAACTGAATTCCATACATTTGCGCAATGAACATGGCTGCCAATGCTTGGTACAGCGTAGATCCATCTAAGTTAAATGAATAACCAGTCGGTACCACGAAAGATACGATGTCTTTTGGACTTCCGAACTTCTCCATTTTCTCCATCACTTTCGGTAATACTGTTTCCGAACTGGACGTAGAAAACGCTAAAATTAATTCGTCTTTCAAGATCTTCATGAAGTGGAAGATGTTCACACCGACCATCTTCGCGATTCCACCTAACACGACGATGATGAAGAAGATCATCGTTGCATATACAAGAACCATTAATTTACCCATCGGAATGAGTGATTCCAAACCAAATTTAGACACGGTTACACCAATTAACGCAAATACACCAAACGGTGCGAACTTCATAATCATATTCGTGACCCAGAACATCGCATCTGCGACTCCTTGGAAAACTTCCAGAACCGGTTTGCCGCGCTCTCCGATTGCGGCTACACCTAATCCAAATAGTACAGAGAAGAAAATGATGGGCAACATATCGCCATTCGCCATCGAGTCTACAATATTACTTGGCACGATGCCGACTAACACATCCATGAAGCCGCCATTCTGCACTTCTTCTGTCGTTTCTACATATTGCGAAATGTCGCCTTTTTCTAGAGAAGACATATCAATGCCTTCACCCGGCTTGAAGATATTAGCAGACATAAGTCCCACAATAATCGCAATCGTTGTCACAATTTCAAAATATAAAAGCGTTTTACCGCCAAGCTTTCCTAATTTCTTTATATCACCTGTACCTGCTACTCCGATTACGAGCGTCGAAATAATAATAGGCACTACAATCATTTTAATCATATTGATGAACATCGTGCCGATTGGCTGTAAGTATCTCTCTACATTAGGATTACCATAGAAGATTGCACCGACTGCAATACCTAAAACCAATCCAATCAATATTTGGTAAGCCAAAGACAATTTAAATATCTTTTTCATCGATAATCCCCCTTAGACGTTCTCTGAAAACGCTTTCTTTCAGTAACTTAATCATATCTTACAGGGGGCCTACAAAATTCTACAGCATCCTACAAAACTATTTTCGTTCTTCTACTGTCTCCATATACAACACATGTAGAAACTTCTTACTGTTCACTTTGATAGGCTTACTATCGAAATGTTCTTCCTGAATCTGTTTCATTCTCATACTAATTTCTTGGAAATCAAAGAAGCGCGGTGCATAGTATTCAAATTCATCGATGGTATAATCCACTGCGCCAAGTGATGCCAAGTGTTCCATTGCCGTTAGAATCGATCGACGGATTCTTTGCTCCATCGCCTTGCTTTCTTTTGAAATATTTCGTTCTTGTACACCTAGTTTCGTTAGCGCGGCTTCATACAAACCCTTTAAAGGCGGTAGTTGAACGGCTCGTTGCTCAATCAAGACTTCCATGATCGCTACGATGTCGCGACTTGCACTATCACTAAATATCCCCATATCATGTAGCTTCTTCAGAACAATATCCTTCACCGATTGGTGTACTTTAGGCTGTTCAACAGAACCGAATTGTGCCAGTGATTCTCGAATCGTCAATAACGAGCTTTTTAGACGTAACTGTTCCGCTGTACGACGTACTATGCTCTGTACCTCTATTTGATTGATCGGCTTATGTATGAAAAACTCGACACCGACTTGATAGGCTTCACCGACCATTTCTTTATTAACTACTTGACTCAGCATAATGAATTGTCCGCTAAAGCCCTGTGTTTTCAGTTGCTGAATCGTTTCGATTCCATCAAGGTCAGGCATCAATAAATCGATTAACACGACGTCTGGTACCAAGGATAAAATTTGAGGAATAGCTTTCACTCCACTATCCGCCTCACCAATCACATTCCCTTCTTGCTCAGCTAGTATATTTTTCAGCATCACGCGACTTGCTTTGTCATCATCTACGATAAAATATCTCATCCTTCTATCTCCTTCATGATGGACTCCATAGGGATTTCCACTAGTACTTTCAGTCCTTGATTCAGACGCTCTACAACAATTGTACCTTGCATTGCATCGATAATTGCGCTTACATGTGACAACCCAATACCCGTTGCCGCTGTTCCTTGATCCGTAAATTTCGTCGTGTATCCTGGTTCAAATATTATATCTTCATGTTCAACAGGTATTCCTTTTCCTGAATCACGTACACTAAAACGCATCCATTCTTCATCATGCTCAACCGTAATGAGTACATGACCTTTTTCTTCAAGGGCTTCTACTGCGTTCGCTGTCAAATTGTTCAACACTGCAAGTAAAGGTACATGCTGGCCTGTTTGGAAGTCCTCATCAATGACTGTTTCCACTGTACATTCTTTACCAATCATTTCACTGTACTTTTCATTCGCAGTGACGACCATGCCAAGTAAATCAGATAGATAAAATGCCTCTACCTGTTGCCGTGTTGTCCACTTTGACAGCCCCGCTAAAATTCGCTCGGAATCTTTTTTCACTTCGTGGATTTCCTGTGCGATGTGCAACGCCTGGGTGCTCAGTTCCCGTTGATTCTCTTTTTTGAGCTTGCGGTACAAGTCATGACTTGACGCAGTAATTTGTTCTATGTGGTTCATGGATTTTTGCAAATACAGTGCTTCCGCATATAACTCTGAACCTACCTCTAGCATTTCCTCTACACGCTGCTTCTCTTTTGATAATGCCACCGAACTATACAATCCAACCGTGAAGAAACTGCGTAATAATGCGACCCCGACTAGGATCCCCCACTCTTTACCATTAAGCAGAGAACCATGTTGCCACCAATTACGCAGTGCATGCTCAGACGTGTTGCTCATTACTTCAAATAAGAAAGCCAATGCTCCCAGTCGAAGCGGTAAAGACTTATACTTTTCAAGACCTACAAAATGCCAGCCAACCGCCACGATAAAGTAAAATAAAAAGACCGGTACATGCATCTGTAAACTCTCAAGCAAAGCAGCGCCAAGCCACAGCTCTTTCAGCACACGAAATGCTACCACAGTAATTGCTGTTACAAATCCTGTGCGTAAAATGGAGACCGGTGGATAAATAAGAATCAGTAAAAAGAACAATATACCGCCCAACGCAAAACGAAACATTTCTCCGTCAAACGGCATCACTTTCAATTCACCGGTAAGAGCTGTCAAGATTGCAATAAATGCAATTCTTGCCGCCTCCGATTGATACAAATGGCGCCATATTAGTTTTACATTCATAATTCCGCTCCTAATAAAATTAGTAATCGTACACGTATTATAGCAACCTGAAAACTAATGTACAGTTTTGGAATTGAATAGACCGGGTACAGTAAGAAGGTGTATTTATTATATTTATATATCGAAAGGATGAAAATAAAATGAAAGTTTTAGTTGTAGGTGCAAACGGTCAAGTCGGTAAACAGCTAGTATCATTGATTCAAGATAGCGACACACTTGAAGCGAAAGCAATGATCCGTAAGCAAGAACAAGCGGAACATTTCAAGAAGATTGGTGCTGAAACTGTACTTGTAGATCTTGAAGGCGAAGTGGACGATATCGTCAAAGCAGCAAACGGTGTGGATGCTATCGTCTTCACAGCCGGCTCTGGCCCCAAAACAGGTCCAGATAAAACTATGCTCATTGACCTCGACGGTGCGATCAAAACTATACAAGCAGCGGAGAAAGCTGACGTTAAACGCTTCATCATGATTAGCTCGTACGACACGACACGCAAAGCAATCCAGGAAGCGTCGGAATCATTTGCACCGTACGTTGTAGCAAAACACTACGCAGACGAGTGGTTACGCTCGACCGATCTAGACTATACGATGATTCACCCAGGCGCTTTAACAAACGACAAAGGAACAGGCAAAGTAGAAGCTGCAACTACTGTCGAACCAAAGGAAGTTCCACGGAATGATATCGCAGAAGTCATTTTTGCTTGTTTGGAAAACGATTCAACGATCGGTAAAGAGTTCCAAGTAATTGGAGGCTCTACACCGATTAAAGAAGCAGTTGAAAAGCTATAATTACCGCGAATTCAAGTCACTAAAAAAAGCGATCAGAAGTCTAACTCTTCTGATCGCTTTTTCAGACAATAAACTGCAAAACCGCGCACTATCCTATATTTACACACCCCTTTATACATTCTCTTAGGTACAGTCGTATGTACGGTCATGAAACGCCCTCTTTGAAAGTATTAGAATTTAGGACATGGTAGTCTATAGTGAAATCCGAATGATGCGCCTACTTAGAGTTTGCCCGTTCAGAATACCTTCATTTTTAAGTAATGAATCCATCACTCCTAATTACTTGTATCCGTCAGTGTAACAGGAACTTTTTTGCGATAGTTAACAAAGCAAATACTGACCACGACTAACAACAAACCCACCCACAACGTATGCGTCATCGGCTCGCCAACAAATACAGTACTAATAAACACGGAAATTACAGGGACTAAAAAGGTAAAGACAGCTACCTTACTTGCCTCTCCTGCACGAATGAGCGAGTAATAGATGATATAGGCAACCGGAATGCCCATCGTTGCACCAAATCCCAGTCCGAATACATACATTGGATGCCATTCTATCGCAGACCAGTTCTCTGTAATGGCACTGAGTATCAGCAGCACCACACCGCCTATAGTAAATTGCATCGCTACCATCCAATACGCATCTATTTCCTCACTTACTTTCTTCACATAGGCAACACCAATTGCCCAAAAGAAAGCCGTCATCACACCCAATATCACACCGAGTATGGAAACCTGGGTAGTAAAGTGTTCAACGCTCACTACAATAATTCCAATGAATCCAATCAACAGACCGATTACTTTAATCGCAGTCATATTTTCACCTAACCACATCCAAGCAAATAATCCGAGAAGGACCGGCTGGAAATATACAAGTACGGAGAATAGCCCACCTGGCAAGTAGTGTAGTCCAATCGTATGCAATCCGAAAAATAGGACGGTGTTGAACAAAGCTGAAATACAATACTTCCGCCAATGCTGACGCCATTGCAATCTGTCATACAGTTTTATAATCAGCAATACAATCAAACAACCGCCCAGCAACGCACGCATTCCCGAGAATAATAGTGGCGGTGCATACACGATCGATAGTTTGTAAATCGGCCAACTAATACCCCAAGTCATGACTAAAATTGCCAACGCGACGGTAGATTTCGTAAATAGCTTGTTCACTCCTCCATCCTTTCTAATTGGGTTGATCCTTTACATCTAGTCTATTCCCACAATCTTTTTTATGCCTCTAATCCAAGACAAAGGTTTTCTTTTTTGCAAAAGTTCCTTATGATTACTATTGGAGGCGATCTTACATGAAAAAATTATTCGCAATAATGATAACTGCTGCTCTATTAGCAGCTTGTAACAATGACGAACCGAAAGAATCGATTGAATCAACGGAGCCAGTAGAAGAGACAGCACCAGTAGAACAAGCAGGTAACGAAGTAGAAGAGGGTTTAAAAGCAGATACAGTAGAACATGAGTATGCTGCATTTGCTGATGATCAAGTACCCGTCAATTCCAAAGTGAAGTTTCTAGGGACCGTGACAGCTGTTAACGAAGGAACGCTAACTGTGCAAAGCAAAACAGATGAGTCTTCAAGTGAAATTGTGTACGTGAAAGACATCCGACTCGGGGAGCGTAGCGATATTTTGGAAGACTTTGATGTGTCCGTATACGGTACGTATGAAGGGAAAGATGATGAAGACGTGCCTGTTATAAAAGGGATTTTTATTGACATGGACTGAAAACTGAAGGGATCAACTATCACTAGTTGATTTATATGTTTTGATAGAACGACCAACAGGTATAGTGCATTTACAGTAGATACTTCATGGAAAGCATAGAAGCGGCATACTATAGTATGTTGTCTTTTCGGAAAGAAGGGATTATATGCAACGAACACTACTTGATTATGCCGCATTAATCTTAGGGTCGTTCATATTCGCAATGGGGATCAACTACTTCGCGATTCCGAATATGCTATCTGAAGGCGGCGTCATCGGGATTACCATTATTACATACTATTTATTTGAATGGTCACCTGGACTTGTCAGTTTCGTGATCAACTTAGCACTCGTTGCCATCGGGTATAGGTTCTTCAGTAAGCGGACGATTATCTATACTGTCGTCACCATTATATTCTCGTCCATTTTCCTAGAGTTAACGAAGAATTGGGGAGAACAGCTGGGCAGCGATACATTACTAGCTGCGTTGTTTGCCGGTTTATTTGTTGGTGGGGGGCTCGGCCTGATCTTTCGTGTGGGCGGCACTTCCGGCGGCGCGACTACGGTTGCCCGAATGCTTCAGCAATGGCTTGGCTGGAGTGTCGGGAAGGCAATGCTAGTCATTGATATTTCCGTCATTTTATTGTCAGCCTTTGTTATTGGTAAAGAAAAAGCCATGTTTACACTCGTTGCTGTGTATGTGGGTGCAAAAGTAATTGATAGAATCGTAGACGGGGCAGATGACCGAAAAGCCGTGATGATCATTTCGAAACACCAAGAAGATATTCGACATGAATTACTCACAACAATGGGTAGAGGCGTGACGATTCTTGACGGCCGCGGCGGCTATACACTCGAGAAACAAGCGATTTTATATATTATTATTAACCAGACAGAAATTGTACAGTTGCGACGTATTTTGGAGCGAGTAGACGAAGATGCATACGTCACCATCAACAATGTACAAGAAATTTTCAAGCACGGTTTTAAAGAAAGACGACCCAAATAAAAGGTGATTCTTGACAGTCATTTCTCTTAACATCCGTAACTCCTTCCTATACCATTACATGTAAAGGGAGGAATTACTGTGTCAAAAGCTATGAGCAAACAACCACCTATCCAATTATCTATTCTCGATTTAGCAACGATTTATAATAACGATACAGCTAGCCAAACATTGCAACATTCTACTAATCTAGTTCAACTGGCAGATCGACTCGGTTATACACGCTATTGGTTTGCGGAACATCACAATACGAGGTTTCAAGTAAGTTCTTCTCCTGACTTGCTGGCAACACATGCCGCGGCTCACACGCAACGAATTCGTGTTGGTTCAGGCGGGATCATGCTACCGAACCATAGTCCATTGAAAGTCGTTGAGAACTTTTCATTGTTGGAATCGTTGCATCCAGGGCGCATCGATCTTGGTATTGGGCGTGCACCCGGTACTGACGGTATAACTGCATTGGCATTAAGACGGTCACGGGAAGCTGTGACCACATATGACTTCCCTGAACAGTTTGCAGAATTACTGGCGTTTTTCACGAATGACTTCCCAGACGAGCATCCGTTCAGCAAAATCAGTGCCACAGCAGAAGAGTCCATACCTAATTTGTTTATGCTCGGGTCAAGTGACGGGGGTATGCAGTTTGCTGCTGAATATGGACTCGGCTTTGCGTTCGCAGCACATATTAACCCGAGATTAGCAATTCCTATGTTGCAAACGTATCGCGAACGGTTCAAACCATCGCCATTCTTAAGTGAACCAAAAGGGATCCTTGCTTTGATCGTAGTATGTGCGGAGACAGAAGAACGAGCACATCAACTTGCACTTCCTGCACAGTTACAATGGGCACGTTGGGGAACGGGAAATTATAAATTGCCACCGCCGTCATTGGAGGAGGCAATTTCGCATTCATTCTCACCTGCAGAAGAATCCGTCACGAAAGAGAATGAAGGACGCTTTGTCATCGGCACCCCTTCTCAAGTCAAAAAACAGCTCGATTCTCTTGCAGAACAAGCGATGGTCGATGAAATCATGATTTTAAATATGATTCCCGATATACAAGCGAGAGAGCAGTCATTCTATCTACTGGCTGAAGCGTTTCAATTAGCATGAAACTTGTGCTTCGTGAAATAAGAATATATGGTTAGTACATGTCTCCCCACCTACTATTTGGTGGGTTTTTCTTTCGTTATTATACTATTCACACTCCCCGCAAGAGTCGCAACTATCTTCCAATTTAATTATTTCAATAAAGCATTTCACTCGACAGCGTTCTTCTATATACTTGATAATATCTGAAAAATTTATACCTTTTCATGATGGATTGAATAGTATTTTTCAAGTGAGAGGAGATTATCATGGATAAACAGAAAAAAGGATTTTTCCAGAAGTTTTTGGATATGATTGAGAAAACCGGTAACCGATTACCACATCCGGTTACATTATTTGCTGTTTTGGCTTTATTGGTAATCGTCATCTCAGCAGTAGTCTCTTACTTCGGAGTTAGCGCAGAACACCCGGGTAAAGAAGGCGAAATGATTGAAGTAAATAATTTACTGAGTAGTGAAGGGATTCATTACATCATTACGAATATGACCGATAACTTTATCGGTTTTGCTCCGCTTGGTGTCGTGCTGATCACGATGCTTGGTATTGGGGTCGCAGAAGGTTCAGGATTGATCAGTGCTTTACTTCGCGGCTTTGTGATGTCTGTTCCTAAACGAATGATCACGCTTGGATTAGTATTTGCAGGTGTTATGTCGAGTGTAGCGTCTGATGCGGGTTACGTTGTCCTGCCGCCACTTGGTGCGGTGTTGTTCGCAGCACTTGGAAGACACCCTCTTGCGGGTCTAGCAGCTGCCTTTGCCGGGGTTTCCGGTGGATTCAGTGCAAACTTGCTACTTTCAGGTACTGATGCATTACTTGGCGAATTGACGATCATGTCCGCAGCGATCATCAATCCCGAATATGCTGAAGGTATGAACATTGCCATGAACTACTACTTCATCGCATTTTCCGTTATCGTTCTTACATTCGTTGGTGCGTGGGTTACAGAAAAGATTGTAGAACCTCGTCTAGGAGAATATAACGGTGAATTCCGCGAGAAAGTTGAAAAGCTAACTCGTCTGGAAAAGAAAGGTTTGATTTTGGCAGGTGTTTCTGTCGTTATTGCAGGAGCATTGGTTGCGCTTCTCGTTATATTCCCAGGCGCTCCGTTGCGCGGGGATGAAGCAGATATGCCGATCATCAAATCGCCATTTATGAAATCGCTCGTGCCGATCATTGCATTTATGTTCTTTGTGCCAGGCCTCGTCTACGGTAGAGTAACGAAATTGATCCGTAATGACAAAGACGTAGCCGCTATGATGTCGACGACAATGTCTGCAATGGGAATGTTTATCGTGCTTTCATTCACAGCAAGTCAGTTCGTCGCATTCTTCTCTGAGTCTAATATGGGCTTAGTGTTAGGTGTTTACGGCGCAAACTTCCTTGACAGTATTAATTTAACAGGGATTCCTTTGTTACTGATGTTCATTGTCATTGCAGCGTTCATCAACTTGTTTATCGGTAGTGCATCTGCGAAATGGGCCATGATGGCTCCAGTTTTCGTACCGATTATGATGCAACTTGGCTATTCTCCTGAACTGACGCAAATGGCATATCGCGTGGCGGATTCTTCGACTAATATCATTTCACCGCTCATGACTTATTTCGCGATCATCATTGCCTTTGCCCAGAAATACGATAAGAAGATGGGAATCGGGACGCTCGTTTCCGTTATGTTCCCCTACTCCATGTTCTTCTTGCTGTTCTGGAGCATAACGTTAATTGTTTGGATGTTGCTAGGAATTGATCTTGGACCTGGCTCCCCTATTTATTACTTGAAATAAGATGACCATTGCCTCGTAAGTGCATTCTTTGCTCTTACGGGGTTTTTTATGATAACATAGTAGTTGATAATGGTTTTCATTTAGAATGATTCTATCTATCAAAAGGAGTTTTTAGCTATGGTTTATGAAGGAAAAAATGCTGTGGAGAAATCGATTATGGGCAGACGCTCCATCAAGAAATTTAAAAAAGACCCGGTCGATATAGATGAAATAATAGAACTACTCAACGTCGCAAAATGGGCTCCGAATCATAAGTTAACCGAGCCGTGGCGCTTTCAGTTATATGTGGATGAAGGCAAAGATAAATTTGTAGAAGCGTTTTTAGCATCCCAAGAAAAGGATGGGAATATACCGGAAAAAGCACAAAATAAAGCCGCATATTTCCGCGATATCCCTTTGCATTTAGTCGTCGTCATGCCGGAAGATTCACGTAAAAAGCGTTGGGATGAGGACTATGCTGCAATTTCTGCGATGATCCAGAACTTTCAGTTGGCTGCATGGGAACGTGGAATCGGCATGATCTGGCGCACGAATGACTGGACACATGACCCGGTATTTAAAGATGCGATCGGTGTGAAGTCAGACGAAAAGATTGTCGGAACACTAATGATCGGCTATCCGCAACATGTGCCTAAGCCTGAGGAACGTAAGGATATTCGTACTGTGCTGACTATTATCGATGAATGAACTACTATAACAGTTATATGTATATTCATATTATGGCTTTAAATATAAAAGTAACTTGCCCTCAAAACTGAGAGCAAGCTACTTTTATATCAATTAGTATTCGTCCCCAATAAATTTCCAGTACGCTTGCACGCTTCCTTCGCTTCTTCCATCATACGCTCAATAAGCTCTTGAACGGTTGGAACGTCGTCTATCAATCCAGCCACCTGACCGCTATTGATATATCCGTTTTGCATGTCTCCTTTAATAGCACCCAACTTATGCTGTTCTTCAGTTGTTGCTTCATTAAATTCTTCTAGCGTCATTCCTTCTTTTTCACGCTTCTCTAAAGTTGCTACATACTCGTTTGTTAACACTCTTCTTACTCGTCCCACTTTACGGCCAATAATTCTCGTTTCTACGTCTGATGCGTCTACTAGACGTTGCTTATAATGTTCGTGTGCCTGCATTTCCTTTGTGGCTATAAAGCGCGTGCCCATCTGAACACCTTCGGCACCTAAAACAAGTGCTGCAGCCAAACCTTTCCCATCGCCTACTCCACCTGCTGCTACGACAGGAATCTGAACATTTGCAGTGATTTGCGGGATCAATGTCATGGTAGTTAATTCAAGCGGTGAGTTAATTCCAGCAGCTTCAAACCCCTCTGCCACAAGTATATCTGCCCCAGCTTCTTCCGCTTTTACAGCATGTTTAACAGATGCTATGATAGCTATAACCTTGATTCCATGGTTGTGTAAACGTTGAATGTATGGTGACGGATTCCCTGCTGATAAAGATATAACCGGTACTTGGTGTTTAATAACCAACTCTAGTAATTCTTCGACGTAAGGAGTTACATTAATCGCAATATTTACCGCAAAAGGACGCGAAGTTATAGATTTCAAATCAGTAATTTTACGATCAACCTCTTCTATAGTGGAGGTTCCACAACCGATTGTGCCTAAGCCACCAGCTTCTGAAATAGCTGCCGCCAATTTAGGACTACTAATATCACCCATACCTCCTTGAATGATTGGATATTGGATAGATAATACGTTACATAACGAATTCATACAATACACTCCCTTTTATGTTATACTTTATCATATATTTCATTATATTGGAGGAGGAAACTCATGATTATACCTTATAATAAGAAAAGCCCAGTAGTTGATGCATCCGCTTTCGTTGCTCCAGGTGCTTATTTGATTGGCGATGTGACAGTTGGTGAAGAATCTACAATATGGTTTAACTCTGTACTACGCGCAGACGAGGGCGCGATTGTAATTGGCAAGCGCTGTAGTATACAAGACAATTCTACAATCCATCTATATGAAGATGCACCTGTTGAAATTGAAGACGAAGTAACCGTCGGACATAATGTAGTATTGCATGGTTGCAAAATTCAAAGACGTTCCATTATTGGTATGGGCTCAACGATTCTTGATCACGCCGATATTGGAGAAGAGTGTATTATTGGTGCGAACACGTTAATTCCTTCTGGAAAGGTTATTCCGCCACGTTCATTAGTAATCGGTTCCCCTGGAAAAGTCGTTCGACAATTAAACGACCAAGACCTTGAAATGATTCAGCTGTCTATTGATACGTATGTTCAAAAAGGAAAAGATTTCAATATTATTTTACAAAATGAACTAAACGTTTAATATACTGTGATTTAGAAAAGCCGTGAGCGTAAAATATGCTCACGGCTTTTCTGAATCATTTTATAATCATCGGGTTATCTTCAGCATCATACGATGCATCTTTTCTACTTATATCATTATCTTTTTCAAATATGTGTTCAAAAAAACGATTCGCAGGTTCAGCAAGTAGTTTATAATATTGTGCAAATAAATGAGCTGAGTGTGTTCCGCTCCACATCTCAGGAAGAAGTTCTTTTGGCAAACCAGGATCAATGAACAAGAACTTTCGATATTCATGCACTAGATTAGTACGTTCTACAAAACACTGAGCGTCCGACAACAAACCACTTTCCATTTCACTCGTTGCCACGACGAACTTTTGACTGTATATCGAAATAAATTCTCCATACTTTTTCTCTATCTCTTCAAGAGGCCAACTCTTGGCAACCAACTCTTGGTTTGACCTTGGTCCCGTGTACTTTGAGAGAAATAAGTCAGCATGTTCTTCAATTTCATATTTTGCTATTAATAAACGTACTTCTTTTGCCAAATCATTCGGCGTAATCCAACAACCATTCGTAAAAGTACCGAACCCACTCCATAAAAGCTCTTTCCGCAATTCATCACGAAGTTGTCGTTTATCTTCAGGTATGTTGTACATCAACATACGCCATTGCCCATCCCATTCATGAGGCTCTAATTTAAAAATACGCGATGCAGCTTCCTCGATACGAGAAACTCCACGGTCTGTTAAGTAATAATAACTTTTTCTTCCTTCACGTTCTGTTTCAAACCAGCCTTGTTTCATCATACGAGATAGAACAACGCGTACGGCTTGTTCATTATGGCCAAATTCTTTCATCAACCGGATCAAGCTACCAATCCAAATTTTATTTCCATAATGGCGCACGTAATCACCAAAAATTGTAAATATCATCGATTGTGTATTAGAGATAGAAAAAACCACTCTTTCAATTAAATTATTTGGTTCCTTCTCTCCATTATAACCGTTGGCCAATATTGATGACAAGCTTATGTGCCTTGGAATTCCGGTTCACGTTTTTCATTGAATGCCGTTAAAGCCTCAACGCGATCTTCGGTCGGGATGACTAATTCGTATGCTTTCGTTTCAATTGCAAGTCCTGTACGAAGGTCCGTATTTAGACCTTCATCAATTGCATATTTAGCTTGTTTAATTGCAACAGGACCATTTTTCATAATAGCTTCCGCTAATTCTTCGCAAGTAGCTAGTAAATTACTTGATTCTACTACTTTTAATACAATGCCTAGCTCTAATGCTTCCGCTGCAGTCAAGCGTTTAGCAGTGAATATAAGCTCTTTTGCTTTCATCACGCCAACTAATCGAGGTAGCCGTTGTGTGCCTCCTGCTCCTGGAATGATAGCCCAACTTGTTTCAGTCAAGCCTAACGTAGCATGACTAACGGCGATCGAGAAATCGCAAGCCAGCATCAATTCAAAACCACCGCCAAGTGCATGACCATTCACAGCGGCGATTGTAGGCTGAGGTAATTCTGCTATACTATTGAATACGTCACGAATAGCTTTTACGTTGCGACGCACTTCCGATTCGTTAAGAGTCTTACGTTCTTTTAAATCCGCACCCGCACTGAATGCCTTTTCTCCTTCTCCTTTAAAAATCACAGCTCTGATATCAGGTGCAATGTGGAGAGTCTCTACTATTTCTTGTAGTTCTTTTAAGGCAGGGTAATTAAAGCAATTTAAAGATTCAGGCCGATTGATTGTTACATAAGCAATACGATTTTCAACTTTCAATAAAACTGGTTTCATTATATAAGCTCCTTTATGCGTCAATCGTAAGTAGTTTTATAGTTCTGGCTTTTCTACGATCATGGCTATACCTTGTCCAACACCTATACACATAGTGGCCAGACCGTATTGCGTATTACGCTTATTCATTTCATATATTAACGTCATCAAAATACGTGCACCGCTTGCTCCGAGTGGATGTCCGTATGCAATGGCTCCACCGTTGACATTTACTTTGTCTGTATCCAGTTCTAATTGGCGAATACATTCAAGCGACTGGGAAGCAAATGCTTCATTTAATTCTACCAAGCCCATATCATCCGCTGTTAAATCCGCGCGTTTTAAAGCTTTGCGTGAGGCATAAATTGGTCCTAGACCCATCACCGCTGGCTCAAGACCTGCTACTGCGCCTGTCACATACTTTGCAAGTGGTTTCAGGCCAAGCTCTTTCGCTTTCTCTGCACTCATTACTAAAAGTGCTGCAGCTCCATCGTTTACACCTGACGCATTTCCTGCTGTAACTGACCCACCTTCAAATATTGGTCGTAGTTTCGCTAATGCCTCAACAGATGATTCTGGACGTGGATGTTCATCTCGCTCTACAATGATTTCATTGCCTTTACGATCTTTATATACAACTGGGACAATTTCTTTGCTGAATGCATCTTCCTCTATAGCCTTTTTCGCTCGACGTTGACTTTCATACGCAAAAGCATCTTGCTCTTCACGTGAAATGTTATAACGTTCTGCTACATTTTCCGCTGTTTTCGGCATAGTGTCAGATCCGTACATTTCTTCTAATTCCTTATTCGTAAAGCGCCATCCAATCGTCGTATCATACATTTTCATATCTCCGCGCGGGTACTCCACTTCAGGTTTACCCATTACAAATGGTGCGCGTGTCATGCTTTCCGTACCGCCTGCGATGAAGACATCCCCTTCGCCGGCCATGATCGCTCTTGCTGCATACATCACTGCGTCGATACCTGATCCACATAGGCGGTTAATTGTCGTTCCGCCCACTTCTATAGGTAAGCCGGCAAGTAATGCAGACATACGAGCCACGTTACGATTGTCTTCACCTGCTTGATTCGCGTTGCCAAAAATCACTTCTTCAATTTCTTCAGTAGGAAGACTTGGATTTCTTTCAATTAAGGCTTTGATTACTGTAGCACCCAAGTCGTCGGGGCGAACTGCTTTTAACGCTCCCTTATATCTTCCAAATGGTGTACGTACTGCATCAACGATTACTACTTCCCTCATGATTTCACCATCTCCTTGTTATCCGAATAATCATAGATCCCTTTTCCGCTTTTTCTACCAAGACGTCCAGCTTTAACGTATTGTTCTAGCAAAGGGGCAGGACGATATTTTTCACCCAGTTTCTCATGGAGATATTTCAAGTTATTCAAGCGTGCGTCTAGTCCAACTAAATCTACTAATTCAAACGGTCCCATAGGATAGTTGAGGCCTAGTTTAATTGCTTTATCGATTTCTTCGGGTGAACCTAGGCCTTCTTGCAACATATAGAACGCTTCGTTTCCGACTAAGGCGCTAATTCGGCTTGTGACGAACCCAGGGAATTCATTGATGACAACCGTTTCCTTCCCCATTTTAACGGCTACATTTCTAATGACCTCTGCTGTTTCATCACTCGTTTCTAGCCCGCGTATAATTTCTACAAGTGGCATTTTATGTACGGGATTGAAAAAGTGCATGGCAATAGTGCGTTCAGGACGCTGACCAAATGATGCAATTTCAGTAGGACTCATAGTCGACGTATTCGTTGCAAAATAACATGAAGCAGGTGCATTTTCTTCAATCGTTTGGAAGACTTGCTTCTTAATATCTGCTACTTCAGGCACTGCTTCAATTACAAGATCCGCTGTTTTTGCTGCTATTGCTAATTCTGTTTCAAAATGAAGATGACTACGAATATCATTTGCCACTTGTTGCGTAATTTTTTGTCGCTCCAAACCTTTCGTGATGATTAATTCAATTTCCTTCTCTGCATTTTCCAATGCTTGTTCATTAATATCTACGATGGTGACAGAATATCCACCTAGTGCACTTACATAGGCAATACCTCTACCCATCACACCAGAACCAACAACTACAATTTTTTCAATCATTTTATTTCCCCCTTTAAATGGCTATTTCCTATTTATAGTAAGAAAGAACAGAGGCATGCGAACTAGCCCCTGTTCCTTTTTAACGTAATGTTTTTTACAGTCCGAATGGGTTTAATGGGCGAGAACCATAATAAGACATAATACTCTTTGTCTCGGAATAAAGATCTAATGTTTCAATAGCTAACTCGCGTCCGAAACCAGATTGCTTGTATCCACCAAATGGTGTTCCAGGGAAAGCAGAGAATGGCGAGTTGATCATGACGATACCTGCTTGAATTTTATTTGCTACACGTGTTGCACGTGCGCCATCTTTAGACCAAACAGATGATGCAAGTCCAAATTCCGAGTCATTCGCTAGTGTGATCGCTTCTTTTTCATTCGAGAACTTGGATAGTACAACGACAGGACCAAAGATCTCTTCTTGTACTACACGCATTTCCTGCGTCACGTTACCGATGACTGTAGGCGCATACCAGAAACCTTTTTCAAAGCCTTCAGGATGTATTTGCTCACCGCCAGCTAAAATTTCTGCTCCTTCGTCAATTGCTGATTGTACATATTCCTTTACAGTATCTAACTGTCCTTGGTCAATTACTGCTCCAACATGTGTTTCTTTGCTGAACGGATCGCCAAGAACGATACGGTTCGTCTTTTCAATGAATTTCTCAACGAACTCATCATACACGTCTTCATGAATATAAATACGTGAACGTGCATCACATGACTGTCCAGTATTATTATAAATACCATAGATTGAGCAATCTACCGCTTGATCAATATCCGCATCTTCAAAGATTAGGCTTGGTGATTTACCGCCTAACTCTAATGTGACACGCTTCAATGTGCCAGAAGCACGTGCCATAATATCTTTACCAATCGGAGTAGATCCTGTGAAAGCTACCTTATTTACTAAATCATGTTCAACTAGATAGTTTCCAATTTCAGCACCTGATCCTGGTAAGATGTTTACTACACCTTCTGGAACTCCTGCTTCGTGGCAAATTTCACCTAATACAATTGCTGTTAGGGGTGTAAGGGATGCCGGTTTAATAATTACAGAACAACCTGCCGCAAGTGCCGGTGCAACTTTCCAAGCCGCCATCATTAGTGGGTAGTTCCATGGAATGATTTGAGCACATACACCAACTGGCTCTTTTTCCGTGTAGTTGTGGAACTGGCCAGGTACGTTATTTACGGAGCCGCGGTGTGAAACTAATGCACCTGCATAAAATTCAAAATCCTCTACCGCCTGATTAATCTGAGCTTGTGCTGCCGCAATCGTTTTCCCTGTATTTAGTACTTCTAGTTCTACTAATTCGCTAAAACGACTTCTCATAATCGCCGCAATCTTATTAAGGACACGAGCGCGTTTTCCTGTAGGTGTGATCTTCCACTTCCCATTATCAAATGCATTACGCGCCGCTTCAATTGCGCGCTGTGCATCTTCTTGAGTTGCTTTAGCGACTTCCGCTAAGAATTCCCCTGTTGCCGGATTATACACTTTTGTACGAGCGCCATTGCTGCTTTCTACTTGCTCTCCGTTGATAAATAATTTATAGAAATCACGCTTCATAGTTTGTGCTACTTCTTGCTCTTGAATTTTTGTCATGGTATTTCCTCCTCTTATTTTCCAATAAACTCAGGACTTCTTTTGTTTTTAAATGCTTCAATACCTTCCGCATGATCTTCAGTCAATCCAGCAATTCGCTGACTTTCCGCTTCACGTTGAAGATACTCTTCAAACGGTAGCGTCTGAACATCATTTAATCCTCTTTTAATTAGTCCAATTGCTTTAGTTGGCTTCGTTGCAATCGTCTTTGCAAACGCTTCCACTTCTACTTCGAAGTCTTCTTGTGAGAATACTTTCGTTGCTAGCCCTAAATCCAATGCCTGGGCCGCAGTGATTTTCTCGCCTAGAATTGAAATTTCTGCTGCTTTTGCTGCACCAACTAATTGTGATAGATAATACAGATTGCCAGAGTCGGGAATGAGTCCTACATGTATGAATGCATTTATGTAGCTGGCTTTCTCAGACATCAAACGGAAGTCACATGCTAGAGCTAGACTAAAACCAGCCCCAGCGGCTACTCCATTGACTGCTGCTATGATGGGCTTTTCTGTTTTCTTTATTTCCAGAATCATTGGACCGTAGTGGTCTCTTAGTACTTGCCCATGATCCATTTGTTCATCAACTTCTGATAGATCCTGGCCTGAACAGAATGCTCGACCTTCACCTGTTACGACGATGCATCTTGCATTGTCATCCTTTGATGCCATACGTAGCGCTTCTTTAATTTCACGGTTCATCTGCGCTACGAATGCATTTAATTTATCAGGACGATTCAATGTAAGCCAAGCAATACCATCTTTCAATTCGTATTGAATTGTTTCAAACATAGAAAATCGTCTCCTCATTTTCCTTTATATATCGGCTTTCTCTTTTCAACGAAAGCTTGCATTCCTTCTTTTTGATCCTCGGATGAAAATAGAAGATAGAAGTTCTTTCGCTCATACTGCATACCTTCATACAATGGATAGTCAACCGCCTTGTTTACTGAGTCTTTAATCATTCGGATAGCAAGTGGCGGCATGCTAGCGACCTTATTTGAAAACCGTAAAGCCTCTTCACGCAATAGCTCTTGAGAAACAATTCGGTTAATCACTCCATGTTTTTGTAGTTCAGTAGCTTTGATTCGCTCACCTGTCCATAACCACTCTATCGCTTTCGCACGTCCAACTAACTTAGTTAAGCGTTGCGTCCCGCCAGCTCCAGGCATGACACCTAAAGTCACTTCAGGGAATGAAAACTCTGTTCCATCCGCAGCCAAAAGAACATCGCAGCAAAGAGCAAGTTCAAAACCTCCACCAAAAACAAATCCATGAACTGCACCGATGACGGGTTTTTTGATGAGAGGAATCTGATCCCAGTCAGCAAACTGGTTCAATAATTCAAGACTCATTGAATCTGCTCCAGCCATCTCATCTATATCTGCACCAGCAGAGAAAGCTTTTCCCTTACCTACTAGTAAAATTACACGTATTTCGTCATTTCGATCAAACGATTGCAGCGCCTCGAGAATTTCACTAACCATATTGCGATTCAAAGAATTCAATTGCTTAGGTCTGTTTAATTCAATCATGCCGACTTGTTGATCCACCGATGTTTCTATGAATTTGTAAGCAGTCATTCGCTGTCTTCACCAATCATCAAAGTGACTAGCTTTCCAGCGAAGCCCATCAAGTCTTTTCCAGAAGCCTTTCCTTCATCAGAGCTCAAGCCTGCTTTTAATGATGCTGCATCATCATAGATCATTTCACACATCAAGTAATACGGTGGTTCTCCACCCATTGGGCTGCCAGTGAACTTTGTTACTTTCATCTCACGCAAGCCAGGAATCTTCGCTGTGATTGGTGAATGAACGTTGAAGTAATGCTCGTCAAATTCCTCTTTGTTTTCAGGGTGTTTGTATAATGCGATTAATTTAGCCATTTAAATTCCTCCAGTTACATTATTGTTGATACAGGTTTCATTGCTTCAAACGGAGTTTTACAACTCTTGCAATATAAAATACTTCTACAAGCCGTTGGTCCAAATATATTCTCCATCGTTACGTACGTTGAATCGCAATACGGACAATCCACATGCCAAGATCCATCCTCTTCTAGGTGACGTGGTGGAGCAGCGATTCCAAACTCTTTCAATCCTTTTTGTCCATTCTCTGTTACACGATCAGACGTCCAAGGAGGACTGAAAATAAATTCTACTTCGACGTTTTTGGATCCAGATAGCCCCATCACAGCATTCTTAGTATTCGTTCGGATGATTTCAAGTGCCGGGCAACCTAAAAACGTAGGTAATAAAGTTACCTTGATCTGTTCGGCTTCAACTTCCACTTTCTCCACCATTCCAAGATCCACTATACTGACTGTATCAATTTCAGGGTCCTTGACGCTTTCAAGCACCTTCCATACTTCTAAGTTTTGTGAGTTTTTTACTAGAGCTACCATTTCCAAAACACCTCTTTCTTTCTATTACCAGTTAGTGGCTGTATCGAGTCTGTACACTTCAGAAAGTGTATCGATTGCTGTTTGTAATTCATCTGTATGTTGTCCATTACGGCCATTCAACTTCGGTTCAGGGATTGTAGGTAAGTCCAACTGTAGTTGTTCAAAAGTCGGACGCAATGCTTCAAGCCAATTGTTTTGTATCTTTTCTTCCGAATCTATCAAGTCAAATCGTTCAATCAATTCTTTTTGTTCTCCGTAAGAGAATAGGTCTCCCATGTCTTCTACAACTAAGTCAATCGCGCTAGCCATTTTACTTTTTGCCTCTTCTGTTGAGCTTAGTAGTTGTTCGAACCACAACTTCCAATGCATGACATGGTAATAGAGTTCCATGCTTACTTTTACAGCAATTTCGCGAAGTGGTTCATATGAGCTTTCTCTTAGTGAATTGATTTTTGCTCTTTTCGCTTGTGTATAGAAGTAACTTCTAACTACTGTATAAGCCCAATCGTATTGTGGTGTATCCATATAATATCCGTCACCGTTGACACGTTCGGTCAACACACTATTCTTTCGTTCTTGTGCAGGACGTAAGTGAGCGAGATCGTCTGCTTTCCCTAACCCCAGGTCCTCTAGCAACTTATAATACATGGCTGCATGACCCATCGAATCTTGCGTGATGGAGGATGATGCAACATCTTCTTCTATATGTGGAGCCAGCCCTAACCATTCAGAGCCACGATATGAAAACAGAAAATCATCATCCGCTAATTGGAATATAAGCGCTTCTATAGCCTTTTTCTCTTCTGCACTCATCATTCTTTCTACGTTACTCATTTTTCTTTACCTCCTGCCCAAGATAAGATTTCTTTCTCATCAAGCATTTCTTGTTCGTATTGACGCCATTTTTTACGCAAGTATCCATACCCTTTTGTAGTACGGTACTCTTTGTTATCCAAACGGTTCAAGGATAGGCGTTCTTCTTCATCCATACTGCGGATATTCTTTTTATTTACGACCCATATATCAACGACAGGCTCTCGACGCATAAAATTTTCTTGTGCCATCATAAGTGCCATGTCTTCATTTGGCGCTAGTAAATCAAATTGATGTTGGAATGATGCGGCATGGGTACGCTTACTGAATACTTCAAACTCTTGATAAAATGTTTTCTCTGACATATTCTCCATCGCTCCTTTATTCAACAACTGCACTTAACGCTTCACGTACCCACGCATTGTTCTCGTATGATGAACGGCGAAGATTAAGACGCGCTTGTGATTTTGGTCCATTATTTTTAATAATCTTTTTAAATTCTGTCCAGTCAGGTTGCTGGTATACCCAATGTTCTTTCTCTTGATCAAAATACAATGTATCGTCCGGAATTGTTAAACTTAGTGATAGAATTCTCGGAATGTATTTATCTAGGAAACTTTGACGTAATTCTTCATTCGTGTTCTTCCGAATACGATATTTGATAGTTGCTTCTTGCTTCGATGCACCTGTCGTAGCTTTACTTGGAGGTCCAAAGAACATAAGAAGTGCTGGCCACCAGCGGTTAAGTGCATCTTGCACCATTGCTCGCTGTTCTTCTGTTCCTTCTGCAAGTGCCATGATAATCGATTCTCCGTGCTGCGCATGGAATACCTCTTCTGCGCAAATACGTTGTAGTGCCTTAGCATATGGCCCGTAAGATGCGTCTAACATATTCGTTTGTGTAATGATCGCAGCCCCATCTACTAACCAACCGATCAATCCTGCATCTGCCCAAGTTTTTGTTTCCATATGAAACACATTATGAAATTTCAAATCCTCATTAAATAGATCTTGCATGATATCTCCGCGAGTTTTACCATATGGCTTCATCAAATCTTCTGCTACGCGTAACAATAATTGTCCATGGCCCATTTCATCTTGTACTTTCGCCATGATTCCAAGTTTTCGGTATAGCGAAGGTGCTTTAGGTACCCATTCTTTCTCAGGAAGTGCCCCCATAATTTCACTGATCCCGTGCATAGAGATAAGTTTAATTAATGTTTGGCGATACTCTTCTGGCATCCAATCGTCTGCTTGGATCTTATCGCCACTCTCTATGCGTTTCATGAAATACTCCATTTTTTCATCTGTGGTCATAGTCGTCATCGTTACCATTTATCTAATTCCTCCTTTAGATTGTGAACAGTTAATACCTTGTAGTATTTCTTGACAAAGGATTGGTATAACAGGTTTATAGAAATTAGTTAAATTTTGTTATACTTCATTTCAAAAAAATACTAAACTTCTTCTAAAACAATAGGATGTTCCGAAACTTTGATAGAGTCGGTT
This sequence comes from Sporosarcina sp. P3, assembly GCF_002743415.1. Classification (NCBI taxonomy): domain Bacteria; kingdom Bacillati; phylum Bacillota; class Bacilli; order Caryophanales; family Caryophanaceae; genus Sporosarcina; species Sporosarcina sp. P3. Next base: position 156,453 of record NZ_PDZE01000007.1, read on the forward strand.
GGGCAGCCCTCGAGAGCATCATCTAGATCATCTAGTAAATCTTCATCGACTTCCGCTGAACCTTCATTGTTATCTAGGTGCACAAATGCAAAGCCTTCATCATTGTAATCAAAAATATCAGGTGCGCTTGCTCCGCATGCACCGCATGCTATGCAAGTCGATTGATCAACAATAGTATGTGTAGCCATAAAAGGTGTCCTCCTTTATTCTAATTTAGTCAAGTGTTCACGAGTTGACCGGGACTTTTTTCTGTTCTTGCTTTTCCTTTTTCTCCATCAATGTCGTACTATGAGTGGCTTGAACTTTAGCTGTTGGATCAATGTAGACCTTTGCGTTACTAACAGCTGTTGGCGCTTCTCCAAATCCACTAGCTATAAGTTTAACTTTTCCTGGATACGTGCAAATGTCGCCTACAGCGTAAATACCTTCAATGTTCGTTTCCATTTTAGAGTTGACGACAATACTATTCTTTTCTATTTCTAATTCCCAATCCTTAATAGGACCGAGAGAAGACACGAAACCATAGTTAACTATCACTTCGTCAATTGTTACTTCTTCTACCTCTTCTGATTTCATCTTACTTAGAACGATTTTCTCGATTCTATCTTCACCAATAAACAATGATGGTGTATACGGTGTTTTAATTTCTACTTTAGAATTCATTAAGTTTTCTACGCTAGCTTCATGTGCTCGGAACTTATCACGGCGGTGAACGAGTGTTACTTTATTCGCAATTGGTTCAAGCATCAGAGACCAGTCTACAGCAGAGTCCCCGCCACCAAAAATTTGTACATTCTTTCCCGCAAAGTATTGTAGATCTTTAATGAAGTAGTGTAAGTTTTTATCTTCATATCGTTCTGCATTTTCCACATCAAGCTTTCTAGGTTGAAACGCGCCATTTCCAGCTGTAATGATAATTGCCTTAGAGTAATGAGTTTCTTTATTCGTTTTGATTTTGAAGTTCCCATCCTCTTGCTTAATCACTTCACGTACCTCTTGTTCAAGGGTGATATTCGGTTCGAACTGAGACATTTGCTCAACCAGATTATCAATAAGATTTTGTCCCGTGATCTTAGGGAATCCTGCAATATCGTATATATACTTTTCAGGATATAAAGCCGTTAATTGACCACCAAGTTGCGGAAGGCTTTCAATTAAGTTTACCGACATTTGGCGCATACCTGCATAAAAGGAAGTAAACAATCCCACAGGGCCGCCACCGATTATCGTTAAATCATAAACTTTCTGTTCAGTACTCATATGCCGTATTCTCCTCTCTTTCAGTAGGAAATTAATTTCTTCAAAGTATAACGGATAATTAACGTATCTCTTATTTTTTGTTATACTTAGTATCTTAAATCAATGTGTAAGCGTTGTCAAGAATATATTCAGAATAATTTATTTCTATTTTAAAATCGGATAATCTTGTGCTCTTGCCATGCATTACTTGATAGATAAACTACTCTTAAAGAAATTTTCATATAAAAAGCACTGCTACGGCGCAGTGCTTTTCTATCTCATTCAATATACGTCCATTTCCCGTCCTTAACAGTCGCCATTACAAAGCTCTCTGGTCCAAGCCCATTATGATCATCAGCTGTGTAATTATAAACACCTGTCGTACCGACCCAGTCTTTAATGTTCGCTTCTAAATAATCACGGATGGCTTGACGATCAGTAGCTCCGTTCTTTAATGCCTCTACTGCCAACATCACATTGTCATAACCGTAAGAACCAAAGTTAGTCGGCTCACTGTCATATTTCTCCGTATACTCATTGTAAAATTTTGATACTACATCGTACTGTATATCATCTTCAGGAATCTGATTTGGGAATAGTAGTTTTCCAGTCGGAATTACTACGCCTTCTGCAGCTTCACCCGCCAAAGAGATAAAGTTTTGATTTGCAATGCCATGACTTCCAAATACAGGTAATTTAACCCCTAGATCATGAGCATTTTTTGCGATTACAGCAGGTCCGGGATTCGTTCCCCAGACGACAATCGCTTCTGCTTTTGCACTATTAATTTTTGTTACTTGTGTACTCATATCAGGATCTTGTGTATTATAGCTTTCCTTCGCTACAATTTTAATGTCATATTCATCTGCCAAAGCTTCCAATTGCTCTAAGCCACTCGAACCAAATGCATTGGAATCACTGATCGTGCCGATTTTATTAATTCCTTGTTCGTTTAAATACATATAAATACGTTCAACTGCTTGTCTATCCGATTGCGGTGTTTTAAACACCCATTCTGCATCTTCAACAGGTTCGACGATATGCGTACTTGCTGCAGCAGAAATCATCGCAACTTTTTGTTGCATGGCGATTCCTTTCATTGCAAGGCTTTCACCACTTCCTGATGAACCAAGTAGCGCTAATACATTTTCATCATTCACTAATCGATTAGCTTCTTGTGTTGCTTTTTCCTGACTAGATTCGTCATCAGCTAAAATTATTTTTAATGGAATACCATCAATTCCACCTTCTGCATTAATTTTTTCTTCTAATAGTTTCGCTGCATTCCACTCAGGTTCACCCAATGGACTATTAGGACCTGTTTTAGAATAAATTGCACCAATTTTATACTCTGTCAGTTCTCCACTTTCAGTCTTCGCGTCTGCGTCACTACACGCAGCTAGCACTATTGACATCATAACTGCTAGGATTAACATAGGTAATTTTCTGAACATCTTCTCATCCTCCATCATCAATGTACTGTGTGCCCTAAGTAAGCTTCTTTCACTTCTGGATCATTCAGTAATTCCCTTGAACTACCACTTTTAATGATTTCACCATGAGAAATGACATACCCTCTATCAGCTATCCTAAGGGATGCATGTAAATTTTGTTCTATTAATAAAATTGTTGTCCCAAACTGCTTACGTAAATCACCAACGAGCTCCAATACATCTTTCGCTACGAGAGGGGCGAGTCCTAATGTAGGTTCATCTAGTAACAACAGATCGGGCTCCGCCATCATTCCCCGCGCAATTGCAAGCATTTGTTGCTGACCGCCAGACATCGTTCCACCCATTTGATCTTTTCGATCTCTTAGTATCGGAAACAGTTCGAAAACCTTTTTGATGTTTTCTTCTACTGCCTGCTTGTTAGTGGTTTTACGGTGGTGGTAAGCGCCTAAATATAAATTATCCAAAACAGTCATTGTAGAAAAAATTTGACGATGTTCAGGTACATGAATTAAATGTTTTCCTACAATTTTTTCAGCTTCCATTCCTGTAATATCAGTACCTTGATAAATAATTTGCCCACTTGTCGGTCGAAGCAATCCAGAAACGGTTTGTAAAAGAGTTGTCTTACCCGCTCCATTTGCTCCTAACAAAGCAACAATTTCACCTTGATTAACAGACAATGATGCGCGATTTAATGCTTGAATCGGCCCGTAGCTGACAGAACAGTCGAGTATATTCAGTAGGTTTTGTTCACTCATACGACTTCCTCCTCGATTTCTGCGCCTAAGTAAGCCGAAATTACAGCTTCATTCGCTTGAATTTCTTTTGGAGTTCCCTCTGCAATCTTCATGCCTTGATCCAAAACAACAAGTTTATCGCAAATGCTCATGACTAGATCCATGTCATGCTCAACGACTAGAATGGTTACTCCAGTTTCTCTAACTCTTTTAATTAACTGGCTCATTTCAGATGTCTCACTGTGATTTAATCCTGCTGCAATCTCATCCAATAGAAGAAGTTTAGGTTCTGTAGCATAGGCACGAGCAAATTCCAGTAGTCGCAATTTTCCTAATGACAAACTAGATGCTTTCTGATCGTAAAGTGTTTCTAGATTGAAGAAACGTAAAATGTCCATTGCTTCTTCATACACCTTGCGCTCTTTTCTAGTTATGCCAAGTAACATAGAGGCAACTCCTGAAAGGTTTTGCTTCGTTTTCATATGCTGGCCTACCATGACATTTTCGATCACTGTCATATTTTTAAACACTTGTAAATTTTGAAACGTTCGTGAAATACCTAAAGGAGCAACTTTATATGAAGGAAGTAGATCAATCTTCTTCCCGCAAAATACAATACTACCTTCAGTCGGTGGAAATATAGAAGATATCATGTTGAACATTGTGCTTTTCCCTGCTCCATTGGGGCCTATCAACCCAACGATTTGTCCTTCATCGACAGAGAAGCTGACTTCGCTATTTGCTACAACTCCACCAAATCTTTTAGTAATTGACTCTACTTGCAACAATGTCCTCATCTCCTCATTCTGAAACACTTGGTTTTATCGGTGCGACGGATACAGACGATTTCTTTTCCCCTCTCTTGATAGCTGCACTTTTTAACAAGTCTACTACTGTTGGGAATAGACCTTTTGGCATGAAGATAACAACTAATATCAAGATTAATCCATAAATCACGTGTTCCGAATCACTAGTGATGAAAGTGAATCGCTCACCAAGTGTATGAACAGTAATGCCGATCATACGTATTAATAAAGCTCCTATCAAAGCACCCCATACACTTCCACTTCCGCCTAGGACGACCATTGCCAAGAAAAGAATGGATGCATCAAATGTGAATGCTGAAGGAGATATACTATAGCTCATATGGGCAAACAACCAACCGGCAAGTCCAGCAAATGCAGCACTTAAGATAAATACCTGCATTTTATACCTGCCTGTATTCACTCCCATTGAGCTAGAAGCAATTTCACTATCATGTATAGAACGCAGGGCACGTCCAACCCGAGAATGAACAATGTTTAGTGATAGTATTAAAACTAGTAAAACGAAAAACCATACGAGAAAGTAATATGGAACTCCTTGGTTGATTGTCATGCCGAACAATGACAGCTGTGGGATACCATAAAACCCTGATGCTCCCATTGTAATTCCCTTACCTTCAACCAGCAGACCATGAACGATAATACCGAGAGCCAATGTTGCCATAGCTAAGTAATATCCACTTAATCGAGACATCGTATATCCCATGAAGAAAGCTAGAAGAGCTGGAACAAATAAAGCTATAGGCAAGCTAACCCAAGGACTCCATCCCCACGTAGCTGTCAAAATAGATGTAGTATATGCTCCCACTCCATAAAATGCCGCTTGCCCTAAGGATATTTGCCCCGCATAGCCCATTAATAGACCTAAACCAATAGCTATAATCGCGTATATACCTGCAAAAGTGGCCTGTGTAATGAAAAACGATTGAGTGACTACCAATGGGAATATAAGGATGGCGGCAATGAATACAACTACGCCCCACCACTTCGTCTGTTGAACGCCTTGTAATTTCATTACAAACCTCCCTTTCCGATAGTTTTCTCACCCAAAATACCATTGGGTCTTATGATCAGTATAAGTAAGAATACTGAAAAAGTAATAACTTCTTTCATTCCTGAACTAATATAGCCAGCTCCCATGGATTCGAATAGTCCAATTAGCAAACCACCTATAACAGCTCCAGGGGCACTACCTAGTCCTCCTAGAATGGCTGCTGAGAAACCTTTAATACCCAACATAGCGCCCATATCATATGCCGGGAAGATAATTGGCGCGATCGCAAGGCCTGCGATGGCTCCAAGCGCAGCACTCAACACAAAGGAGAAAGAAGACATTCTTTTTGGACTTATTCCCATTAATCTTGCAGCCATCGGATTAACAGAAGATGCTTGGAATGCTTTTCCAAGCATTGTTTTATCGATAAACATGTACATAAGACCGACAACCAACAGCATAATCAAGACAACCCAAATTGATTGAGGTGTAATGGAAGCGCCTCCAATAGTTACAGGAGTATTCTCAGTGAAAGGTGCAACTGTATGCTGGTCTTTCCCCCATACCATGCTACTGATTCCCCGGATAAAGATCGATGTTCCAATCGTTAAAATGATTAAGCTGATTGCATCAGCACCTTTAGCTCTTCGTATCAAGAGGAATTCCATTAGCCAACCGATGAGTGTTACAAAGAGAATCGTAGCAATAAAGGAAAGCCAATATGGTACACCCACCGATACAAGTGAAAACATAGTCAATCCGCCAAGCATGACGAATTCTCCTTGAGCTAAGTTAATTACTTTTGTCACACTATAAATAGTTACGAAGCCAAGGGCGACAATTGCATAAATACTTCCAATCGTAATTCCCGTTAATGTGAACTGTAAAAAATCTTGCACTCACTTCACGCCCTTATCAAGTTGTTATTGTCATACACTTACAGGCGAACAATCACGCTTATCTATAACACGAGTTGCCTTCCCTTCAGATCTTGGAAGCGCTTTTGGTTCATTGCATACAACATCTACTGAGATTAAACACGAATTCTTCAATTTGTGCTGGATCTTCCGCTTCATATTCATGATGGATTCATGAAGTAAGTCACACCCAACTTCTTCATATAGAGAAACCTCGATCTCGATATGTAATTCAATAGCATCCATAACTCCTTTACGAATTAATTGAATCTGATAAACAGGTGACAATCCTTCTACTTGAAGTAGTTCCCGTTCAATCTCAGATGGGAAAACATTTACTCCACGTACGATGATCATGTCGTCTGTTCTGCCTTTAACGCGAGACATACGCGTCGTTGTTCTTCCACACTTACATTTCTCATGAGTAATTGATGCAATATCTCCAGTGCGATAACGGATAACTGGAAGCGCTTCCTTTTGTAAGCTAGTAAATACTAATTCACCAAGTTCACCTTCAGCAACGGGTTCAAGGGTATCGGGGTTAATGACTTCAACGAAGAAATGATCGTCTGCAATATGCAGTCCATCTTGCGCTTCATGACATTCAGACGCAACACCTGGCCCCATAATTTCACTTAAACCATAAATATCTACAGCTTTGATACCTAGTTTTCGTTCTAACTTTTGGCGTACTTCTTCAGACCAAGCTTCAGCTCCAAAGATTCCATAATCCAAGTTTGTATCACGAGGATCCATACCTAAGTCTTCCATTTTCTCAATAATACTCAAGACGTAAGATGGGGTGCCGCAAATTCCGCGTGGCTTAAGGTCATTGATGACCGTAATTTGACGTTCAGTGTTTCCTCCAGAAATCGGTATAGTAGCTACACCTAATTCATCTGCCCCTTGATGAAGACCAAGCCCTCCTGTAAACAAGCCATAACCGTAAGCATTATGGAATACATCGGATTTCTTTCCGCCAGCCGCGACGATAGCACGTGCCACTAGAACCCCCCAGTTTTTAAGATCTTGCTCTGAGTAGCCGACAATAGTTGGTTTTCCGCTTGTTCCGGATGAGCCATGAATCCTTGCGACATCATCAACAGGTATAGCGAATAGCCCGTACGGGTACTGATCACGGAAATCCTTTTTCTTTGTGAAAGGCAACTTCTTAATATCCTCTAATGATTGAATATCTTCAGGCTTAACTTGTAGTTCATCAAATTTTTGTTTATAGAATTCGACATTTTCGTATACATTCTTTACTGTCTTTTTTAATCCCTCAAGTTGCATTTCCCGCTTCTGTGAGATGGATGCGCTTTCAATTTCTGGATTGTACATAGATAAATCCTCCCTTTTCTCTATTATTATTTCAAAGGAATATAACATTTCCGAAACGGCATTTCTTATATTCGTTATACTTAACAATACATTAATGCATCATTTTCATTTAGTCAATACTAATTTCTGAATATTCCCTTTAAAATAAACTATGTAAAGTTGTAACTTAGTGGAAAAAATAATAAATGGACAAGGATATTTAAACATAATCTCAATTATATAAACTTAACATTTTTATTAATCACACTAAATTCACCGCCGTATAAAATACGTTATATTAATTATTTTACTTCGTAGCGATATAATAATTTATAATTGTATTTATTATAAAAAAATTCATAGACCAGTCTCTAAATATATAAATTAAAATAATACTGTTACACTAATTTTTTCAATTTACTAATCGCATTAATCCGCACCTAATTATCTCATACTACCAATAGATACATATCCCTTCGGCAATTAAATTTATAATATGAAAAATATTAATTTACGCATTTGCTTACTTGATTTCTGTACAATTAGGAATACACTAGAAAAAGAACTTTTATAAGGGGCAACTACATATGAAAAGAATCATTCAACCTGTTTTTCAACACTATTGGAACCCCTATCTTGTCTTATTACTAGCTGGTATTCTCAGTGCTTTGTATTTCGGACTAACCTCTACCGTCTGGGCAGTAACTGGTGAGTTCACAAGACTCGGAGGCGACCTGCTGATGCTCTTCGGAGTCGATATCTCGGGCTGGCAGTACTTTGATATGGTGCATCTACAAGGAGCTACGTGGAACCGTCCAGACGGCTGGATTGTCTGGGGAATGTTCGCAGGCGCACTCATTATGGTGTTGCTTAGCAATAGCTTCAAAATCCGTCTGCCGCAGCAAAAGCGGCGCTATGTACAGGGATTAATTGGCGGAGTCATCGCAGGGTTCGGTGCGCGTTTGGCGCTGGGCTGTAACTTGGCTGCATTTTTTACAGGTGTTCCACAATTTTCTTTTCACTCTTGGATTTTTATTGTGGCGACAGGCATTGGTACCTTCTTTGGTGCCAAACTGACAAAGACCCGCTGGTGGAAAGGCAAACCTTCATTGATCCGAGGGAATGCGAAGCCGACGCAAGTAAAAAAACGTATAATCCAACCGTACATTGGCACAGTGATCGCCATATTTTACATCGGGCTCATTATATACTTCTTTACGTCAGGACAAACACTGCTTGGCTTAGGTGCGCTGTTCGGTCTGGCGTTCGGTATTCTAATTGAGCGTGGACAAATCTGTTTCACTTCTGCATTCCGTGATTTATTTCTCATTGGACGCAGCGTGATGGCAAAAGCAATCATTGCCGGGATGGCCGTCAGTTCTATTTTGACGGTCGTTGTCATTTGGATCTATGATTTAACACCCATCACACAAATTGCAACGCTTAGTACATTTATCGGTGGAACGTTATTTGGGCTCGGTATCGTGATGGCGTCAGGTTGCGAAACGGGTATGATGTATCGATTGATGGAAGGTCAATTGCTATTTTTACCGGTATTTGCAGGTAATATTATCGGCGCTACGTTCCTTGCCTATGCATGGGACCATCTTGGTGTCTATGATGTACTGGTCAAGGGCGGTTCAAAAATTAATTTACTAGATACTATTGGACCGATTGGTGCAATTTCTGTCACGCTCCTCATGCTTGGTGGACTTTATGCGTTAACGGTTTACGGAGAAAAACGTTACCATTGTAAATTAGCAATCAAGAGAGGAATGAATATACATGCAAACTAAAGTAGAGGCGGACTTCACACTTGACCTTCGAGGTGAGTCCTGCCCTTATCCTGTTATTTACACATTGGAAACACTTGAAGGTATGAATAAAGGTGACATGCTACAAGTCATCACCGATTGTCCCGGCTCTTTCCGCAATGTACCAGAAGAAGCAATTGCTCACGGTTACAAGTTTGCGCAAGATCCAGTAAAGAACGGTCAGGAATATGTATTTCATATTTACGCATGAGGAAAGGCAGCGTCCCCAGTGGATACTGCCTTTTCATTTCCTAAAATTAAATTATACTTTCTTTTCCAACGACTTTGACGGGATCTCCCTCCCTGCTCAATTGTAATCTCCACCCTCAGTTCTTCCAGTTTGTCATAAGGTGTCCCTTCGTAAACATAGATTCCATCTTTTACACCCCAACACATCCATTTCATAAACCAAGCCATCAATGATAAAATGTTGAAGGCAAGCCACAATGCAGTAATAACGGCTGTTGCGTCCGATAACTATCCCTAATTCCTAAGCGACAGAAATAGGGCTGTTCCTTATTATGAACTCTCGGAACAACCCTTTTCATTTAATCTTTTACTTTACCAATGAGTGTTAACGCTTACAATTGCTATGACTCACCTACGGCTTTTTTAGAGAAATCACTTGTTCGTGACTAACGTTTTCTCTTCCCGCGTCTCTTCCACTTCTGCTAAGATAACCGGTTCTTTCTTCATCTCTTCCGGCTTTTTCAGCTTTTCCAGCTTTTCCAGCCTTTCCGGCTTTTTCGTTTTAGATAGTTCCACCTTCTCCTTCGCTTCTCCCCCAGAAATGATTGCAGCCTCTTCTTTTAACCCGATAAATGTTGAGTAGCACATGAAAAGCATCAAGACTGCGATTGGAATTGCTGTGGCAACGAGAGCCGATTGTAGTCCAGCTAAGCCGCCTGTCATGATCAACACGACAGAGATAGCTGCGATGATCACTCCCCATACGATCTTTGTCAGATGTGATGGATTCGGATTGCCATTTTCACTAATCATTCCAAGTACAAATACCGCTGAGTTTGCGGAAGTGATAAAGAAAACAATGACTAGCACCATGGCTAAAATACTCAAAAATACACTCATCGGAAAGTATTCAAAAAATATAAACAGTGCCGATGTAATGTCGGATTCCACCGCAGTTGCAATTGCAGTCTCGCCCGCATTCTGGATGAACGCAATCGCCGAGCCGCCCATGACCGAAAACCAAGTGAAAGATCCCAATACTGGGATGAAAATCGCACCGAACATGAATTCCTTTATCGTTCTGCCTTTCGAAATCCTGGCTACAAAGCTGCCGACCAACGGAGCCCATGCAATCCACCAGCCAAAATAGAACAACGTCCAACTGGAAATCCACGAACCGTCTCCATATGGCTCCGTACGGAAAGACATGCTGATGAAGTTCTGGGCATAATCACCTATTCCTTGGAAGAATATTTTCATAATCATCTGTGTCGGACCAAAGATAAGCACCAACCCCAATAAAACGAACGCCAGTAACATATTCAAGTTTGATAGATGCTTCATCGCCCCTTGAAGACCGGAAACAGTTGATACCACATAAATCATACTAACGGCTATGATGATGATCGCTTGTGTGGAAATGCCAATCGGCACATCCCAGAGGTAATTCATGCCGCTATTGACTTGCAATGTTCCGAAGCCGAGCGAAGTCGCAATCCCAATGACGATGGATAGAATGACAATGACGTCGATGGTTTTACCGAAAGTTCCTCGGATTTTATCGCCGACCAACGGGTAAAAGACGGAACTTAAAGAGGCAGGCAGCTTTTTCCGGAACTGGAAAAATGCTAATGATACGCCGATCACTGCATAACAGGCCCATGCCGAAACACCCCAATGCAGGAAAACGAATTGCATTGCTGTTTTTGCAGCTTCTTCCGAATAACCGGTTCCAAAGGGAGGATCGATGTAGTAGGAAACTGGTTCTGCAACTCCCCAGAAGACAAGGCTGATTCCTATAGAAGCACTAAATAGCATACCAATCCAAGTGGCCGTCTTATATTCCGGCCGATCGTCATCATCTCCCAACCGAATATGACCGAATTTGGACATCCCGATATAAATACAAAAAACGAAGAAAATGAAAACGCTTCCCAAAATGAACCAACCTAGATTATTATAGATAAAACTAAGTGAGGAATTGGAGAAGTTCTCTAGCTGCTTCGGCGCAAAAATACCGATACTTATTAAAACTAAGCTAACAGCCAATGAAGAATAAAACACAGTTTTTTTATCTCTCATATTACCGCTCCCATTTCAAAGACCTACTTGTGTCGATGTGTCGAAAACCCCAACACAGCCAAACGAGCAGGCATTTGTTAAATTTTAATCGGTGTTATTTGCATAACACCGATTAAATCGATATTAAGCTTTTACTGACTGCAAGTTTCCTATGATGTCTACAATCCGGTCTCCTACTTCTAAAGTAGAAGCGCTTCCTTGCATATCGGGTGTTAGCACTTCATCCTCGACCAATAACCGCTCAATGGAATCCACTACCATTTTGCCGTATTTTTCGTAACCGAAATGATCAAGCATCTGACTCGCAGACCAGATAGCGGCTAAAGGATTACCAATTCCTTTTCCTGCAATATCGGGCGCCGAGCCATGTACAGGTTCGAACATTGAAGGGAATGTACCCTCCGGATTAATGTTTGCTCCCGCAGCTAGACCAATTCCACCTGCGATTGACGCGCCAACATCAGTTAAAATATCGCCGAATAAATTCGAAGTAACCACTACTTCAAAACGTTTTGGATCTGTGATCATCAGCATGGCGGCGGCATCTACTAAATAAGAAGCTGTTTTTACTTCCGGGTAGTCTGCACTTACTTCATCGAATACTTGATCCCAGAAGACCATTGAATAGTTTAATGCATTTGCTTTACTGATACTTGTCAGGCTGCGGCCTTGTTTTTTAGCAGTCTCGAAAGCATAGCGAATGATTCTTTCTGTACCTTTGCGGGAGAATACACCATTTTGCAGGACTACTTCATGCTCCTGGCCTTTAAACAGCCAATCTCCGGCTCCTGAATATTCACCTTCCGTGTTTTCACGGATAAACAGCATATCAATATCATTACGATCGACATTTTGCAGAGGACAATGGGCACCGTCCAGCAAAGTCACTGGACGGATATTGACATATTGATCGAAACTTTTACGGATTATCAACAGAAGATCCCATAATGAGATATGGTCCGGAACACCCGGGAAGCCGACAGCCCCTAAATAGATTGCGTCGAACCCCTTTAGTTGTTCAATTCCATCTTCAGCCATCATGCGCCCTTCATGGGTGTAATATTCACAGCCCCAAGGGAAGTAGGTAAAATCAAATATGAAACCACCGTCGAGCTCAGCAACCTTTTTCAGTACTTTGATCCCTTCATCAATGACTTCAGGACCGATACCGTCTCCGGCAATTACAGCAATCTTATAAGTCTTCATTCCAGCATTCACCACTTTCATCCTTGATTCCAAACAACGAGCTTCATTTCTGTCATTTCTTCAATTGCATATTTTAGGCCTTCACGTCCTGTACCGCTTTCTTTCACGCCGCCGTATGGCATTTGGTCTACACGGTAAGTAGGTACGTCATTAATGATTACGCCGCCCACTTCCAAATTTTTCGAAACATATAGAGCATGTTGTACATTATTTGTATAGATTCCTGCTTGTAAACCGAAACGAGAGTCGTTGACTAACTCAACAGCCGTTTGCACGGAATCTACTTTATTCACCACGACAATTGGTGCAAACACTTCCTGACAAGATACTTTTAGCGCATGATCTACATTTGCAATGATTGTAGGTTCCAAGACACCGTTTTGTGCAATGCCACCTGCAAGAATCTCTGCATCACTCTTCTTTGCTTCTTCAATCCAGCTAAGTGTGCGTTCCAATTCTACCTTTGAAATCAATGATGAGATATACGTATCTTCCGCAAGAGGATCGCCTAACTTTAACTGTTTAGCAGCAGCTGCAAATTTACTCGTGAATTCTTCGTAAAGTCCTTCATGGACGTAGATTCGTTGTGTTGAAATACACACTTGACCTTGATTCGAGAAGGCACCCATAATACAGCGATCGATAATAGAGTCAACATCAATGCCCTTATCTATAATCAACGCAGAGTTAGATCCCAATTCCAATGTGGTCTTCTTCAATCCGGATTTATTGCTGATTCCGATTCCGACACTTGGACTTCCGGTAAACGTGACCATTTTAACTCGCTCATCCATGACAAGAACGTCACCGATGACACCCCCTGGTCCCATTATAACATTTAGTACACCCGGCGGAAGACCTGCATCTTTAAATACTTCTGCGATGAATAAGGCAGATAGAGGCGTTTGAGATGCCGGTTTCAAGACTATTGGGTTTCCCGCAGCAATTGCGGGCCCAACTTTATGCGCCACTAAATTCATTGGGAAGTTAAATGGCGTAATGGCAGCGATTACACCGATCGGTTCACGCAGTGTATATCCTATTCGTCCCACACCGCCAGAAGCAGCATCAAATGGAATCGTTTCTCCATGGATGCGTTTTGCTTCTTCTGCAGCGAATTTATATGTCTCGATCGTTCTTAAAACCTCGGCTCTTGCAAACATAATAGGCTTTGCAGATTCGCTTGAAATGACCGTCGCTGCTTCTTCCGTTCTCTCAGCTAGTATTCTCGCGACGTTTTCCAATATTTCGGCACGTTGAAATGCAGGCATGTTTCCAATAACTTTTCTTGCATTATGTGCAGCTTCAATTGCTTGTTCCGTCAGTGCTTGATCCGCCATAGCAATTTCAGCAATTTTTTCATTTGAGTATGGAGAATATAGTGGAGCATAGCTTGGTGTTTCTACATATTCCCCGTTGATCATTAATTGTTTATTAGTTGTTCTATCAAGTAGTTTATTCATTGAGCGCCTCCAGAACCATTTCATGGAATTGTACGATTGCTTGTTCAGATTGTGAGTAACGGCCTTTCTCGAATGCACGTGATTTGAAGCCGAGTTGCTCTAATTCAACCAATTCGATATCTTCAAAGCGAACTTGCTCCGCAAACGTCATCAGGTCTTTCTCTTCCTGGGTCAGTTTTTCCAAGCTGTCTTCGCTAAAGTAGTACGTATAAACGATTTCAGTATTTTCTTCATCGATTGGGACTAACTGAATAGTTGCCATATTCGCAGGTCCCGGATAAATTGTAAGCATCAAGTTCGGCCATAGCCAGAAGAATGACCCACCTTGCATTTCTGCTTCTTCTAAATTTACTTCTCCATACTGCTTATCAGGCTTCACCATAGAACCTTGTATTGAATAGTTCTCACACGTAATGATCTGATAATCATCCATGTCTAATGTGTCAATAAAACTTGGATGCGCTACGTGACAATGATCACATTCAAGATAGTTTTCAATAAATGCTTTCCAATTTGCTTTAATATGACGGGATTTCTTGTGAGTAAATTGCAGATTCTTCAAGAATTCAAATTTCCCTAGACGATCGAAGAAATCACCATAGGATTCAGCCAATGGTTTTGCATTGTCATCCAAGTTAACAAAAATTAAGGATTCGATTACTTCCATTCTAACGGAACGCAAGCATGCATCCTGAACGCAAGCAGCATCTTCTTCGCTCCGAAAGTTCGGCGCTTTGTTTAAAGCCCCATCCGTTTTGAATGTCCAGCCATGATACGAGCACTGTAGAATTTTCTTTTTGCCCGAATCACTTTTCTCCAATTTCGTCGCTCTGTGAGGACAAACATTATAAAACGCGCGAAGAACTTCATCTGTTCCCCGGATAATAATAAGTGGGTCATCGCCAATCTCAGCAGTAAAAAACGCGCCTTTTTTTTCAACTTGGCTTACATGGCCGACTAATTGCCAACTCTTCGCGAAAATCATTTCTTTTTCTTTTTTCAATACCTCTGGATCCGTAAATAGATTGTAAGGCATCGTTTTTTCGAATGTTCTTTCCGTTGCGTTCTGTACTTTATTATAAGCCATTTCTCATTCTCCTTAGAGTTATATTTTATAGTTCATTAATCAATTAACTAGCTTCAATTCTCTGGCAAGAGAATGGTACGTCTGCCATTTTGATGGAATTTGTCGGGCAACCTTCGAATGCGTCTTCCAAATCCTCGATCAAATCTTCTGGCACTTCGGTAATGCCTTCATTGTCATCCAATAATGCAAAAGCAAATCCGTCGGCAGTATAGTCAAACAATTCAGGGGCAACCGGGTTACACGCCCCGCAAGCGATGCACGTGCTTCGCTCCACCATTGTATATTGTGCCATTTCCTAGCCTCCTATCTAAAATATTCAGTTGACTCCGGCAGTCAATTTCTTTGGAGCTTCTTCCGATTCTCCCATGATGCTGGTACTATGCAGCGGCTGAGTTTTTGCTGTCGGATCGATATATACTTTTGCGCTGCTCACTGCGACAGGTGCTTCACCAAAACCAGATGCAATTAACTTTACTTTTCCTTCATATGTGCAAATATCCCCTACTGCGTAGAGCCCTTCGATATTCGTTTCCATTTTTGAATTGACCACGATGGAGTTTTTCTCTATTTCAAGATTCCAGTCCTTGATAGGCCCTAATGATGAAACGAAACCGTAATTGACTAGTACATCATCGACTTCAAGCTCTAAAAACTCTTCTGTTTTAGAATGCTTTAGAATTACTTTCTCAATTCTTTCATCACCTAACAATTCGACCGGAACATAAGGTGTCAATCGATCTACTTTGGATTGTTTTAATAATTCCACGCTATGTTCATGTGCACGGAACTTATCTCTGCGGTGAATGATGGATGCTTTATCAGCAATCGGTTCCAGCATCAATGCCCAATCCACTGCGGAATCTCCCCCGCCGAATAAAGCCACTTTTTTATCCTGGAACTGATTCATATTCTGAACGAAATAATGAATATTCTGTCCCTGGAACTTCTCTTCGCTCTCGATCTCCATCTTCCTTGCTTGGAAAGCTCCGTTACCTGCAGTGACAATAATTGTTCTTGAATAATGTACTCCACTATTTGTTGTCAGTTTGAAAACGCCATCATCTTCTTTTTCAACTTGCATTACCGCTTCATCCAAGCAGACAGTAGTCGGAAATTGATTCATTTGTTCAATCAGATTATCTACCAGCTCCTGTGCTCTTACTTTAGGAAAACCAGCGATATCATAAATATACTTTTCAGGATACAGTGCCGATAGTTGGCCACCCAGTTGTGGCAAACTTTCAATAACTTTTACAGACATTTGTCGAAGCCCCGCGTAAAATGCTGTAAATAGGCCGACTGGTCCACCCCCAATAATTGTTACGTCGCTAACTTCAGCTGTTCTAATCATGTTGTGCCTCCTTGTTGTTATTTTATATATACGAATATAGTTACGGGGCGATTAGGGCACTCCCTCACTATTGCCGCGTTAGTAAATACTATTGCAAGTATCGTGCCAATCTTTGAAACTTGCATGAAAGTTAGATTCTTATCGTATTTTTATAAAATACCTGCTAGAATTGAGTCAAGTTTGATTCAAATATATTAAAATATTCCCAAAATTGACTCAGACCAATTGTAGGAAGGTGATCATGCATGACTCATGAAAACAAACAAGAAAAAATGGATTTATCTTTGGAGTCACTACTTAAAATACTGGATTATTCATCAGATGAAATTTATGTATTGGATGGAGAAACCAAAATTGTATATGTCAATCGTAATTGCGAAAAACATTACGGAGTAAAAAAGTCTGATGTCGTAGGAAGATATAATGATGACTTTTTTAATGAAGGATACTGGACGCCCTCCGTCGTTCCACGTGTATTAGAAAAGAAAATGCCGGTGTCGATGAGACAGCAAACAAATATCGGAGCTGAATTGTTGACTAGGGCTTTCCCTATACTAAATAACCATAATGAGATCGAATATATTGTGATTACGGCAACTGAAATAAAAGATTTCACACGACTAACAAAAACTGAAGAACAACCCTCATCCAACGAAGTAGACAAAGACTTCGCAGATACGGTGATTATGAATAATGAAAAGATGCGTAAAATCTTACGCTTCTGTGAAAAGGTTGCACCAACAGACTCCACTGTGTTGGTGCACGGTCAATCCGGAACTGGTAAAGGTGTCATCGCCTATCATTTGCACAAATTGAGTGCGAGAAGAAATGAACCTTTCCTAAATGTTAATTGTGCAGCTATCCCCGAAGACTTGTTAGAATCAGCACTTTTTGGTTATATCGCCGGTTCTTTTACAGGTGCTAAAAAGGAAGGGAAAATTGGAATGTTTGAAGCGGCGGATAATGGGACTATATTCTTGGATGAAATCGGGGAGTTGGCATTACCTTTGCAAGCTAAAGTACTTCAAGTCATTCAGGATAAGAAGTTTATCCCGATCGGCAGTAATGTTAGTAAGACAGTGAACGTCCGTATTATCGCTGCCACGAACCAAGACTTACTAAAAATGGTGGATAATAAAACATTTCGTGAGGATTTATTTTATCGACTCAATGTTATCGATATCCATTTACCGACATTAGCCGAACGCAAAGAAGATATTATTCCTTTAGTTTACAGCTTCCTAAGTAAGTTTAATGATAAGTACAATTTCACTAAAATAATCTCCGAAGACTGCCTAACGGTTCTTTATCATTATTCATGGCCGGGCAATGTACGTCAGTTGGAAAATCTGATGGAACGTTTAGTCATTACGAGTGAAGCGGTCATTGGATTGGAAGATCTACCCGAAGTAATTTTGGACAAAGTGAAGGAAGTTCCAGAATTGCTCTATTCAAATTCTTTGGAAAGCGCTTTGGATAATGTGACAGGAACGATGGTCAGAAGGTCGTACCAGAAGTTTCGCTCTTCAAGAGGGGTGGCCGCTGATCTACAAATCAGCCAATCCAAAGCATCCAGACTAATCCGAGAACATTGTCTGAGTGAGGAGTAACGGAAACAAGAAACGTTTCTGATAATAATTAAAACACTACCATTTGTGACGATATAATATTGTTCAAATGGTAGTCCATCATATTTTTTGGTGACTCCAACATTTATAACTTATCCTCCATAAATTCAACAATCGCTCTTCCGATGTATACTTGCAAGGTTTCTATGTAGTAGAGCACACAAATTCCTTGTGAAATTGGTTTTCCAACTTTCTTGTAAATACTTTCTGAAATTCAGACGTAGTTTTTATATTAAGGGGTCTGTATTTTCTATAAATCCCTTTTCTTTTTTTAAACATTTGTTATACATAGATCCCATAATGAAAACTGTTTATAGCTTGGGAAGTCCCTCCGGTTAGAACATACATTGGTAAAGCATACGTTACCGCACTTATCGTGAGTTAACCCCAGAGCAAAATAACGAGTTATGCAACTGATCTGCAACAAAAAAACTCCCAGCCATTCTACACGGCTGGAAGAGATCACAAGTATATATTGATTATCGTCCTGTATTACACTCATTGAGATCCGTTACCCATTGGCAACTGCGTGTTCCACAGTTGCATCTTTGAGACCAGATACGATTACGCTATTAATCGCATTCATATAGGCCAGTGCACTTGCTTTTAAAATATCTGTGTCTGCGGCCTTCGCGATATAATTTTCCCCTTCATGCGCGATAGTAATTTTCACTTTTCCTAACGCATCTTTGCCCCGAGAAACACTGCTAATATCATAGCCAATTAATTTCACTTGAATCTTCGTGATTTCAGCAATTGCTGAATACAGCGCATCGATTGGCCCCGTTCCAACTGCACTTGATTTGAAAATTTCTTCGCCTTTTCGAATCTTGACGCTAGCGGATGGGAAATTAGAATTGCTGACAACTTGCAGATCTTCAAATTCAAAGAAATGATCACTGTAATTCGTAACATTTTCTTTATCATGTTTTTCATAATAATTCTCAACTATTACATACAAATCGTGATCATATACTTCTTTTTTAAGGTCTGCCAGCTTTAAGAATCCTTCAAATACCCCTTCAAATTCTTCAGGCTGCATATACGTAAAACCAAGCTTTTCAAGTGCGTTTTTCACCGCATGGCGACCTGACCGCGCTGTCAAAATCAATTCCATATCATCCAGTCCAACGTCTTCGGGATGAACGATTTCATATGCATCACGGGATTTCAATAAGCCGTCTTGGTGTATACCAGACGAATGAGCAAAAGCATTATCTCCCGTAATCGCCTTGTTCACTTGCACATCCAATCCCATGAAGCTAGATACAAGACGAGATGTATTCATAATTTCTTTTGTATTGATTTGTGTATTCACATTGTAAATGGAGCTTCTTGTTTTCAATGCCATGACCACTTCTTCAAGCGCTGCATTGCCTGCTCGTTCCCCGATGCCATTAATTGTACATTCTACTTTATCCGCACCATTCTTGACTGCTGCTAATGTGTTTGCAGTCGCCATTCCTAAATCATTATGACAGTGAACACTTAATAAGACGTCTGGGTTCAGGTTCTTCATGCGGTCATTTAATTTATAAATCATCGCGCCGAATTCCTCAGGCTCTGCAAAACCTACCGTGTCGGGCACATTAATCATGGTCGCACCCGCCTTCATAACGGCTTCGATTGTATGCCATAAATATTCGAACTCCGAGCGTGAAGCATCTTCCGTTGAATACTGTACTTCAGGCATTAATGTCTTTGCATATTTCACGGCATCTACACCTATTTGAAGGATCTGGTCCTTTGATTTATTGAACTTTTTCTCTACGTGAATATCAGAAGTACCTAGCACCATATGAATCATCGGATTTTCCGCGTACTTTACTGCGTTATATACTGAGTCAATATCTGCCTGCACTGCGCGTGCCAAAGCTGTGATCATCATGTCATTTGTATTGCCTACTCTCTGCGCGACAGCCTTGACCGCTTCAAAATCACCTTGGGATGAAGCAGGAAAACCAGCTTCGATTATATCGACGCCAAGCTTCTTTAATTGCTGTGCAATCTCTACTTTTTCATAAAGATTCAATTTAGCACCAGGTACCTGTTCTCCGTCACGTAAAGTCGTATCAAAAACCCAAATTTTTCTGCTCATCTCTTTGCACTCCTTTTTATAAAAATAAATACAAAAAACCTCGTCTCTATATTGAAATATAGAGACGAGGTTCAACTCGCGGTACCACTCTAATTGATTCGCCATACTTGGCCAATCCACTTATCGACAGCTATCACTGTCTATCCCGTTAACGGAGGAAACCGACATCCCTTACTGTAGGACTTTCAGGGAGTGACTCATGGATGAGTTCAAAATGTGCGCTTGCTGATTTTCACCAACCACCAGCTCTCTATAAAGACGCTTAACATTTTTACTGGTTCCATTCCTAGTCTGCAATGTACTATTAAACGTAATACTACATTGTGTTGGGCAGCTTGTCAAACAATTTCAAATAATTCTATGTATTCTATCCATTGATTGCAGAAAGTATATTTACAAATCTTTTTGCCAAATATGTTATCCGATATATATTTATTAACAATGACTCAAGTACCAAAAAGCTATACATTTCTATTTTTATTTGACACGCCTCCCATTCATTTACTAGTATAGTAGACAACTAATTCGTAAACCGAAACAAAATTAACTAGTTGGTTGAGTAATCTCAAACTACAAAAGGAGTCGGTGCTAATGAATGTGTTTACGAAATGGGTAGAAGCTTCCTCGGATTTTTTATGGGGATTCCCCATCATCATTTTACTAATAGGAGGCGGACTGTTCCTGACAATCCGTTTGAAGTTCTTCCAATTCCGTTATATGCCTCACATTTTTCGTCAAACCTTTGGAAAAATCATGTCGAAAGGATCTGGGGATGGTACGCTAACCCCTTTCCAAGCAACAACCTCAGCACTTGCTTCCACAATGGGAGCAGCAAATATTGTTGGAGTACCTGTAGCCATTGCACTCGGTGGACCTGGCGCGATCTTCTGGATGTGGGTGGTCGCACTAATTGGAATTGGCACGAAATATTCTGAAGTCGTGCTCGGCATCAAGTATCGTGAAAAAAACGCTGCCGGTGATTATGTCGGCGGTCCGATGTATTACATAAAAAAAGGACTCGGCTGGAAAAAGATTGCGTATATCTTTGCATTTGCCCTCATGTTAGAAGTTATGGCGAGCACTATGGTGCAATCTAACTCGATCGCTACAACCCTTGAAGGTTCTTTCGGTTTATCTCCAATTATAACGGGCCTATTCGTTGCCTTATTCGTTGGACTCATTTCGTTTGGTGGAATTAAAGCAATCGGGCGCGTAACGGAACGTCTAATTCCGTCAATGGTCGTCATCTATATTTTAACTGCCCTCCTAATTATCGGTTTTCATGTCGATGCAGTACCTGCAGCATTTGGTTTGATTTTCACACATGCATTCCAGCCAATTTCAGCAGCAGGCGGATTCGCAGGTGCCGGTGTAGCTGCGGCCATTCGTTGGGGACTCGCCCGTGGATTATATTCTAACGAAGCTGGAATCGGTACCGCACCGATTGCCCACGCAGCCGCGGTGAATAGTCACCCCGCCAAACAAGGTTTCTGGGGCGTTTTTGAAGTCGTTGTGGATACATTGATTGTTTGTACCATAACTGCGCTCGTCATACTGACAACAGGCGTGTGGGAAGTCATTGACGCAGACAATGCGGCAAACATGGTGACAGAAGCGTATAGTACGGTATTTGGAGCTTCTCTTGGCGGGATTATTATATCCATTGTATTATTCTTGTTCGTTATTACAACGATTGTAGTCATCATTTATTACGGAGAGAAACAAGCAGAGTTCTTATTCGGACCTAATTTCTCTATCGTCATACGTGTCGCATATATCGTAGCTATTATAATTGGAGCACTTGGTGGATTGCAGTTCGTCTGGAAGTTCCTTGATCTATTACTCGCAATCGTAGTAATTCCTAACGTGATTGCGGTACTTTTCTTAAGCGGACAAGTACGGGATATTACGAATGATTACTTTACAAACCTCTATCCGATGGAAAAGAAAAAGAAACCTTGATGTAAATAGCAGAAAAGGCAGAAGTCCGCTGACTCCTGCCTTATTTTTATATGATTCGATTACTTCATCATTTCTTCAATTAGCTCTACTGGTACATAGGTCTTCCTCGGTTCGAGTAGCTCGGGTGTCACTTCAAACTTCATCAATGATTTATTGTATCCATATTCCTTCTGTCCTCGAGTAATCGTGTAGGTTGGAGCGCCTTTTGATACAATCGCACCAATGCCCGTCGAATCGACGACATATCCAAGCTTCTCAGCAAGCAAACGAAGCGGTACCATTTTCACACCATCAACCATATAATGATCATCTTCTATAATCTGTTCTACAGTGGCATCTTCATCTACTGTATTTACGTCTAGCACCACTATTTTCTCTGGCGTTGTCTGGGCCGGAATACTTCGAGTGGTTTCTCTATAGAACACTAATAAGTTTTTATCTTCTAAGTCCCCAGCCTTCACTTTATTACCGGACGCACTGGAAATGTCTGTACTGTCATCCACCTTCAACTGCAGTTTCAAATACCGATCCACCAGTTCATCATTAAATATTCCAACTACTGCTGTGGTTGTCTCATGTTCTTCAACAATAACGACATCTGGAGTGTACTGAGGTGGGTAAATTAGAATCATCGGTTTATCTGCATGGGTATAGGCAAACACTGTGTCTCCTATTTTTAATTCTGTCTTTTTACCGGAACTATCGAAAATTATTGTTTCTTCGGTAATAGCCAAAACAGGAGAATCGTCTCCCCCTTTAATTGTATAGAGAGTTAACGCATCACTTTTCTCCATCTCGTCTATAGTTCCTTCTACTTTAATAAATGCTTTTTCATCTGACGTCACTTCCTCTTTCGCACCCACCGCTTCAGGTACCGCCACCCCAGCAACAAGCAATACCGACATCACAAATGGCACAATATTATACAATTTCATAAATAAATCCGCTCCTTACTGTAGGTTCTAAATAGTTATTTGTATGGGATTAGGAAAGGTTACAATAAGCATGATTTCTTAAATGCGTATTTTGTTTTTCTACACGATTACTTACACCATCTCTATAGTAAATTTAATACACTTCGAATAGTCTTATGGAGATATAATATTTTTGATTATTATGGTTTATATATGAAAACAGTTTACAGACACGGAAATATAGTGTATAAGTATAATTAACGATAACTTTATTTTATTAGGTATTGGGGGAATTAATTTGAGTCAGCACGTTCATTCATTTAATAAAAAATTTGTAGAGTTTAATGCGGAAGGAATTACATTAAGAGGCTGGTTTTACTCACCACAAAATATTGACGTAAGTCTTCCGGGTATTATAATGACGCACGGCTATGGATCATTAAAAGAAATGTACGTAGATCAGTTCGCTGAAAAGTTTGCAAGTAATGGATTTGCGGTTCTTTTATATGATCACCGGAACTTTGGGGATAGTGATGGATATCCGCGACAAGAAATTAACCCGTATGAACAAGTCCTTGATTACCAACACGCTATTACTTTTATGAGTTCATTAGAGGAAGTCGATAGTACCAGAATCGGTATATGGGGGTCTAGTTATAGTGGCGGACACGTATTAATGGTAGGAGCTATGGATAAACGAGTGCGTTGTATTGTCTCTCAGGTACCTACTATAAGTGGTTCTCAATCTTCTGCAAGAAGAGTCTTACCTAATGATGTACCAGCATTATTAAATAGTTTTTATGAGGATCGGAAAGCACGTATGCAAGGCGGAGAGCCGACATACCGTAAGATCGTCCCTGAATTTGAGGAAGATGAAGGTATATATACAGACAAAGATTCTGTTGATTGGTATTTATCAAGTGGTGCACTTTCACCTAATTGGAAAAATGAAGTGACAATTCGTTCGATCGAACTGTCGCGTTCATATAATCCTGGTAATTTTATTTCTTTGATTTCACCTACACCACTTTTGCTGCTAGTTGCAGGTGATGATACGATTACACCGACTGATTTAGCAGTTAACGCTTTTGAAGATGCAAAAGAGCCTAAAAGACTAAAGATAATTGACGGACATCATTTTACGCCTTACTTGGAAAAATTTGAGGTGTACAGTAATGAAGCGATTACGTGGTTTAAAGAACATTTGAGCACAATAGACGAAACGTCAAATACTAATGAACTAACCTATTAAATTTCCATCAAAATACACCCTCGAATCTAACTTAATGTTAAACTCGAGGGTGTATTTTACTGTTCTCATTTATACTATAACTTATAGATTCTATATTAAACTAGAGTATTGATCGCTTTTGTAATTTCTTCTGCAGATGACTTCATTGTTTCTTTAATATCATCTATCCCAATTTGATTAATTAATGAAGTGGGAATATATGTGCCCAATCCCAATATGATATTTCCTTTGCTATCAAATATTGGACATGCATATGCTGATATACCTAATGAATACTCTTCATGGCTTTCAGCTATACCTTCTTCGAGGATTTTTGATTTTTGCGCATTCAATTCTTGCTTTGTAATAACCGATTTCTCCGTGTACTTCTTTAAGTGCTCATTCAACATGACATCATTTAAAACGTTTTTAGCATCTTCTTCGTCTAAATATGAGTAAAAACATTTACCGAGTGCACCAGCCGTAATCGGGAATGAATCACCCGCTGAAACGGTTAGCCGTACTTTCAGATCAGGCTCTTCTTTTGCTACATACATAAGATGTGATTTACGAACTCTTTTTACTAAAACAAAAGTTGAGCCTGTTTTAGCTAATTCTTTCAAATATCCACTAGCTACTTCTATATAATCATTAACTTCTCGAGCGCGGTTACCTAATGCGATTAACGGTGTACCTAATGAATATTCTTTTGAATTACTGGAAAACACAACGTAACTCTTTTTTTCAAGTGTTCTCAAAATTCTTAAACATGTACTGACGTTGATACCAGTCGCTTCTGATATCTCAGTTAACTTTGCGTGCTGATAACCCTGTGTTGCCAATAATTCAAGTATCTTTATTGAAGAATCTAGCGCAGGTACTTGACTTGGCTTGCTCTCGCTTTCCAAAATTTTCAAGTTTGTATCCTCCAACTTTAATATTTTATTAGTAGTTAGTGTATCATATATCCTCACTATTCTGAACCACTATTCAATAACAATTTTTATCCATGACAGGTATAAGAAGGATTAACAAAATACTAATTATGTTGAATTATTTCTTATTTACACCAATATATAAACATGATTATAAGATAGACAGGCTGTATTGAATTAAATAAGAAGTAATTAAAATGAGGATTTAATAGTAATAACACATTAAATCCTCATTTTCGTCTAGCACTCTGTGGTTTTTATGACAACAAGAATATTCATTCACTTAGAATCTTACAAAAACAGTTTTTTCCATGCTGTTTGATCTGAGTGATTTGGCGGAAACTCACTAATTTCAAAAGGAAAGTCAGATCCCGGTAATACCCGATCTACACCCACGATAGATAGTAGATAATCATGTGCTTCCTTATTCCATAAAACTGAATCAAACCAAAATCGTTTTAGATAATCAATTGGTGGTGCTTTCAAAACCTGAGAAACGTCATCCCATTGTTCATACCCTCTGTTCAAACGTCCTATCTGGTAAGGCAAGAAGCCACCGCCATGCGCTAAAATAATTTTCACATTTCTAAATCTGTCTAAGTAACCACTTAGTAAAATATCCGTACTACAGACTGTCGTTTCCCAAAGTACACCACTTAGCGTAGACATCCTTCTTTTTTCAAGACGACGATCTTCACTGAGCAATGGATGAATAAAGAGAATAGCACCTAAACGATCCGCTTCTTCCCATACCGGCAAAAACGAGCTATCAGTTAATAGTAATTCCGATACTCCTGTACCGATGATTGCTCCCTTTAAACCCGCTTCCATTGCACATTTTAATTCTTTTGCAGCAAGTTCGGGATCATTAAGTGGAATAGTTGCCAATCCAGAATATACATCTTTATTTCGTTCTACTAAATGCATAATTTCTCTGTTATATAGAGATGATAGTTCTGCTGTGATTTCTGGTGGAAAGTCATATAAGAACAGTTGTGGCAATGGTGACACGAGTGTATGTTGAATACCAGCCTTTATTTGCTCAGAACGATGTAAATCTTCATTAATAAAGGCTTCTGATAAAGTAAATGCCCACTTATCATTAATAATCATCAAGTCAGGTTGATTTTCTCCCTTGCTAACCCAACGCGCATTCACTTTGTCTTGATTTAGCTCTACCCATTGAAGGACCTTTTCCGGAATAAAATGCGAATGAACATCAAACATTGATAAATCCAACCTTCCAATAAGTAATTACTGCTCTTCTGTATTAAACATGACAGATACGGCTTTGGTTGTTAAATAATCTTCTAATCCATACTTACCACTTTCGCGTCCTAGTCCACTTTCCTTTATCCCACCAAATGGCGCTTGCATGGAGAATGGTGCTGGATCATTCACTCCGACCATGCCATACTCTAGTTTCTCGGAAACACGGTGTGTACGTGACAAGTCATTTGTATAAAAATAAGATGCTAAGCCATATTCAATATCATTTGCTTTTTGAATAGCTTCTGCTTCTGAAGTAAATGAAATTAATGGAGCTACAGGCCCAAATGTTTCTATTTTAGTAATATCCATATCCTCAGTTACATTTCCTAAAACTGTGGGTGCATAAAAATATCCATTTGAATATTCATCTTCTTCGAGTCTTTTACCGCCAACAAGTACTTTTGCTCCTTTTTCCACTGCGTCAACTACTTGACTATGTACACTATGTACTGCCTTTTCATTAACAAGTGAGCCCATTTGATTTGCCTCATCTAATCCGTTGCCGACTTTCATATTACTGACAGCGGTTTTGAATTTCTCTGAGAACTCTTCATATACTCCCTCTTGAACATATACACGGTTTGTACATACACATTGTTGACCGCTAGAAGCAAACTTACTTCCCATGACACCTTGAACGGCTAAGTCAAGATCTGCATCGTCAAAAACTATGAAGGGTGCATGGCCACCTAATTCCATGGATACTTGTTTCACAGTATCAGCCGATTGACGGATTAGTTGTTTTCCGACATTAGTTGATCCTGTGAATGTTAATTTCCGCACATCTTTACTTTCCATAATTACTTTAGCAATTTCTTCCGACTTTCCAATCACTAAGTTAACGACACCTTTTGGTAATCCTGCCTCATCAAATATTTTAAATAACTCAAGTGATGATAGCGGTGCCTCGGAAGATGGTTTTAATACTACTGTACAACCAACTGCTAGCGCTGGACCCAGCTTTCTTGCACCCATAGATAAAGGGAAGTTCCAAGGAGTAATGGCTGCAACTACACCCACCGGTTGTTTAATAACATGAGCACGTTTATTTTTTGCAGATATAGGCATGACTTCGCCGTAGACACGACGAGCTTCTTCTGCATACCATTTGAAGAATGATATTGTACTGCCCACTTCATATCTCGCATTGTGAATGGATTTACCCATTTCTTTCGTAATTACTTGAGCAAGATGTTCTTTCTTTTCTTCCAACTTTGCAACAACGTTATGGATATGCTTGCTACGATCTTCTGACGTCAGTCCTGACCATAAAGGAAAAGCATCTGTGGCTGCGTCAATAGCCTGTTTAGTTTCTTCTTCACCTACTAAGTAAACAGTATCAACCACTTCACCTGTTGCAGGATTTTTTATTTCTAATTCAGACTCTGTTCTCAACCATTTTCCATTTATATACATTGTGTCACTCCTATTATGAATTCTTACTCTATTCGAATGTCTCTTTAGTTATTGCTTCCCAGTAACATTTCTCTTGCCTCTGCAGGTGTAGCAATTTCTCGTCCAAATTCATGAGCAATTTTTTTGATTTGTTCAACAAACTCAGCATTTGTCTTCGCTAATACGCCCGGTCTAATATAAGCATAATCTTCCATACCTACACGGACATGCCCTCCAAGGCTTATTGCTAGCGTATTCATAGCTAATTGATTTTTAAAAGCAACCACTCCCCAACTTGCACCTTCAGGTAGTGAATCTAAAAAGTAAAGTAAACTTTTAGGTGTTGCAGGCATTCCACCATCAGCGCCTAATACGATTGAGTAATGTAATGAACCCGTAATTAAACCTGCATCAATTAATTTTTGAGCATTAGGAATCATTCCAGGGTGAAATACTTCAATTTCTGGCTTCACATTATTTTCTTGCATCTTTTTAGCAAGCTTTTCTAAAAATTGAGGAGAGTTCATAAACACGAAATTCTTCAAGTTAAGTGAACCTGCATCTAATGAACCAAAATCAGGTGAGAGATCACAAAACTCTAAACGCTCTTCATCTGAAATTCCATGCTTACCTGCAGAAGTTAAACTAATAATAAGTTCATTACCACATTTTTCTTTCACACGTTCTACTAAGTCGCGATAGATTTCCTTGTCCATCGAGGGTTTACCTTCTTCATCACGGACATGCATGTGCGCAATTGCCGCGCCTGCTTCATAAGCTAGATGTACCTCATCTGCGATTTCTTTTGGTGTAAGGGGAAGATACGGTGTGTCTTCTCTTGTCGTGCCAGTTCCTGTAGGTGCAACGGTAATAATTAGTTTTTCCATTATAGACAACTCCTAAATAATTATATTCATTTACTTTCTTACTACGTACAAACAAGCGATGTAAAACTTTCTTGGTTAGAGTCATCATTTCCTACTATGATGATTTAGTATTTTAACAATGAATGACTCATCTCTTTTATATGGGTTGGATAGTTTGCAATAAGCAAATCATGGAATTAGTCTCCAATGAAATCATATAACTAATTAAATTACTGACATATTATTACGCGCTAATCCTCATATTTCTTTATAAAATATACACTGTCTATTTCTCTAACCAAGGTAACAGCAATTCTGCAAGGGCTTCTGGTTGTTCAAGTGGTGCTAAGTGTCCTGTTCCTTCAATTGTTTTAAACTCCGCGTTAGGAGCATCCTTCAACATGGCTTTTGTACTTTCTAACGGAACGACTACATCATCCTTACTTGCTATGAATAAGTATGGAATATCTGTATTAGCCAGCAAAGAACTTCGATCTGGTTTTTCCATTATTGCTTTTGCATGTGCAATATAGCGCTCCGGACCATAATCTTTTAGCATTTGTTCACGGATTTCTTGTAGTTTAGTATTATCTAAATTATCGGGGTGGAATGTACGATGGGCTGAAGCATTTACCATTTCTTCATATTCACCGGCTTCCACTCTTGCAATCGCTTTTTTTCTAAGCTCTTTTCCCGCTTCACTATCTGCTTGTGCATTGGTCCCCACTAACGAAAGTGCTGATACTCTTTCTGGAGCGTTGGCAAGAATGGATAAAGCCACAAAACCGCCAAATGAATGACCGATTAAGTGAAATCTTTCTGGTAAGTCTTGCAACAATTCTTTAGCTATTTCATCTATGTTAGGGATGGCAGGGACGTCTACCGGGAAAGCATTAATTGACTTTGGTAGTGCCTCCAATACCCCATCCCACGTTTGTTTTGTGTTATTTAAACCAGGAATTAAAACTAGATTTTCCGCATATTCAGGCATCTTCTTACCCCTTCTCTATTAAAACTAATTTCATCATGCTAATTTATAGTTGACCCCCACTTTTATAAAAAAGTGAGGGTTGCTGTTTTTATATAACTAATTCCCCTTTAATTCGCGCCTCTTCGACCCAAGCTCCATGTGCACCAGTTGGAATTCTGTGCGGTAAAATAATTCTCGCTACTGGTCCTTGTGTTAAATCGCTTGCATTAAGAATTAGACATTCAGATTGATTTTTCTTCAAATCTGTTACTAGTGTGATTAAGTAGCCATCGTCTTCTTCCACTGCATTTGTACGTCGTGCGATATGTGGTTCACTTCCTAAACGATCTTCACCATATTCATACTTTTGACTTGTACCCTCTTGTAAGTCATATTTTATAAGCCCAGTTAGATACCAAGGTTTATTTATATCTGAGTTCAACGTTGAATTATAACTATAACGATACTTTTTACCGACATAATCATTACTAACCACAGGGAATTCCGTTGCTTCCTCGTCTAGGAACTCTTCTTTCGTTTTCCCTGTCTTTAAATTGAATGTCCAACGATACATTCTGTATTCTGTGGCTGTCTTATTCATAGCTTGTTTAATTTTATCCGTTGCATTGTTGCCCTGTTTACCTACTTCAGGTTTTCCTGGATTAAATGTTACGCAACCTTCCATTATAACGTTATCGCCATCTTCGTAACAGTTCGATAAATGTAAAATGAAACAAGATTTTGCTTCAAACCATTTAATGTCTTCGTTTGTTCCATGACGTGGGATAATACCAAATCTAGCAGGCATATCATCGAAGAATGTTACTTTACGTTCTCCTTTTTCCAATAACTTCGGATCAAATATAAATGGTAAGTCATGAAGAATCGAATAATTTTTTGTGACTCCAAGATCATGCGGCCAACGTATACCTGGTAAATCGATTGGAACATAATGCTTCAATTCACTATCAGGTCCTACAACGCCATAATTCATATAGGGATATGTTTCGCTGAAGTTAAAGAACATTAATTCTCCAGTATCGTTATCTACTTTAAAGTGTGAACAAATACCTTGTGGTGCAACCGTGTTATTCCATGCATCTGGTTCAAGCATTTCTAACGTGACTGGATCCATACGATTGATTTCACTACACTGTGACATCGACGCTAATAATTTACCGCCATGCGCAATAACGTCTGTACCCGCATTATCTTTCATTGTCCCCATGCTTCCCCAACCTTGACGTGTAGTTAAATGGGGTTCTAAAATACCAGACCAAAGTGACTTCTGAGCAGCTTCCTCCGCTAAAAATCCAGTGGTACGAACGAAGCGGTTACGATAAGTAGCTTTTCCATCTTCAAAATGTACTGCGTGAATCATGCCATCTCCATCGAAGGGATGATAAATACCCATCGGCGCATGTACTTGGTTATGTCCGTTACGAACGTAAATCCCATTTAAGTCTTTCGGAATCTCTCCAATTACTTCTAAGCTTTCAGTTGTCGCAGTGTACTCTTTCCCAACGGATTCGAAGTGTTCAAGTAAAAATGGATTTGTTTCATCCTCGGCAATTGTTAACTTGACTTCATTTTCAACTTTAATCATGTTGATCTCCCTTTCTATATTGGAATTGATTATAATAAACCGTTTGCAAAATTCTTCTTCATTTAATGGTTACGCTTTCATAACAATTCCCTATACGGAAATAAATATCTTTTGTGTTAATTAAATTGTAAACTTATTCTATTGTTTAGTCAATACAAAAACCTAAATAGTCTGATAAGATAGCAAATTAGTTAATTTTCGATTAGTCTTTAAGAAATATATAGATTTTAATGATGATGATGAACCATATCACTCATGTCATCAGAGTACATATCCTCATCACCCGGCTTAATTACAATACTAGCCTCCGTTGTAATAAACATCGCTGCAACAGATGCAGCATTTTGAAGTGCAGTACGTGTCACCTTAGTAGGATCAACAATTCCTTGTTCCCACATATCTACCCATTCGCCACTAAGTGCATCAAATCCAACCCCATCACTTTCCGTTTTCAAACGTTCTACAAGTACTGACGAATTTAGATAACCTGCATTTAAAGCGATTTGGCGGACTGGTTCTTCTAGCGCTCGTAAAAAAAGCTTCACTCCGACGTGCTCATCTTCAGTTGTTGTGTCTAAGAGCTTAATTACTTTTTTGTAAATATTTAAATATGCGACGCCACCGCCAGGTACAATTCCTTCTTCTACGGCAGCGTGAGTAGAACTTAATGCATCACGAATACGAAGCATTTGATCCTGTAGTGCTGCGTCTGTATATGCCCCGACTTGAATAGTTGCAATGCCGTTAGCCAATTTGCCTAAACGTTCTCTTAAGAACTTTTGATCTTCAGGATTCATAGATGAGTTATTGTGTAGTTCATAAATAGAATTCACATGTGATTCAATGTCACTTTGTTTGCCGCCACTGCCAATAATTATTGTATTACTCTTTGAAACTACGACTTTCTCTGCATAGCCTAGATCCTCCATAGTCATTGATTGTATATCTAGCCCTAAATCTTTCGTAATAACCTGACCTCCAGTTAAGATAGCTAAATCTTCTAACATAGCTTTTTGTCTCTGGCCAAAGCCTGGAGCTTTAATTGTTGTAACGTCGAAAATTCCTTTAATTCTATTAAAGATAATACTTCCAATAGCTTCTTCTGAAATGTTTTCAGCAATAATTAAAAGCGGCCTGTTTTTTTCAATAGTAAATTCAATCACTGGTAATACGTCTTGTATCTTGTTAATACTGTAGTCAGTAATTAGGATATATGGATCTTTTAAAACTGCTTCCATTTTTCTCTCGTCAGTTACCATACGTGCAGAACTATAACCTTGATTTAACTGTGTTCCATCCGTCACTTTAAGATCAATAGTAAATCCTCTTGACTTTTCGAGAGTAATAACTCCGTCCTTACCCACATGTTCCATCGCTTTGGCAATAATATCGCCAATCTTACTGTCACCCGAAGATACCGTGGCAATCTGGGCTATCGAGTCCTTACCCCCCACTTCTTTTGATAGCTTTTGTAACTCTGTAGTCGCAACAGTCAATGCTTTTTCAATTCCCCTTCGGACATATACAGGATTGGCCCCTGCAATAATATTTTTCAATCCTTCTTTGATCATTGCCTCAGCCAATACAGTAGATGTCGTTGTTCCATCACCCGCGACGACATTCGTTTGTGACGCCACTTGGATCAGTAACTGTGCACCTATATTTTCAAAAGGATTTTCGAATTTCAGCTCCTTAGTAATGGTTGCTCCATCATTTACGATTAAAGGTGGGCCTACTTCTTGTTGTAGAACGACATTTCTACCTTTGGGGCCAAGTGTTACTTTTACTACATTCGCTACTTTTTCAACTCCTTGTAACATAAGTTTTCGTGCGTCTTCTTCGAACTTCATATATTTCGCCATGACTGGACTCCTCCTTATCTGATCCAAATTGAGTACAATAATGCGTTTCATTTAAGTTACAACGACATAAAATTTAAGTAGATGCCGGTAAGAATTAAATTCCTCCCAACATCTACTTAAATAGTTACAACTATATTTCGGTCTATTTATTCAATGACCCCGAGTTCCTTTAAGAGTTTACCAACTAACTCATGCGTTTCTGTAACATTTTTTTGCGAGTCTTCAGGATTTAAATAAAACTGTTTCGCATTTATATTTTCTGTGTATTCTTTGTATTCATCACTTTCGTGTGCTTTCTTAAAAGCATCATGTAATACTTCTAGCTCTGTTTCTGGAATTTCCTTCGGCGCAAACAACATACTGAAGGCCTGTACACCTTCTGGCAGATCTAAGTCTCCGAGCGATTTCGCATCTTCATATTCTGTATCTGGGCCAAATTCAAATATAGGTTTTAACGTTCCAGCCTCAATATGTTCTAATGCATCGCTTGGCATAACAACTGCGCCATCGATATTCTTACCTAATAACGCTGTAATCCCTTGTGAACCACCTTCATATGTGATGTTTTTAACATCAAGATTAAGTTCTTTTGCTACAGCAACCATGTTCAAGTTGGAAATACTACCTGGTCCAGTCGTTGCATAGGAGAATTTTCCGGGATTAGCTTCTACATATTCTTTCCATTCATCGAAGTTATCATATGGAGCATCAGTCCGTACCATCAGTAAAGGGATGGGTGCGAAATCTTTCATGATCGGTTGAAAACTATCATGAGTAAATGATGCATCTCCCATATGTGGTAGCACACTAACATGAGATACTGAACCATAAGCTATCGTATAACCGTCTGGCTTAGCATTCATTAATTGAGTCATAGCGATAATTCCGCCTCCGCCTTCAACGTTTTCAATATTAAAGGACTGACCATTCGGCAAGTTACTTTCAGCTAGTTGCGTTAGTTTACGCGCACTATTATCGGGAAACGATCCTGGAGCATAAGGAACTAGCACTGTTATTGATTTTTCCGGAAAACTTCCCTCTCCTGAGCCTGCATCTTTTGAATTGGATTCAGCTTTACCTGAGCACCCCGCGACTATTAACACCAATATTGCTGACAAAATAATTCCTGTGAGTTTTTTCAATGATGTATCCCCCTTATTATTTAGTAGTTTTGTTTTCTAATCTTTTAATGCTCTTTTTAATTACTGTCTAATTTATTTCGTTTTCGTCGTTCACCAAGCTTTCGAAACACCGGTGTCATTAACATTAAAATAATGATGATTAATAATATTAATGAAATAGGTCTTGTAAAGAAAATAGAGTAGCTACCTCCCGAAATTAATAAAGATCGCCTTAATCCAACTTCAATGACCGGACTCAATACAAAAGCCATAACAAATGCAGCAATTGAGAAGCGGGATAGAACAAAAAGAAGTGAAATAAGCCCTAGAATTAGCGATAACCATATATCAAAATATCTGCTAGTCGCTGAAAACCCACCAATTATAGCAATTACATAAACAATCGGCATAAGAAATGAATTTGGTACTACTAACACTCTTGCAAATAAAGGAGTAAGAAGTCTTCCAATTATGTATAATGCAAGTGTTGTTAGTAAGAAACCATATAGTATGCCATATGTTAATGTAGGATCTTTTGTAAAGATGCGTGGACCTGGTTGGATACCGTGGACGATAAATGCACTCATAACTACTGCTATTCCTACTGAACCTGGAATCCCTAGTGCAAATAAAGGGATAAGCGCTCCGCCAACTGACGCGTTATTTGCCGATTCAGGTGCAGCAATACCTTCCGGGTTTCCCTTTCCAAACGTTTCAGGACTTTTGGATAACTTTTTAGCGGCAATATATGAGAACCATGCAGCCGCTACAGTTCCTAATCCCGGTAATAAACCTGAAATTGTCCCGATTGTTGAACCTATTCCAGCTGGTTTAGCAATCGTCTTCATATCTTTCCCTGTTAACTTTGTCGAGAGATTACTCGCTTGAGATGCAAATTGAGTGTGTAAATCGTCCTTTACCACTCTCAAAATTTCAGGAATCGCAAATATTCCAATTAGCAAAGCGACAATTCCTAAACCTTCCATTAGTTCCAATTGCCCCATAATAAAACGAGGTTGACCGGTAAACATGTCCATACCGATTGTGCCTACCATTAATCCAAGAACAACCGAGATGAGACTTTTTGTCATTTCACCTTTCGTACTGATTGACGCTACTGCAATCAATCCCATCAAGCCTAACAAGAAAAATTCCGGATCTGATAGTCTTAACGCAAAATTTGCAAATGGTTCTGTAAAAAATATTAAACACAGCGCGCCTACAATTCCTCCGATTACACTTGCATTTAGTGAGATTCCCAAAGCTTTACCTGGAGATTCATTTCTTGCTAAAGGTATACCATCTTGAGCAGTTGCTACTGCTGCCGGAGTTCCCGGTATACCTAATGTAATTGCAGATATAGACCCACCATATTCAGCTGCTTGGAAAGCTGCTAGCAATAACAAAACGGCAGCTACTGGTTCCATTGTATAAGTAAATGGTAGTAAAAAAATTACTGCCATTGTTGCACCTAGCCCTGGTAATGCTCCAATAATTAATCCTACGATAGTTCCAACAAATATTGCTATTAAATTTGAAAGCGTTAACAAAGTTGTGAAATCAAAGTCTAAAAAACTCAAAATATCCCCCCCTCCCTAAAATGTTACGTCTAAAAGTAAACCGAAAAACACATATATCATGACAAGAACAGAAGATGTAGTAATAGTATTTATAATCAACATTCTCTTTGACTTTCTATCTGCTTGATATATATATATCAGACCGAATAAAAATACAAATGTTATAATATAGAAGTAACCGACAAACACCCATAAAGAAATGTATATAGGTGTAAGAATTAAAGTGGCTACAACCATTTTCCAGTTTCCTAAATCTATCTTCTCACTTTCTTTTTCTAAAAGTGTTTGTATTATGCTTAAGACTGTTAAAGCAACAAGAATTATTGCCAATAGTCTTGGAAAGTAATCTGCTCCTATTTCATTAGAGCTTGAACCTGTCAATCTTCTAAGACTATTAGTTGAAAGATAATATATGACACCTATCGAACCAGTTGCTACTAACAAAATTAAGGACAACGCTTTTGAATTCAATGTATTCACCTCATCTTTTTCATTTGCGGAATTCACTTACTAATACGAAAATTGTAACTGACGATTGCATCCATGTCAATATTTTATTTTTCAAATTTTACAACTATAATTCATTTTTATTTTAATATAACTCTTCTAATTACCGGTATTCTAATACTTCCATAGAAACTACCGGATATTCAACGCTGACATTTTTTATTACTCCCAACAGTTTCCTCAAACTTATTTCTATTCTTAATTAAATCATTAATTAACAATACATTACACATAAGTTTTCTATTGAAAACAGCATTCTCTTCAGCACTTTCAAGGTGAACACTAAACCTTTACAGTTTAAGAATTCCAATTAAATCTGAGTGTCTTTGTTCACTTCTTATGCGATAATATAAGAACTAACATTTCCATCTGATCATTGAAAGAGGTGTTATTATGAAACCAGTCATCCTAGCAGAAAAACCATCCCAGGCCAAAGCCTACGCGGATGCATTCACTACTCGCAAACATGACGGCTATACAGAAATACAACCATGCCAAACATTTCCACAAGGTGCCTTCATTACGTGGGGCGTCGGTCATCTAGTAGAGTTAAAAGAACCACATACATACAACCCTGCATGGAAGCGCTGGTCGCTTGGCAACCTGCCTATTTTGCCGGAGCGATACGAGTTTCAAGTTGCCCCGGGAAAGTATAAGCAATTTCAGGTCGTTAAGAAGCTCATTCGTGCAACAGATCATGTCATTAATGCATGTGACGTGGATCGTGAAGGATCCAATATCTTTTACTCCATCTACTACATGACCGGGGCTCGCAATCAGAAGATTGAGCGACTATGGATTAACTCGCTAGAATCGGATGAAGTACGTAAAGGCTTTGAGAATCTACGGGATAATCGACAAGATCTACAACTCTATGAAGAAGCAAAAGCACGGCAAATCAGCGACTGGCTCGTAGGCATGAATGGTTCTAGGCTCTATACATTGCTGTTGAAAGCCAAAGGAGTTCAGGAAGTGTTCCCTATCGGTCGTGTTCAATCACCCACCGTTTATTTAATCTATCAACGCCAGCGTGAGATTGAGACATTCGTGTCAGAACCATTTTTTGAAGCTGAAGCTATATTTACTGCAGAAGAAGGAATATATAAAGGAAAAGCTAAATTAAAAGAACCGAAGCGTGAATTAATTGCAGAAGCCTTAAACAGTCGTAATATCACCAAGCGGACTCCTGGCGTCATTACCGAGTTAACGAACACAGATAAACGAACACCACCGCCACAATTGCACTCCCTTTCTACCTTACAGGCGACTGCCAATAGACGGTGGAAAGCGAGTCCTGCGACTGTATTAAAAACGATGCAAACTCTATATGAAAAAAAGCTCGTCTCGTATCCAAGAACAGATACAAGGCATATTACACCGAGCGAATTCACATATTTGGAAGCGGCAATAGAAGACTATCAGAAGTTGATTGACCAGCCATTTGAGGTGGCATCACGTACACCGAAAAAACGCTATGTAGACAGCTCAAAAGTTCAAGAGCACTACGCAATCATTCCAACGAAAAAACTACCTACAACCGCAGCACTGACAAAGTTGTCACCTCTCGAACGTAATCTGTATGAAGAAGTCATTCGAACGACGCTAGCTATGTTCCACCGTGATTATTTGTATACCGAAACAAAGGTCACTACTGACGTCAACGGATTGCCGTTCTTTACGACAGGTAAGACTGAACGTGATAAAGGTTGGAAAGAGCTTTTCGTTGCACCAAAGAGAACAAAGGATTCCGAAGAACCCGCCTTACCTCCACTTGAGCCCGAAGAGGCCGTACAAAGTGAAATCAGCATAAAAGAAGGTGCAACTCAGCCACCCAAACCTTACACTGAAGGCCAGCTGATTGCGATGATGAAAACATGTGGGAAATTGGTGGAAGATCAAAGTGAGACGAATATCTTAAAAGAAATAGAAGGTCTTGGAACCGAAGCTACACGAAGTGGGATTATCGAGACGATTAAAAAGCACGGCTATATTTCTGTATCCAAAAACATTGTTTCTATTACCGATAAAGGACGTGTACTATGCCAGACCATTGAAGGTAGCCTTCTTGCCAGTCCTTCTATGACAGCGAAGTGGGAAACGTATTTAAAGAAAATAGGAAATGGTGAAGGTACAGGCCAGCACTTTTTAGGTAGCGTATCGAAGTTTATCCAAAAACTGATTGAAGATGTACCTGTTCAGCTCGAAAAACAGACGATCGATATCGTGCTACCTCCACGTCCCTCATCGGGCAAAGGTTCCTATACACGAACTGAAGTAGCCCCCTGTCCACGATGCGGTAAAGGAAACATTATTGAACATCCAAAATTCTATGGCTGTAGTAACTATAAAAATGGTTGTAAGCAAACGTTCCCAGGGCTCTTCTTGAAAAAGAAACTAACGGTGCCCCAAGTAAAATTACTCTGTACTAAAGGGCAAACGAATGTCATTAAAGGCTTCACTTCAGCCGATGGGAAAAAGTTTGATGCTTCTTTGGAGCTAAAAGACGGTAAACTAAACTTAGTCTTTATGTAAATGAATTACTGATACAAAAAGAAGCAGCACAAGGCTGCTTCTTTTTTTATATAATCTTGTTATTATGTAAACTAGTATAGTATATTCTTTACCCCTTTACAGTACTGGTGACAATAACCGAGAAATTGATTGCTTAAACTTAATCAGTAATGATTGCTCTTCATAACGTTCTTTCGTTAGCTCAGAACTAAGTTTCGTGTCTTGACTAAATAAGTCTGTCAGTTGTTTTGCTACCTTCTCATCATAGACAATCGCAGTCACTTCAAAATTTAATCGGAAGCTCCGTGAATCGATATTCATAGTCCCTACTACCGACACTTCCTCATCCACTACAATCGTCTTCGCGTGCAAAAAGCCGTTCTCATATAACAATATTTTCGCACCGTAATCCAGCAAATCACCGACATACGACCAAGTCGCCCAGTAGACAAAAGGATGATCTGGCTTACATGGAATCATAATCTGCACATCAATCCCTGATAACAATGCAATCTTGCAGGCATCCATAAAACTTGTATCAGGAATAAAGTACGGTGTCTGTATATAGACAGTTTTTTTAGCAGATAGTAATAATTTGATGTACATATTCTTTAAGTGTTCCGTCTCGGAATTCGGCCCACTTGAAACGATCTGCACTGGGCTTGTGCCGTTCTGTTTTTCAGTCTGGAACAAGTATTCTCTCAAATCTCCCAGCTCTTTTTTACTCGCTTGATGCCAATCTAGAATGAATTTCCCTTGAATATGATTGACCGCACCACCCCTAATTCTGAGGTGGGTATCGCGCCAATAGCCAAACTTCTTATCAAGCCCTAGATACTCGTCTCCGACATTGAAACCGCCAATATACGCAATTTCACCATCGATGATACACAGCTTTCGGTGATTTCGATTATTTACACGGAAATTTATTAGTCGGAACATGGATGGAAAAAATACTTCCACTCCTCCACCCACTGCACGTAATTCATTATAGAACCTGGGCGGTGTTTTCTTCGAGCCTACCTCATCATACAAGAGCCGTACTTTTACTCCCTCTTTCGCTTTTTGAATCAACAGATCACGCAATCTAATGCCGAGGGAATCGGACTGAATAATGTAATACTGAATATTGATCTCTTTCGTTGCAGAGCTAATATCTTCAAACAATGTAGCAAACTTTTTATGTCCGTCATCAAAGATTTCAATATGATTATCCTTGGAGAGCAGTGCATGAGAAGATTTCAGATTCATGTGGATTAATTCGGTATGTTCTTTTAATAACGGATTGCTTTCTAGTCTGGCCAAGTTTTCTGGTCGCAGTTGTTTGTCCACTTCCGTTTTTTCAGCTTTTCTTTCTGCAACGGAAAGGTTATAGAAATTTTTTTGTTTTAAACTTCGTCCAAAGAACAGGTAAATAAAGAAGCCGAAAATAGGAAGGAATACTAGGACCATAATCCATGCCCACGTATTTCCTACATCCCTTCTTTCGATAAATAAAACCCATGCTAATAGTAGAATATTAAGGATTGTGACGATAGATAAGAGCAGTGCAAGGATATTACCGAATTTCATACCAAGCAACATCTCTTGAAGTTCTATCATTTTCCCCGCTCCATTTCATTAGAAAGTAGTCTCTAATATAGCATATAGCACGAATTTTCGCTGTTATATCTATGAATTTCATTCAGGCGACAACTCAGCGTATAACGCAATAATACTTTATAAAATGGAGACCGGTAAAAGTAAGATTTATTCGTCCTTTTCACACATAACGCTAAGGGTAGAGAGATACAGTATTTGAATAACGTACATATTTCCCGAGAAATAATATAGCAATACCTAACCATCTTCATTCGAAATAGAGATGGACAGATACCAAAAATCCATCTCAAATTACTCCTATAACCGATGTAACTACTAATCTTCTATGCAGAATCCTCTGTACTATTGAAAAATTCTTCTTTCAATCGCTTTCCATACGCTTGTCCACTTTCACCGCGCTGCCTCGGAAACTCTTGCATTACAATTGGCAGTACTCTTTCCCACAGAACATTCATCACATAAATATCTCGATCAAATTGATAGTCCAATTCATTTAGCGTTAATTGTAGCGATTTCGCATATTTTCGTTTTTCTGCATCCCAAATCGTCGAGACGTTCTCTTTAATATATGCATCTATTTCATCTTCCGTTACCGTAATCCCATAAGCTTCCTCTGCAATGTCTAAAGCATCCTGATAATGATCGGTTTGCTTCTCCGCTATTCCTCTAAGGAATGGGGATGAGTGCTCTTCCTCTGTCAAATTATTTTTCACACGCAAACGAAATTCTGTCTTATTTATGGAAAATGATTGATCTAGCTGATTACTATGTATTCCCGTTTGGATAGATTTCAGCTCTTCTTTAATTTCAGGCATATCTTTCAGCACTTTTTCCACGGATTGATTCATCTGGGCGTAATCTATTCCTATCGTTTCAATCTTTTGTTGTTCCGAACTCGCCGTTTGTTTAATCAACAACGTCCCAGCAATCAAGACAGTAAAACAAATCATAATGAGGTGAAACCGATTGCGAGCAGTCATAGTCATTCGCTCCTTCATCTGTTAGGTTGCTCTAGTATGCCATATGGGTTGTGAAATATTTGTTGAAACTACTGATTATCAGTAAAAACTTTCCTCTATAATTCGACAATAAAAAGCCCAAGAACCTGGTATGATCCGGATTCTTGGACAACTATTTATTGACGTGCAGTAGGTGTTTTTTCAATCATAAATGTTACGACTACGAATAAAGCAAAACTTACTAATAGCACCGTACCACCTACGATATAAAATATAAGTGCGAATACTTCGTTGACATTGAAGGGTTGCATGAACTGTAACCACATACCCGCCGTTAAACCTATCGCACCGATAATCCCTGTCCAGCCTTGCAATGTTAATAGCTTTCTAGCACGAACTCGATAAATCTTGTAGAACACACCCCATGAAAATACTGACAACCAACCTACTAGTAAGATATGCGCATGAATTGGACGGAACGCATAGGAACCTGCACCGGCCATGTGGGAACCAAGTACTGTCCCAATTAGACCAAAAATTGCCGCAACGCGAATCAATCGTAAACTCCATTTTTCTTGCATATGATATTTCCTCCTGTCGACTTTCTATTACATTAATCATAACACCCCAAGATGAACGGAAGATGAACTGCCTGTTACAATTTAGGTAAATACACGGTGAATGTCGTACCCCTACCTAACTCACTGATTACATCTATACGACCATCATGAAGCCGTACAACTTGCTCAACAATAGATAATCCAAGACCTGTCCCTTCTACTTCACGTGTTCTTGAGTGATCTGCACGATAAAAACGGTCAAATATTCGATTCTTAGTATCAGGTGAAAGACCGATTCCTGTATCTTCAATTGAGAAACAGATTTCATTTTCGTACTCGGTCAACCGAATATCTATCGTTTCTCCATCTGGTGAATACTTTAATGCATTTGATAATAAATTCTCCCATACTTTCTCCAGAAAAGCAGGATCCCCTTCATACGTGACGTCATCAATTTCGAGCATAACGGACATCTCCTTTTCTTGCAATAACCATTGAAATTTCCGTACTGTTTCCTTTACTTGCTGGTCAATACGGAATATTTTCTTCTGCAATGGAGAGATTAATTGATCGAGTGACGTCAGCAATAACAATTGCTGCGTCAATGTCGAAAGTCGTTCTGTTTCCGATTGAATGATTCCTGCATAACGTATCCGTTCATTAGCGGGTAGCTCTTCATCTGATAATAAGTCTGCATAACCTTTAATATTCAATAAAGGTGACTGGAAATCATGCGACACATCACTGACAAATGCCTTTCGAATCTGGTCGTTCTCACTCAACCGATCAACCATCTGTTGAAAGCTCTTTGCAAGTTGCCCAATCTCATCACGTCGATCAATCGACAACTCACTCGTAAACTGCTCTTCGCCTACCTTCTTTGTCGCTCTTGTCAACACAACAATCGGTGCAATCAGTTTGTGCGCAACGACGAGCATCGCAAAAATACTGATAATCGCCATGACAATTACCATGCCACCAAGCAAATAATGAATTTCCGTGAATAGCATTTTAATATCTGGTCGCAAAAACAGCGCATATGTCTGACCACCATACATAAACGGTACGCCTACAGTATTAGCTGACTCATTAGAGAAATAACCCGTCACGAACGTCTCTGCCTTTAGATCTCGCATACCGTGATAAACCTTCCCACTATAGACCTTCTGAACTGCTTCGTCCTCGAGGTTATCTTCGCGAAATGCTTCCCCATAAATAGCTGAAGCCCCTGAAGGTGATTTGACGAGTAACTTATACCCCGTACTAGCAAGCATGTCGAAATATGCAGGCAAATCCATCCCCTTATTCGCTTCAATGAACAACGCTATTTGCTCAGCAACTTGAACATTCTTTGCATCGTTCTCTTCTTTCAAGTATCGATGATAATATGTATTGACGGAAAGAAACGCTACTATCGCACTCGCTAGCATAATTCCAACTGTTAAGACGAGAAACTTTCCGTACAGCGACTTCATTCCAAAACCTCAAGCTTGTAACCAACACCACGTATCGTTACAATTTTCACTTGATTCGTAAGCTTTCCAAGTTTGTCGCGTAAACGTTTGATATGTACACTCAACGTCTGTTCATCCCCTTCATAATCAAAACCCCATACACGCTCCACTAACACTTCTCGCGTAAACACTTGATTATGACGAGAAGCTAACACTGACAACAATTCAAACTCCTTTAATGGCAGCAGTAATGACTTCTTACCAAACAATACTTCATAACTCTGTCTATTAATCACTATCGGACCGACTTGAATCATCCGGTCCACCGCTTTATCATAACGCCGCAAAATTGCATGTATCCGGAACAATAACTCTTTCGGTTCAAACGGCTTCACCAAATAATCATCCGATCCAGCCAAAAAACCGCGCTCCTTATCTTCCATCTCACCTTTAGCCGTCAACAACAACACCGGAATTTCCGTATCTTCCCGAAGCTTTTTCGTCAGCATATAACCGTCCATGCCTGGCATCATCACATCCACGACCGCTAAGTCTGGCCATTCTTTTTCGACTACCTCAAGCGCCTCTAATCCATTCATCGCTTTCACAACGGTATACCCCGCCTGTCGCAAATGAATACTAACCAACTCTAAAATATGTATATCATCATCCACTACTAAGATTTTCATTTAGACCGCCTCCTCTTTTTCCACTCTGCATTCAATAACCCCGAAAGAATAATAATCACTGCCGTTAGATAAAACCATAACACAAGCATGATAATCCCTGCCAATTGTCCATATAGCCTAGAATAATCCACCCGTGATACATACTCTCCGAATAGTAATGAAACGAACTGCCAACCAAATGCTGAAAGCAAGGCACCCGGTAACGCTTCTTTCCACTTCATCTTTCCTGTTGGCATAAGTTGATAAAATAACAGAAAGAACAAAAATAGAAAGAACGTGCCAAGACCCCACTTTATATTAGGCCATATATACAACCAGCCTTCCCATGCATCTAGCACATCATAATATGCAATGACAGTATGTATAAGCTTTTCAATCAACGGTAAAAATAATGACATCGGAACGATCAGCATGAAAAGAATGGTTACACCAAGATTACGGATTATACTAATCCATAGAGCTTGCTGGTGAAGCTTTCGATTTGCCATGTCCAATGACCGTGCAAATGATTGTACCGCAACGGATGTCGTCCACAATGCAGCTAGCACACTGAGCGCAAGCAACTTGCCGTGACTTTTATAGAGTACGGACTGAACACTT
This sequence comes from Sporosarcina sp. P3, assembly GCF_002743415.1. NCBI lineage: Bacteria > Bacillati > Bacillota > Bacilli > Caryophanales > Caryophanaceae > Sporosarcina > Sporosarcina sp. P3. Next base: position 201,452 of record NZ_PDZE01000007.1, read on the forward strand.
TGCTCAATTAGCTGAAAAGATTCATCCGGCACGAATGGCCGCAGTAACGCTAAAATACTAGCCTCTTCCAAAGGAAGAAATTGCACAATCGACAATACTACTAGTAAAAAAGGCAATATGGAAAGTAACAAGTAATAAGCATTCTGCGCTGCTTGGTCAAAAAAGCGTTCTTTAAAGAAGCGTTTAATTATCATCATGATCATAGAATCCCCTCCTCTGCTATCGTACGTGTCATACTACCAATATACCCCAACAAACTATAGACTATTAGGGTAAATAAACTTTTATATAAAAGTTTAGTGTTCTTTTTAGGTAGAGTAGTGGGCCGTAGTACGGGTTGTTATGACTTTTTGAGCGGATACGTAGGGGCATAGAGCGATTGCCATGACTTATTGAGCGGCTACTGTGACACTTTGAGCGGATATACGAGGGGATTGAACGGTTACTGTAATTCATTGAGCGGTTAAGCCGTGCGATTGAGCGCTTGCCGTGATTCATTGAGCGATTTTGTGGAATGACGAAGAGCACTCCCCCTGAAATATTGAGCGGTTAAGTAGCACAATAGAGCGAATAACCCAACTCTATGAGCGAGTAAAGTATGAACACATCATGTTCCAATCAATTCCTTCTATTATTAAATGCAAATACAAAACACAAAAAAGCCACTCCCCATAGGGAATGGCTTCGCGTGCCTAGCAACGTCCTACTCTCACAGGGGGAAACCCCCAACTACCATCGGCGCTGAAGAGCTTAACTTCCGTGTTCGGTATGGGAACGGGTGTGACCTCTTCGCCATCGTTACTAGACTCTTTGAGTAAAGC
>NZ_PDZE01000008.1:0-142919 GCF_002743415.1 Sporosarcina sp. P3
GGTAGGTTGCCCACGTGTTACTCACCCGTCCGCCGCTAACTGTTGGAAGCAAGCTTCCAACAGTTCGCTCGACTTGCATGTATTAGGCATGCCGCCAGCGTTCGTCCTGAGCCAGGATCAAACTCTCCATAATACCGGCAGACGATATACCGCGGATTGCGTTGTCAGTTTCACTCACTCAGTCGGTCACGTACCTGAGTACGCTCCCTCTTTCGCTCGATCACTTCCTAGCACTCCACAACATCTCGTCAGCCAGTTACATGAAAAATCGATTAGCTCGAGTTTCATTTGCTGGCATCAATTAAGATACTCATTTTGTTCGTGTCATCGTTAGATGCGCAAACTGTATTTCGTTAACGTTTTGCTGTTCAGTTTTCAAGGTTCGTGTTTGTTAGTCGTATAAAAGCGACTTCTCTATATTACACTCGAAGTTTGTCGAAGTCAACAACTTTTTTTAAAAAGTTTTTTATGTTGTTTTCGATTACGTCCGAAGCGACAAGAACTAATATACAATAGATCATATAGAGAAATCAAGTGTTTTTCAAAAAAAGTTTTTTCTTTATTGCTTTTATATCTACGACAAACAGCAGAACCCCTGTCAGAACAACGATTGCGCCACCTAATTGAAGTACAGTTATTTTTTCGTGCAACACGAAATATGCAGCGATTGAAGCAAGTACCGGTTCAAACAAAATAGCGATTGACACTACATTTGTGCTCACCCATTTGACTGCCCAGTTAAATAACGTGTGTCCCAACAGATTAGGTAAGATCGCCAAAGCTAAAAACCATCCCCAATCCGCAGTGGGGTATCCGAAGAAAGGCTCTTGCGTGATGAGTACATAGAAAAACAGCGCAACCGAACTTACGGAGTAAACAAGAAACGTGTACGTTACGAGCGAGATTCTTTTACGCACATTCTGGCCTATTAATAAATACGCTGTAACGAATAAACATGCGAGTAACGCAAGTAAATCTCCAAATAACGCGGCTCCACTCACTTGGAAATCTCCCCAACTAATAATGAAGCTTCCCGTTAACGCAATGAATACAGCGGTCAACATCTTTCCTGTAATAATTTCTTTAAAGAACAATGCCGTACCTGCTAACGCAAATATCGGTTGAAGCGTCACTAAGACAGTCGAGCTAGCAACTGATGTGTAGTTGAGGGATTCGAACCACAGTATAAAATGAACCGCCAGAAATAATCCTGAGCTTGCAGTGTAAAGCCAATCCCTTGCCGTTAATGTTTGCAATTCATTACGATAGGAAATGAAGAATAACGGAAGCATAATGACAGCTGAAAAGAACATACGATAAAAGGCGATGATACCCGCGTCAGCCGTGGCCATTTTCACAAAAATTGCAGATAAGCCGACAGTAAGGACACCAAGCGCAATCGGTATGTAAGGATGAATTAATGGTTTATTCAAAATATCACTTCTCTTTCTATCTCTCTTCCCATTACAATAGAAGGAGACGTGTGTACGAGTTGATTGCCGTATTAAAGAAAGTATATAGGTAATCTTCCTATTTTGTAAGTGAAGGAGGATGATTTATGTTAGCTATACTAGCCGATTCATTTAATGGAGAAGCATTGATTAAAATCAGCATAGCCCTCGTACTTAGTATCATTATGGGTGTAGAGCGGGAGATCAAGAAAAAACCTATTGGGCTAAAGACGAGTGCAGTCATTGCTACCTTTAGCTGTCTATTGACAATTATCTCAATTGAAGCAGCTTATTTAGTACCTTCTCGTAACGATATCAATATCACCATGGACCCTTTGCGGCTATCCGCTCAAATCGTCAGTGGTGTAGGTTTCTTGGGTGCGGGCGCAATATTACGTAGAGATAATGATAATATTACAGGCCTGACTACCGCTGCTATGATTTGGGGCGCAGCAGGAATCGGTATTGCAGTAGGGGCAGGTTTTTATATCGAGGCATTCTTCACAGTAATTAGTGTAATGATCGTTATTGAGCTAATAGCGCCTTTACTAGGTAGGTTCGGCCCTAAACGACTGCGTACTAAAGAAGCGAATTGTACGATCGTCATTACTCAAAAGTCCAAAATTGATGATCTTATTAGATATTTGAATGAAGAACATATGGAAATTGACCATTTGCATATCAAACAATTCCAGACACCTGAACATCAGTATCATCACGAATTGCAATTCAAACTTATGGCACACCCGAAAAAATCTACCTCTACACTCTATATAGAACTCACTACACTTTCCTATGTAGAATCGGTAGAACTCGTTATTTATCCATAATAAAAACGCCAAGTCGACGCGACCTGACGTGATCGACTGAAAGCAAACTCACTCGCAAGCTTTGCTTTCAGTCTTTTTATTCAATTGACATTTTACTACAGTAATTACAAACTAGCTTTCAATATAGTTAGAACTTCATCCTTAGATAATTTAGCAAATCCACCAACCGGACCATCCCCAGCAGCTTTTTCTGCTATCAGCTCTAATTTAGAGTCATCAATATCATAATCCGCTAGTGTGACAGGTGCACCAATTCCCTTCCAATACGCGCTTAAACGGTCGATTCCTTCTGTTGCAATCTCTTCATCCGTCTTATCAGCTGGATCTACTCCGAACACATTCATAGCCAACTGTGCAAAACGCTGTGGATTTTTTGGGAGTGTCTGCTTCATCCAGTGCGGGAATAAAATCGCTAAGCCACCAGCGTGAGGAATATCGTAGACAGCGGATATGGCGTGTTCGATATTATGCGTACCCCAGTCTCCTCTTGTACCCATCGATAGGAATCCGTTCAATCCCCACACACCCGCAAACATCATGGATTCCCGAAGCTCGGTATTCTTAGGGTCTTTCACCAGTTGCTCTCCAGTCTTCATAACGGAACGTAATGCTGCTTCACAAATTTCATCTTGGAACGACGCATTGTCTGCAGTGTGGAAATATTGCTCGAAAATGTGAGACATTGTATCGACTATACCGTTGACTGTTTGATCAAGTGGTACTGTCAATGTGTATTTCGGATCCAAGATAGAAAACTTCGGATAATTTAACGGTCCACCCCAACCATATTTCTCCTGTGTCTCTTCGTTTGTAATAACAGATCCTGCATTCATTTCTGAACTAGTTGCAGTGATCGTCAGCACCGTACCGAACGGCAGTGCTTCTTTAGGTGTTGCTTTACCTGTTACAAAATCCCATGGATCACCATCGTATTTTGCCGCGGAAGCAATCAACTTTGTACAGTCGATTACAGACCCTCCACCTGCCGCGATAATTACATCAATATTATGCTCTTTACAAAGGTCTGCGCCTCTTTTAGCAGTCGACAGCCGAGGATTCGGTTCAACGCCTGGCATGTCTACTACTTCAAAATCATGTTCAGTCAACAATTTCATTATTTCATCATATAAGCCATTGCGCTTAATGCTGCCACCACCATATACTAACAATGCCTTTTTACCGTATTTTTCAAGTTCTTTAGGTAAATGTTGCAGTTGATCTTGACCGAAAATTAGCTTAGTCGGGTTATTGAAAATAAAATTATCCAAAATTGTACGCCTCCTTCTTCTTACTCTCTATTATGAAAAAGATGTATTTACGTTGCAAGTATAGTGTTCTAAAAACAGGATATACTTTTTGATAGGAGGAGATAATATGGAAACACTGCAAAAAGTTACGTTAGCCATTGCGTTAATCGGTGCATTAAACTGGGGTGTTGTCGGGATTTTCCGTTTTGATGTCATCGCCCAACTAACTGAAGGCGCCTATCAGCCACTAGCACGCTTTCTTTATATTGTGATCGGATTATCTGGTCTCATGGCGTTACAAGTTCTCTTTACGTATTGGCGCAGGGAAGAAGAACCGAAGTCACCAGAAGAAATTCGTTCCGCTTCATCTATCGAACAAACCTAAAAGGCATCTCCTCACACTTGAGGAGATGCCTTTTTGTATTCTTATACCCATCCACGGAAACGACTTGCTTCCGCTGTTTTGCGTGCACCAATCATATATGCCGCTAAACGCATATCGATATTACGTGTAGTTGCAATGTTATACACATTTTCAAATGCCAGAACCATCTTTTCTGTCATTTTTTCACGTACCTCATCTTCAGACCAGTAATATCCCATATTATTTTGAACCCATTCGAAATACGAAACCGTTACCCCACCAGCACTAGCCAATACGTCTGGTACTAATAGGACTCCGCGATCTGTCAGGATTTTTGTTGCTTCTGAAGTAGTTGGACCGTTAGCTGCTTCCACTACGATGTCTGCTTTAATATTATGGGCATTCTTTTCTGTGATTTGGTTTTCGATTGCAGCTGGAACTAGAATATCACATTCCATTTCAAGCAATTCCGCATTGGTAAGCGTATTGTCGAATAATGTAGTAACTGTTCCGAAACTGTCACGACGATCGAGTAGATAGTCGATATCTAAACCATCCGGGTCATACAATGCACCGTATGCATCGGAAATACCGATTACTTTCGCGCCTGAATCGTGTAAAAACTTGGATAGGAAACTACCTGCGTTACCGAATCCTTGAATGATCACACGTGCACCCTTCATATCGATATTACGACGTTTTGCCGCTTCGTTAATAATAATTGTTACACCTTCAGCTGTTGCGCGCTCGCGGCCATGTGAACCGCCAAGTACGACTGGCTTTCCTGTAATGAAACCAGGTGAGTTAAATTCATCAATTTTACTGTACTCATCCATCATCCATGCCATGATTTGTGAATTCGTAAAGACGTCCGGTGCCGGAATATCCTTTGCAGGTCCCATTACCTGACTAAGTGCACGCACATAGCCACGGCTCAAACGTTCTAATTCACCCATCGACATTTCTCGCGGATCACATATAATACCGCCTTTAGCACCGCCATATGGCAAGTCCACAATTCCTGCTTTTAGTGTCATCCACATAGAAAGCGCCTTCACTTCATCAGCACTTACGTTAGGATGGAAACGAATTCCACCTTTTGTTGGTCCGACTGCATCATTGTGTTGTCCGCGGTATCCGGTAAATACTTTTACTTTTCCATCGTCCATACGGATAGGAATACGCACTTCTACCATAAGAAGTGGTTCTTTCAGTAGTTCGTACATTCCTTCATCATAGCCTAGCTTTTCAAGTGCTTCTTTTATAACAACTTGTGTAGACGTAAATAGATTCAGGTTTTCTGTCATTGTATGGCTCGCCTCTTTGTTTGTTATTGTCTTTCACGGACACATTATAACACGAGCATATTCAAACATCCACATATCGATTCCAAATCGCCTTTGATTTTTTCATGTGATAAAAGCTTGGCGGTAAAATGCTGCTTACTTGCTAAATACTGTGCGGATTTTTTCCAATGCCCAATCTAACTCCTCTTTAGTAATGGTCAATGGCGGAGCAAAACGGATTACGGTATCATGTGTTTCTTTACATAATAAACCAAGTTCTTTTAGTTCTTCGCAATACGGACGTGCTTCTTCCGTTAATTCCATTCCAATAAATAATCCACGTCCACGTACTTCTTTGATTGCAGGATGAGAAAGTTTTTTTAATTCATCCATAAAGTAGTTCCCTAATTCCTTAGATTGCTCCGCAAGCTTTTCGTCTTCCAACACTTCAATTGCGGCTAAGGATACTGCGCATGCCATTGGGTTCCCACCGAATGTAGAACCGTGAGATCCTGGATTAAATACACCTAAGATGTCCTCATTCGCGAGTACACAGGAAATCGGGAATACGCCTCCGCCCAGTGCCTTCCCTAAGATATACATATCCGGTGTGACACCATCATAGTCACAAGCAAACATTTCACCTGTACGACAGAGTCCTGCTTGAATTTCATCTGCAATAAGGAGTATGTTTTCTTTTTTACACAGTTCAGATGCTTCTTTCATGAATCCTTCAGGAGGAATCATGATGCCCGCCTCTCCTTGGATCGGCTCAATTAGGAACGCAGCAGTATTGGAAGTAATAGCCGCTTTCAACGCCTCGATATCCCCGTACTCTACTAATTTGATACCAGGTAGCAACGGACCGAATCCTTTTTTATATTCGGGTTCTGATGACAATGAAACTGCGCCAAGTGTTCGGCCGTGGAAGTTCCCTACACATGCGATAATTTCTGCATGATTGCCCGCTACACCTTTCACATCATATGCCCATCGTCTGGCGGCTTTTAAAGCAGTCTCTACTGCTTCTGCGCCAGTGTTCATAGGTAACACCATATTTTTACCTGACAGTTCTGCCATCTTTTCATACCACGGGCCCAATTGATCGTTATGGAAGGCACGTGAAGTTAGCGTGACACGATCTGCTTGGTCTTTTAGCGCTTGAATGATTTTCGGATGGCGATGCCCTTGATTGAGTGCAGAGTAGGCAGCCAGCATATCCAGATATTTATTACCTTCAGGATCTTTTACCCAGACACCTTCCGCTTCAGAAATTACGATCGGTAGCGGATTATAGTTATTCGCACCATACTTTTTCGTTTTTTCAATAACATTTGTCGTTTTCGTCATATCCGTTCACTCCTTTGAATTCAGTTTAACGATTTATAGCATCTCTGACGTAGTTTTTCCTTGCATATGCAACTGCAAGTAATCAGGCCCGCCAGCTTTTGAATCCGTACCGGACATATTGAAACCGCCAAATGGTTGGTATCCAACGATAGCGCCTGTACAGCCTCTATTGAAATATAGATTACCTACATGGAAATCTTCACGAGCTTGCTCAATATGGTGGCGATTCTTCGTGATGACCGCACCTGTTAGACCGTAGTCTGTGTCGTTTGCAAATTCAATTGCTTCTGTAAACGACGAAGCCTTTGAAAGTGCCACAACCGGACCGAAGATTTCTTCTTGAGAAATACGTGCATTTGGATCCACGTCAGCGAAGACAGTTGGCGCTATGAAATAGCCCTTTGAATCATCGCCAGTTCCGCCAGCGATGAGACGTCCTTCTTGTTTACCGATTTCAATATAATCCATGATTTTATCAAATGCCGCTTGATCAATAACTGGACCCGCTGTGTTATTTCCATCGACTGGATCACCCCATTTGTATGCCTTCGTGAGCTCTTCTACACGCTTTACCACTTCATCATAGACATCTTCATGAATGATGGCACGAGAACATGCCGAACACTTTTGGCCACTGAATCCAAATGATGAGGAAACGATAGATTGTGCAGCCAATTCCAAGTCCGCCTCATTATCAACGACTATCGTATCTTTACCGCCCATTTCTGCAATTACACGTTTCAGCCAGATTTGACCGTCATGTACTTTTGCCGCACGTTCGAAAATGCGTGTACCTACTTCACGTGAACCTGTGAACGAAACGAAACGAGTATCTTTGTGATCGACCAAGTAGTCACCGATCTCAGAACCCGATCCCGGGATGAAGTTGACGACACCCGCCGGCATGCCCGCTTCTTCCAACACTTCGATAAACTTATACGCAACGACTGTTGCTGTAGAAGCCGGTTTCAACAGGACGGTGTTTCCTGTGACAAGCGCACCTACTGTAGTCCCTGCCATGATCGCAAAAGCGAAATTCCACGGTGAAATGACAACACCTACACCAAGCGGTACATAATCGAATCGATTATATTCACCTGGTCTGCTCTCCACGTGCATACCTTCTTTCAGCGTAAGCATTTGACGAGCATAATATTCCATGAAATCGATACCTTCCGCAACATCTGCATCCGCTTCATTCCACGGCTTACCTGCTTCTTTTGTCAGTAACGCGGAAAATTCAAACTTGCGGCGTCTGACGATGGCAGCTGCTTTGAATAATACGTCAGCACGAAATTCTGGCTTAACTTTTCTCCAAGTTTCGAAAGTTTTCTTTGCAGTAGTCATCGCTTGCTCTGCTAAATCGCGACTAGCTTGCGAGACATGACCAATCACTTCTTTTTTATCAGAAGGGTTAGTGGATGCTAGTTTCTTATCTGTCATTATGCGTTCACCGCCGATAATTAGCGGATAATCTTGCCCAATATAACTTTCTACTACTTTCAAGCCTTCTTCATACGCTTCGCGGTTTTCTTTAACTGTAAAATCTGTGAATGGTTCGTGTTTGTATGGAATCATTTGGAATCAAATCCTCCTTTATAGTTAGGGACGCAAAATTAGTTTGCGTTTGTCAACGTTTACATTTATAATGATGCAAGAAAACGTTGCACATTGCAAGTGTTTTCTTCTAATTATTTTTAAATTCTATTAATTTATTAACAGAAATCCGATATGCACTAGGTTAGGAAGGTGTTTTTTTATGAGTAAAGATGAAAATATATTGAATACATGCAATCAGTTTGCTGTAGATCATGCAAATATCGGTATACATGCTGTAGATCATTCAGGACGGACGATTGTCTATAATCGCAAAATGAAAGAAATCGAAGGACTGAATCTTGAGGATATACAAGACCACTCTATTTTGGAGTTATTTAACTTTGATAAGACCGAAAGCACGTTATTGAAAGTATTGCAAAGTGGAGAGCCACAATTGCGTGTTAAGCAGAAGTACTGGAATACGAATAAAGTAGAAATCACGACGATGAATGACACCTACCCTATTTATGAACAACAGGAATTGATTGGTGCGATTGAGTTCGCTCAAGATATTACGGCATTGGAAAAATTCGTTTTACAACCATTGCGTAAAAATCGTGGCCCAATAACATTTAATCAAATCACCGCTCAATCATTGGCCATGAAATCGGTTATTTCCACTGCCGAACAAGCAGCGGCGGCTGACTTGCCAGTTTTATTGATTGGAGAAACAGGTGTAGGGAAGGATAATCTTGCCGAAGCGATTCACTATGGCTTTGCAGACAACGAGCGGATTTTCCACACATTTCATTGTCTACATGCTGATACAGATATCATCCAGCAACTCGAAGAAACTTTGCAACAACAACCGCCTATGACGTTATTCTGCGAACGGATGGATACTTTATCGATTTCATTGCAACAGGCATTGCTCTATGTTTTGCAGAAAACACCCGCCCATCAATTCATCGCGAGTATCGGGGATGACCCAGTCGAGCTGATCGCGTCAGGCACATTGCTAAAGGAGCTCTATTATTTTTTCGCGTCTTTCGCCATCAGAATCCCTCCACTACGGAAGCGCCCAGAAGACATCATTCCTTGCGCTGAAGCGTATTTAAAGATCCGAGTGGAATCATTAGGGACAGGACTAACGAAAATCGATGACAAAGTGAACGAATTACTTCTTGCATACGATTGGCCAGGAAATTTGCGAGAGCTCGAGCTACTCCTGGACGAAGTTTCTTCCATGCATACAACAGAAGATACGTTGACTCAGGATATGTTGCCTTTGCAATTTAAAATGAAGGTCGAGGCAATAGCTAATGACGCATCACAACCAAGTGACTTTATCGTGCAAAGTGACTCTAAACTGTTGCCGTTTGATCAATATTTACGAGGAGCCGAGAAGTATTATCTTCAAAAAGCAATGGAGTTGCATGACCATAACATTACGAAAACTGCCAACTCCCTCGGTATGAGTAGACAGAATTTGCAATATCGGTTGAGGAAATTGAAAGAATAAGTGATAATGCACCGTTCTACTTGTAGTGACGAAACTTACTCCAACTTCCAAGGAGCCATTTAACGTCGAAACGATTCCACAAACAAAAAGGACTGTCGCAAAAGTTATAAAAACTTCTGCGACAGTCCTTTTATCAACGTCCGGATTGCTCAATCCAACCCTGCAGTTTATCTTTCAGTGAATTAAAACCATCTGCGTCTTGCTGATCCACACGTTCTTGCAATGATTGACGAGAACGAGAGTGATTCAAGTAAGAACTTGGTGGCTCCTGTAATGCACGAATCGACAAGCTGATTTTACTAGCTCCTTCGTCCACATCTAATACTTTGACGTGAACTTCTTGCCCAACTTCCAAAAAGTCATGAATATCTTTAACAAATCCATACGTGATTTCAGAGATGTGCACTAAGCCTTGCGTTGAAGCATCCAGCGCTACAAACGCACCGTATGGCTGGATCCCGGTAACTTTTCCGGTCAGCTCATCTCCGACTGCAAATTTGTGAGACATGCAAAACAGCTCCCAATCTAAAGTAGTATCTAGTCTGCCACTATGGCCGCTTCAAAGTATACCATATTTCGAAGTTTTGAACAAAAAAGAGCCATCTGAATAGAAGGCTCTGAGTATTTAATACTGCACAATTGAATGGGCTTCATATTTAACAGCAATGAGTTTATAGGATATGTCCATACAGTTCTCTAAAGGTATCCATATTTCATGGGTATGCTCATAGACATCACGAATATATTTGGCTAAGTCTGCTGGATGATCTACACGATGAAGCTCCGTCACTATTTCAGCAATTTCTGCACCATACGCATACTCCCCTTCTTCAAATGGATCCCATTGTTTAAGAAGTGAGACTGCTTTTTTATTCATTTCCGTGGTTTGCATGATTCGTCACCTGATTTGTTTTTCTTTTAATCATAGCACAACAGGTAGCAAGAAAACAGTTAGAGATATTTTGGCAGTTTACGAGACCGATGAATAAAAAAGAACATCCCGATCAATCGATGGGATGTCCTGTATTTTGATGTTGTTGTCGTTCTTTTAGAATACGTTGTTCCAGCTCTTTCGTTTCTTCTTCCTGCTGTTTGGATTTCTTAATAATCCAACGAAATACGAACAGCATAAGCGTCATAAAGATGACGAAAGAAATTGCTGCTGGGATGTATTCTGATTTATCTTCAGGAAAATAAAGAAACGGCATCAATAGAACGAAGTCCATGCTAGTTTCCCCCTACGAATCAAATCCGCTTACTTTTGGATGATTTCAATTGATTCAATTTTAATTTCTTCATTTGGCTTATTGTCGCGGTTTGTTTTCACGTTAGCAATTTTGTCCACAACGTCCATTCCTTCTACTACTTGACCAAATACAGAGTGTTTCTGATCCAAGTGAGGTGTTCCACCGTTTGCTTCATATGCATCCGCAATTTCTTCAGGCCATCCGCCATTTTTTAATTGTGCCGCTGAAGCGCCTGCAAGTGAAGATGCTTGTACGATGAAGAATTGGCTACCGTTTGTGTTGGGTCCAGCATTTGCCATAGATAGTGCGCCACGCAAGTTGAATAGATCCATTGTAAACTCATCTTGGAATGTATTGCCATAGATACTTTCTCCGCCCATTCCTGTTCCAGTTGGGTCTCCACCTTGAATCATGAATTCTGGGATCACGCGGTGGAAAATAATACCGTCGTAATAACCATTTTCCGCATGAGTCAAGAAGTTTTCAACTGTTTTTGGAACTTGCTCTTTAAAAAGCTTTATTTTGATAGGCCCCATTGTGGTGTTCATCGTAACTAGTGCTTCGTTTTCTGCTACTTCAGTCGATAGTTGTGGATACATGATATTCCTCCTCAAATTTACGTGCTTGTTCATTTTGCTGCATGTTTTGTGTATGAAAACAGTCTATCATATATGATGGCAAAATTCGATAATTGTAACTGTGACAGTTAATTGACAAAGTTTAATTTGCTGAGAAAAAACGCAATCTGAGGACAGCGCAACGTTGATCTATCTATAGGCTATAGGGATATGCGAGTTCGCTCATAAATTCGTGTAGGTGCTCATTGTTTTTGCGTGATCGCTCTATTGCGTGAGATATCCGCTCTATCGTGGGGCGTTTCCGCTCATACTTGCGGGTTATGCGATCAATCAGGCCGCTTAGGCGCTCATTGTCTTGCAGCACTCGTGGGCAGTCGCTGGGACGCTCATAAATTCGTGTAGGCGCTCATTGTTTTTGCGTAACCGCTCAATAGCGAGAGATATCCGCTCTATCCTGGCCCGCACCCGCTCATACTTACGGGTTATGCGATCAATCAGGCCGCTTAAGCGCTCATTGTCTTGCAGCACTCGTGGGCAGTCGCTGGGACGCTCATAAATTCGTGTAGGCGCTCATTGTTTTTGCGTAACCGCTCAATAGCGAGAGTTATCCGCTCTATCGTGGGCCGTACCCGCTCATACTTACCGGTTATGCGATCAATCAGGCCGCTTAACCGCTCATAGCCCTCTGCGTTTCGACTGCTCTTGCATTCGAAAAGCCAATATACGTCCCTCAGCCGGATCGAAAATTTCAATTCACTCTCCTTTTACGTGTAAGCACTATGTTTCCTTCGACTGTCGAATTGTTTTATACTGATACCTATCGAAACATTACAGGAGGAAGGCGGTTCAACGTTGAGTCGACATAAGAAAAACTTCATTATCATCTGGATCACGAACTTTCTTGTAGCAGGTACGATGACGATGATTATGCCATTCCTGTCGTTATATATTGAAACGTTTGGGGATTATTCCGATGCGTATGTCCAGAAGTGGGCAGGATTAATATTTGGTGCTACGTTTATTACCGCGCTAGTTATGTCACCTATTTGGGGACGTTTTGCGGATCGTTTCGGTTTTAAGCCTATATTGCTTATTAATGGTTTCGGGATTACGGTTTCGGTCTTTTTGATGGGCTTTGTCAATTCCGTAGAAATCTTTTTCGTATTGAGATTTCTGATGGGCTTGGTTACAGGTTTCTTACCGACTTCATTAGCTTTCATTTCATCTCAGACTCCTCGTGAGGAAGCGGGTAAGATGCTCGGGACGCTGCAAATGGGTGGTGTCGCGGGCATGTTATTTGGTCCCGTTCTCGGTGGTCTCATGGCTGATACGTTCGGTTTTGAGTATACTTTCATCATCACGTCTATTTCCGTAGTGATCGCGACGCTGCTTGTGCTATTTGGAATTAAAGAGGAAGCACGGGTGAAAGCGAAAAAAGTAGCGAAATATTCGCGAAAAATTATTTTAGGTGGATTGTTTAAACACCGTCTGATGTTCAATGTCATGCTGGTCACGACGTTGATCCAAGTCGGGAATTTCAGTATTCAGCCGTTGCTGTCACTCTACGTAGCGGATTTGACCCATGCTGCAACCAATGTTGCGTTCCTTGCTGGACTGACGTTCAGTGCAACGGGCCTCGGCAATTTACTATTCGCTAGGTATTGGGGGAAGGTTGGCGACGATGTTGGATACGAAAAAATTCTTGGGCTACTGCTCATCATGTCGTTCGTCTTCATTATTCCACAGGCATTCGTTACGTCACTTTGGCAACTGGTTTTGTTGCGGTTCTTATTTGGGATCTCGACAGGCGGTATGATTCCACTTACGACAGCGCTTGTTCGTCGTGAAGCACCACTGGAAGTACAAGGTGAGGTTATGGGATATAACACGAGCTTCCGTTTCCTTGGTAATATTATCGGACCTATGTTTGGTGGGATTGTCAGTGGATATATTGGGATTCCTGCAGTTTTCATCGTGACAGGCGTATTGTTCATAGTCGGTTATTTGTTCTTATCTATGGCAGTGCGACGGCCTACACAGGATTTCGAACACTTCTTAGAAGACCGGCAAGGTGAAGCGAATGAACACGCGTAAAATAGCTACGTAACCTTTTATAGGTTGCGTGGCTTTTTTTATTTCTTTTTGATTCAGGCGACAGTTGTCAAGATATGTTATATTTTTCTATAGCTACGTGACAGTACAGGAGGCTAGTCAGTTGAAACAAACGGTTGCATTAGTGATTACGCTTGCATGCGTTCCGCTATTATTATTTATTCAAAATCAAATCCACGAAGAAACCGTACAGACGAAAACATTGCATACAGCGATTCGTGACACAGTGAAGCTGGAAGTACCTACTATGACCTCCCCTATTCAAATGAAAGACCGTAACGGGACTTTATTTGCGGAAGAATATACCGAATGGAGACAGCCCATTCATTTGCAGGATATGACTTTTTTCACGCGGCAGTTATTTTTGAAAAGTGAAGATCGAACGTTTTATGAGCATCGAGGCTATGATATCGCGGCAATCATTCGAGCTTTCACGATTAACGCAGCAGCAGACGCTAAACAGCAAGGAGCTTCGACCATTACACAGCAAGTTGTCCGGATGCGCTATTTATCGACAGAGAAAACGTATGAACGGAAGTTTAAAGAGCTCTTCTTTGCAGCAGAATTAGAGAAGCAATCGACAAAAGATGAAATTCTGGAAATGTATTTGAATGAAATGTATTTTGGCAATCAAGTGTACGGCATTGGTGGCGCTGCAACTTACTACTTCAGTCGTCCTATCGAGAAATTGCATGAGGCGGAAATTGCGTTTTTAGCGGCCATTCCAAATAATCCATCACTTTATAACCCAATCAAGCATTTCGACCAAACGAAAGAGCGTCAAATACGACTGCTTCAAGTTATGCTCGATCAACAAGTCATTACACAAGAGCAATTTGAGGCGTACAGTGCGTTTCCGATTCAATTGAACGTCAAGAAAAAAGAACAGCTTCACCCAATGTACAGCACGTACGTATTGGAAGAGTTGAAAGAACTGATTGCGCAGACGGAAGGGCTTGACACGTCGATGAGTAAAGCAAAAACGCCAGAGGAACGGCAACGCTGGCAAAATGAAATCAATCGTCGTACGCGAGAAGTGATCAGCAAAGGCGTGACAATCGATACGGCACTGGATCAACACAAGCAACAACATGATGAAAATCGACTGAATGCACTTATTGGAACGGGCGGTGTGCAAGCTGGAGCTGCTATCATCGACAATGACATGCGAGAGATCATTAGTCTCTATGCAGGTGCACGTTATAAAAAAACTGACTTCCATCGTGCGTATCAAGCAGTGCGGCAACCAGGGTCCGCAATCAAACCATTGCTTGTCTATGCGCCGTTTTTTGAAAGTGGTCCGTATCACGCGGATACCCCTGTCAACAGTAGTGATATTTGTATTGGGGGATATTGTCCGAAAAACTTCGGCAACTATCAGTTTGGAACGACTACGGTACGGGAAGCATTCCGAAATAGTTATAACTCGACGGCTGTACGTTTATTGCAACGTGTAGGAATCGCCGAAGCATTCTCGCATTTAGCACCTTTCCACTTCCAGCATATCGTTAAGGCTGACCGTTCTTATCCTGCAGCGCTTGGCGGCTTTTCTAAAGGCGTCACGCCATTAGAACTTGCTGGAGCAACTACGAGCTTTATCGACGGGATGTACTTGCCGCCTCGTGCGATTCGCTCGGTAAAAGATCATAAAGGGGAAGTCTTGTATAAATGGAAGGACACGTCAAAAGCGGTCTGGTCCCCTTCCACAGTCCATAGCATCCGCTCGTTGATGAGAGAAGTTGTCGTCAACGGTACTGGCGAAGGAATTGCGTATACAACTAGCTACACCGGAGCGAAAACAGGAACGACTGATGCGTTTAAAGATTTGTGGGCTATCGGTATGAATGATCGCTATACGTCAGCTGTGTGGATCGGTTACGACAGACCGACACCTATTCCACGTCTGCGCGACCAAAAAGTTCACCTACGGGCATTTTCCTCGACGATGCGACCATAAAAGCCTTGCAAGGTCCGTTATTTCGGATCCGCAAGGCTTTTCCATTTATTTAACTGGATTGGTTAACGGAATACTGGCGAGTAGCCCGTTGTATAGACGGATAATGATATACACAAGCCCCGCCACGAGAACACTCCAGATGATAATCTGGAAGAAAATCAAACCTACTGTATGGGTCAGCGGCATGAATGGACTTAATTTGTACACAACATAAACAAAATACACGAACGAAGTAATGAGGAAGATCAATACGAGGGCCTTCCATGATTGGATACCTATCGCTGAAGCAAGTGCACCGACAAAGTAAATGACTACACCGGATTTTGACGCGCTATAGGATGCATCCGCTTCTTCTTTCAGGAAAAATAATAAGGCCGTTTCATGTATAGTGACAGCAATGAGTTTTAGCGCTGCAAATAGCATGAAGAATACTAATGAATACATCGTCAATAAAAAGATACGTAACTGAAAATCTGATAAAAACTCTCTCATACCTTGATAGAGACCGATTTCCTTAAAAAGAATCAATGTCTCTCCAACACTATAGACACCAAAGGTCAAACTGAATAGCAAGACCGTAACAAATGGTAAATAGCTGAACAAATATGGATTTTTCATAATACCCCCAAAAAATATTTTTTCATCATCCTAATAATATAAGAAGGAAGTCGAATAAAGCAATAATTGGTCAACTGTCGTCTATGCAATTTGAAATGTTTTACGCTATACTAACAAATACGCCCACGCTTATGCCTTGGGAATTGAATATGTGAAGAACATGGTTGGAAGGAGGATTCTCTTGGAATTCGTGTTATTGATTTTTTTACCTGTAATCTTCGCAATACTTGTTCCTTTTGCTTATAGAAAAGTTAAAGGAATACATACAGGTTGGTTTGTTTTAGTAGTCCCTCTAGTGTTATTTAGCTATTACCTGAGCTTTTTACCGCTAGTCATGGATGGTGGTCATGCTATTTCTGAAATGAAATGGATTCCGTCACTTGGAATTGCGTTTACTTCATACATAGATGGTCTTAGTTTATTATTCACGCTATTGATCACCGGAATCGGTTCGTTAGTCGTCTTGTACTCTGTGTTTTACATGGATAGGGAGAAAGAGGATCTCGGTAGCTTTTACGTCTACTTACTCATCTTTATGACCGCTATGCTCGGAGTCGTGCAATCTGACAACACGATGACACTTTACTTGTTCTGGGAGTTAACGTCCATTTCGTCCTTCTTGTTGATTGGTTTCTGGTACACAAAGGACAAATCACGTTTTGGCGCATTGAAATCGATGATGATTACGGTGTTTGGTGGATTAATGATGCTCGGGGCATTCGTTTTACTCAGTATCATGGGGGAAACATTCTCCGTTCGGGAATTAATTGCCCAAGCTCCTGATCTACTGAATCAACCGTACTTCACTCTGGCATTAGTATTACTCTTGCTTGGTGCCTTTACGAAGTCAGCACAATTTCCATTCTATATCTGGTTACCGGATGCAATGGAAGCGCCCACACCAGTCAGTGCCTATTTACACTCTGCCACGATGGTGAAGGCGGGCATTTATTTGGTCGCACGATTTACACCGATCTTCGGCTCAGCGTCCACTTGGATTTGGCTCGTTACAGGAATTGGATTGTTGACGTTGTTCTGGGGTTCATTATTCGCAGTAAAACAAACTGATTTGAAAGCGATTTTAGCATTTTCAACAGTCAGTCAACTTGGTTTAATCATGTCGTTACTTGGTGCTGGTGCTATTTCATACCATACGACCGCAGCCATGTTCAGCTTCGCGACGTATGCAGCAATCTTCCACTTGATTAACCACGCAGCATTTAAAGGTGGGCTCTTCATGATCGCAGGTATTATTGATCATGAAACCGGTACCAGGGATATTCGTAAGCTAGGTGGGTTAATGAGCGTCATGCCAATCAGCTTTACTGTGGCTGCGATTGGTTCATTGTCTATGGCTGGCTTGCCACCGTTCAGTGGATTCTTAAGTAAAGAAATGTTCTTGGAATCTATGGTAGCACTTCGACATTTTGAGTTATTCAACTTCGATACGTGGGGTATTCTGTTCCCAATCGTCGCTTGGGTTGCTAGTGTGTTTACGTTTACGTACAGTATGTATTTTGTACTAAAAACATTTATTGGACAGAAGAAGTTTGAACAATTGCCGAAGCAACCGCATGAAGCACCGATTGGAATGCTACTTGCACCGATGATTTTGGCCACAATCGTCATTGTCGTGTTCTTCATTCCGAATGTCATCGGGAAGTGGATTATTAAGCCGGCTGTCATGGCGGTTCAACCGACATTGTATGCAAGTCCATCCGCTATCGACATTCATGTCAAAGCATGGCATGGATTTGGAGCTGTTGGCTTATGGCTAACCATTGGTGTCATCGTATTCGGTACGTTACTTTACTTGACCATTCCGAAATGGCAACCACTTTATCGTATCCAGCCTGATCAGCTATCGTTAAATAACGGTTATGATGCGATGATGCGCGGAAGCGAAAAAGGTATGAATCGGGTGTCTCGCCTTTATATGACAGGCAAGATTCGGACATACTTATTGTATATGTTCGCATTTATGTCCGTTACGATCATTGCGTTGCTGTTTATCAAGGATGCATTCGTTATCGATATGAACAGTTTCGCAGCGATTACATTATATGGTTCACTAAATGCAATCGTGTTACTTGTATCTGTCGGATTTGTTGTATTTGCGAAGTCACGTCTTACTGCGATCATCGCGCTTGGCGGTGTCGGGTATTCCGTCGCGTTATTCTTCGTCATCTTCAAAGCTCCTGACTTGGCACTGACACAGCTTGTCATCGAGACAGTATCCGTTGCGTTGTTCTTACTGGCATTTAAGCATTTACCGGCACTCAGCACGCACGGGGAAACGAAAAGCAATAAAATGGTCAATCTGATGGTTTCATTGAGTGTAGGGGTGATGGTGACTTTGGTCGCCCTATCCAGTCATTCACAAAAAATGATTCCTTCGATTTCCCAATACTACAAAGATACGGTGGAGACGGAAGCCGCTGGCGGAAATATCGTCAACGTCATTCTCGTGGATTATCGTGGATTTGATACATTATTTGAGATCGCAGTACTTGCTATTGCTGGGATCGCGGTACTTGGCATGATTCGCTTGCGTGTATCGAGAAAGGAGCAGACTGATGAAAACAAATGATGTTATTTTACAAACCGCAGCTAAAGTAGTGTTTTTCATCATCTTCCTGTTCTCCATACACATCTTTTTTGCAGGTCATTATGCACCGGGCGGAGGTTTTGTCGGCGGCTTGTTGACGACAGGTGCGATTTTGTTACTGTTGTTGGCATTCGATATACGGACAATCCAACAAATTCTTCCGTTCAACTTTACGGTAATGACTGCCATTGGATTATTGCTTGCGTTAGGTACAGCGGCGGGTTCCATTTTCTTTAATGTGCCATTCTTTACACATGCATTCGGTGATTTCGACTTGCCTCTGTTCGGGCATACATCTCTGCATACAGCGATGTTGTTTGATAGTGGAGTGTACTTAGTTGTCGTTGGTTCCGCCATCACGATTATTCAATCGATTGGAGGCGATGACTGATGGAGTTGATCCTTTCTATTCTCATCGGGGTATTATTTACGGCAGCTGTCTATTTGATTTTATCCAGAAGTTTACTAAAAGTAATTTTAGGTACTGGTTTGCTTAGTCATGGAGCCCACTTGCTCATCCTCACAATGGGTGGACTTAAAGGTTCAGCGCCACCTGTTGTACTAGATGGTGTGACGGATTTTGCAGATCCCCTGCCTCAAGCATTGATCTTAACTGCGATCGTCATCAGTTTTGGTGTGACGGCGGTCATGCTAGTTATGGCATATCGTATGTATGATGTGCACAGAACAGATAATATGAATGAATTGAGAGGGAATGATGAACATGATTAATCTTCTTTTATTTCCGATCATTATTCCTTTCTTTTTCGCGATGATCTTAATGTTTTTTAAAGAGCAAGTGGTCGTCCAGAGAGTGTTGACACTGATCGGATTAGCTTTCAGCCTTGTTGCTTCTTTCTGGCTTATCGCGACAGTGAAGACAGAAGGAATCCAAACCGTGACACTTGGGAGCTGGCCTGCGCCATTCGGTATTACGATGGTGTCAGACATGTTCTCCGCTTTGCTCGTCACGACGACGATTATCATTACCATTTTTGTCGCCATCTATAGCTTTTCATCCATTGGTGTAGAAAGAGAAAGATTTTTCTACTACCCTGCCATTTTGTTTATGATTACAGGAATCAATGGTGCCTTTACAACAGGCGATATTTTCAATATGTTCGTATTTTTCGAGGTGCTACTGATCGCGTCGTATTTGCTTATTGTACTCGGCGGCGAGAAACGGCAGCTTCGTGAATCTATAAAATACATATTGGTGAACGTTATTTCATCTGCCATCTTTGTAGTTGCAGTAGCGTACTTGTACTCTATTATTGGCACTTTAAATATGGCGGATATTTCGGTGAAGATCGCTGAGATCAATCAACCAGGGATTATTTCTGTTATCGCGATTTTGTTTTTAATCGTCTTCGGAATCAAAGGGGCTATCTTCCCTTTGTATTTCTGGTTACCGAATTCGTACGCTGCACCTCCAATACCTATTCTTGCATTGTTCGGTGCCCTACTCACTAAAGTAGGCGTCTATGCCATCACGCGTACGTATACGTTGTTTTTCGTACACGACATTGGGTTTACGCACCAGTTTTTGATGGTTCTGTCGTTACTCACCATCATTGCAGGTTGTATCGGGGCTCTCGCGTATTTCGATTTGAAGCAAATCATCATTTACAACATCATCATCGCAGTAGGTGTCATCTTGTTCGGCGTAGCGCAAATGAATACGTCTGGACTAGAAGGCGCGGTTTACTATTTACTTCATGATATGTTGATCAAAGCGGCACTGTTTGTTTTGATTGGTATTGTGATTTATGCAACTGGCACTTCGAATTTGCGGGAAATGGGCGGCTTAATTAAAACCCATGCAACACTTGGTTGGATGTATTTGATTGCTGCATTCGGTCTCGCTGGTATTCCTCCGTTAAGTGGATTTCTTGGGAAAGTGCTCATCACAAAAGGTGCGTTTGAAGCGGATCATGTGATCGGTAGTATCATAATTTTGGTTTCTAGTTTAGTTGTGCTACTGTCTGTCATCCGGATTTTCATTTATGCATTTTGGGGGCCTCAGAAGAACGAGTTGCCTATTCGCGATCAACGTACGTACCGTCAAATGATGTTCCCGGCTATTATGCTAGTAGTCATTACGGTAGCATATGGTGTCGGTGCTGAATGGCTTATGCCATATATGACGGATGCAGCGAATGTACTGGCTGATCCATCCATCTATATAAATGCGGTGTTAAAGGAGTAGAGGTCAATGGCTTTTCAGATACTATTAAATTTCTTCATTGCAGTCGTTTGGATGTTCATGAATAGTTCATTGACACCTTCTACGTTCATCATAGGATATCTAATCGGGTTGCTGATGATCATCATGACACGCCGTTATTTCAGTAGACGCTTGTACATTTGGCGCATCTGGTCTGCGGTAAAATTAACAGCGATTTTCCTAAAGGAACTCATCTTGTCGAATATTTCCGTGTTGCTTTTAGTGATTAAACCGGATTTGTCGACTATGCAGCCGATGTTCTTCGCTATGCCAACAGAGCTTGAAAAAGATTGGGAAATTACGTTGTTATCAAGTTTAATTACATTAACACCTGGTACGGTCGTCGTTCATGTTTCAGATGATCAACGTACCTTGTATATCCACGCAATCGACGTAGACGATGTGGATGAAGCAATCGATTCTATTAAAAACACATTCGAGAAAGCCATTATGGAGGTGAGCCGAGGATGAACATATTTTATTCTGTCTGTCTCGTGCTAGTCATCTTGTCTATGCTCGGATTACTATATCGAGTATGGAAAGGTCCTTCCGTGCCAGATCGGCTAGTAGCTCTGGATGCGATTGGTGTTATGCTCATATCCGCCATCGCGCTGCTTTCCATCTTGTTTGATACGCCGTTCTTCATCGATGCGATTTTATTGATCGCTATCATGTCGTTTATCGGCACAGTGTCCTTCTCAAAATTCATTGAGAGAGGAGAGATCATTGAACGTGGACCTAATAGCTGACATGATTATTGTGTTGCTCGTGACGGTGGGAATCATTTTCACGATCGTCACAGTCATTGGAATTTTACGACTTCCTGATGTCTATACACGCGCACATGCCGCTTCAAAGAGCGCTACACTAGGAGTAATGAGTTTACTGCTCGGTATATTCCTTCACTTTTGGTGGAATGAAGGCCATTTCAGTGTGGCACTGTTGCTCGGTATCGTCTTTTTGTTTATCACTTCTCCGATTGGTGGTCACTTAATGACACGTGCTGCTTATATGTCGGGTGTAGAACCTACCGACTTGACGGTTGGAGACGATTTAAAAGATGCAGTAATAGAACAACGTATTGAATCAGAAAAAAACACGCCGGATGACAAATAGTCATCACGGCGTGTTTTTTTAATAATACGGATAGTAAGGGTAATACGGTTGTGGATAATACGGATAGCTACCGTAGTAAGGTCGCGAATAATATCCTCCACCGTAGCCACCGTAGCCACCGCCATAACCGTAACCTGGTGTAATGGCATTACCTAAAAATCCACCAACTAGACCACCTAAGAAAGGAACACCAAATCCTCCAAACCCACTTCCGTAACCGCCACCGTATCCACCACTATAACTATGTCTTGTCATCTAACTTCCCCCTTTCCCTGTATCCTATGTCTAGTCGGAAAGAAGGTCTGGGGAAAGCGCCTATATAGATTTAGTGTTGTTGTTCTGCTTCAGCAGCTAATCGCTCTACAAAGGTTGCCAATGTACGCACCATAACACCCGTAGCGCCTTTTGGGCCGAGCACATGTGGACTCGCTGCATCAGATGTACCCGCAATGTCTACATGAATCCACGGCGTATCCCCTACAAATTCTCCAACGAAACCACCTCCGAAAATCATATGGCCATCCCGTCCTGGTGAGTTATTTACATCTGCGACATCACTTTTGCGAATCCGCTTCCGATCACTTTCTGTTAACGGTAGTTGCCATATGAATTCGCCTGTTTCATCTGCCGCTTCTTGGAATTTCTTATAAAATGCTTCATCGTTTGTTAAAGTACCCGTTTTATCATGACCGAGTGCTACAATGACACCACCTGTTAGTGTGGCTACATCAATTAAGTACTCAGCGCCTGCTTGTTTTGCATATGTCACCGCATCAGCCAATACTAATCGGCCTTCTGCGTCTGTATTTAATACTTCAATTGTCTTGCCGCTTAAAGACGTGATGACATCGTCCGGCTTGAACGCTTCACCAGAAATCATATTGTCAGAAGACGCAATGACCGCAATGACGTTTTTCTTCGGTCGTGACTCCCCTATGATCGCCATAGCGCCGAGTACAGCTGCCGCGCCTCCCATATCGCCTTTCATGCCCACCATGCCGTCTTTAGGCTTCAACGAATAGCCACCAGTGTCGTACGTAATTCCTTTACCGACTAAGCCGATGACATCTTCCCATTGTTCTGTCGCTTGGTACTTCAGCACAATGAGTTTGGGCTCTTCTACTGAACCTTGATTGACCGCAAGAATTGCCCCCATACCGAGCTCTTCCATTTCCGCTTTACCTAGAACATCGATTTCCAAGTCATAGCTCTCCGCTAATTCTCGTGCATACTCCGCCATCTTAGTTGGCGTTAATAGATTGGGCGGGACATTGACTAGCGTCCGGGCTTCGTTCACTGCATGTGCGGAAATCATGCCCACTTCTCCAGCAGCAGTGACACGTTCTTCATCTTCCGTCGTGATGAATGTCACAGTAGTTAGTCGGACATCCACTTCATTGGAAGATGTCTTGAATCCCTCATATGCGTAGGAGCCCATTCCTATACCCTCAGAGGCCAGGAACGCAACGTCCTCACTATCAATCTCTTCATTGCAGAACGGGGCTGTCCAGACGCCTACAGTGCGCACACGGTCTTTGTGTAGTTGTTTACCTACCTCGGCGAATAATTCACGCAACGGTTGCTCTGTTAGCCGTTTCTGATTGCCAATACCGACAAAGTATACGCGTTCGTAACTTTGCTTTGATAACGCAGGCATTTTAGTGATCACCTTAAATTTCTGTTGCACGTCATGTGATTTGATCCAGTCTGACAATGAAGGATGGAAAGAGTCGACGAACGTATCGAAGCCTTCTACATTTTCTGGATGATCGGGTATACCTACAATCAGTACTTCTACTTCCTTTTGATCCATTGCGGATGCTGTTTCTACGTGTATCATGTGTGTTCCTCCCCTTTTCTTTACGCCTTCCCCCTACTAGTATAGACTAGTCAGATTAGCACTTCCAACTACAAATAATTGTTCGTTGGATAACGAGTAGATCCAAATTATGTTATACTGATTGCTAAACTACTGACAGTAAAGGAGTGGAATCACTTGGCTATATTTGAAAACATACCGCTCCTCGCAGCGCTATTCGCCATCTTATTTGCCCAATTTGTAAAAATTCCTATTCATTTTTTATTAACACGTAAACTCAATTTCGGTCTCATGACATCTACAGGCGGCATGCCCAGCTCTCACTCAGCAGCAGTCACTGCACTCACAACCGCCATCGCATTCGAAGCTGGCTTGGACTCGCCATTGTTCGCCATATCCGCTATCTTCGCGGTCATCGTCATGTTCGACGCAACGGGGATCCGCTACCAAGCTGGACAACAAGCTTTGATCATCAACCAAATGCGCTCAGACTTCCAAATATTCGTCAGCGATTTGAAAGACTGGCCTAAAAAAGACAACGACGCAAAAATCCAAGAACTCAAAACTCTACTTGGCCACAAACCTAACGAAGTATTCTTCGGAGCCCTAACAGGTATCCTCATTTCGATTATTACGTATACGGTTATATTGTAACGTCTTCAACTTCACTACGACGCTTACAGGTTTCTCTCGCAATGAGACTACCGCTATTATCGCATCCGTTCGATTATTATGAGGGAATTTTTACACGTCACACAAGATAGTAGAATGAATGGTGCCTTTCTCTTACCAATCTTTCATTTTCTTTTAAAAAGCAAAAACGGAACTGTCACAAGATGTCGTAACACACGACTTCCTGTCCAGCTCCGTTTTTTTCATATCCAGGCCTAGCAAAGAGTATCAAAACATCTGATACCCCATCTTGCGTAAAACCTTCATTACAAAACCTGCGATAATCGCTCCGACCATACCACTCGCCAAAATCACGATATCCACTGCATGTAGCGACATCAAATTCGCCCCCAGCTCACTAAAAGCAAAACTAGGCTTCGTAATGTATTCATACATCGGCACATCATCAATAATAAAAATCACGATAATCGGATAAATAATAGCCATAAGCCACGTCATACGTAACAGCATATTCAATAAAAAGCCGATACCGAAAAACATAACGATAAATATCAAGATCGATAGCATCACTTGTGCTATGGATATAGTTTGCATGCTTGCTAACCTCCAGTTCATCACCTCAACATTTTACAGGATGAAGAGACGGCTTTCAATAGAATGAGACAGAGTACACAGAACGTTCTTCTCAGATGTCATGAATTTTTAAAATTTGACAGACGAATTTCCTTGCCTAAGCTACTTCCACGGTTGACTTGTTGCCTATTTTGTTGCACACAAAAAGCACTCGCTTCTGCGAGTGCTTTTCTGTACCTATTATAGCACGTTGAATTTACCTTTTTTAATCGTTAACCCTAGACCACCGATCATGAATAGTGCACGGTTGTCGATCATTTTCTTCATGAATGATGCTTTTGTACCCGTCACTTTTTTATCGAATACTACACCAATCGCATCGGAATCACCTAAAGAACAAACGCTACCCTTTAAATCCGGCACGAATTCTTTTGTTGGGTTTCCTTTCATCAATGCGATGATATTATTAGCAATCATATCACCTTGTTGCATAGCGATTTGTGCAGTTGGTGGGTATGGACGGTTGATGGCTTCATTGATCATCAATGCGCAGTCACCTACTATAAATACATCGTCGAATCCTGGCGCACGCATGTCTTTCTCGACTTTTACACGAGCACGCATGTTTTCTATGCCAGATTCTTCAATCAGATGGTTACCACGGACACCAGCAGCCCATACAACCGTACCGGCTTTGATGAATTCAAACTCATCTTCGCCTTTTTTAATCTTCACGCCTTCAGGAGTTGCTTCTACAACCGGTGTACCGATAGAGAACTCTACACCTTTTGAGCCCAATTGACGCACTGCATATTCCACAAGTTCCGGATCGAAACCAGGCAATACCATTGGAGCTGCTTCTACACATAAAATGCGAACCTTTTTGGCTGGCACATCATATTCCTTACATAATTCAGGTACACGGTTTCCTAGCTCACCTAGATATTCGATGCCTGTGAAACCTGCTCCACCTACGATGATAGTTAGACGGCTATCGTCTTTTACTTCTTCAGTAGACCATGTAGCGAATTGATATTCCATGTGATCACGAATGTGACGAGCTGCATTCACATTGGCAATAGACAATGCGTATTTGTCCAAACCTGGAATTCCGAAAGTTTCTCCTTCGAAACCAAGGCCGATTACTAGGTAATCATATGTGTGTGAACCAAGGTTTGTTTTTACGCTTTTTGTCGCGACATCGATGCCAGTAACTTCTGCTTCGATGAACTTTACTTTATTACTATTGATTACACTAGAAATATCATAGCGTACTTGTTCTGGAGATAATGTTCCAGCTGCCGCTTCGTGCAACCATGTAGATTCATAGTGATAGTCATTTTTGTTAATCAGAACGATATCTGCTTCATCTGCACCTAATGACTTTTGCAAATTCACAACAGTCATCAAGCCACCGTAACCTGCACCCAATACTAAGATTGTTGGTCTTTTCACGTAAATCGAACCACCTTTTAATTTCTTAAACGCCGAGAACGTGTAAAATCAATCTTACTTGGTTTTGCAGTGCCGGCATTTAGTTTGATATGAATAGAATCTTACTTTCATTACTTATAGTAGACCTTTTGAGCGCGTATTTCAACAGAATTATTATTATGCAAATAATCAATTTAGACTAGTGATTTGTCATGTCTATAATTTCACCACATCTTGCTCGGCTAAGATGGGTAGATTTATTCGCAATCGGCAGGTGCGCCAGCCTTTTTAGCGGTTCTAAATGAAGTTCCGCAACCACAATTGGCAATCGCATTCGGATTGTCGATGGTGAAGCCGCCACCCATAAGAGATTCTTTATAATCTACTTTTGTACCTACAAGAACAGCTGCATCTTCTTCTTTTACTACTACCGGAACTCCGTGAGCAATATACGAGATGTCATCGTCTTCTTTTTCTTGGGTAAAACCAAGAGCGTATGTTAACCCTGTGCAACCTCCGCCTTTGACGGAAACGCGCAAGAAAGATCCTTCTTCTTCGTTATGAGTCATCATTTTCTGCACGTGAAATGCTGCCGCTTCTGTAATCTCTACTGTGTTTGTCATCAATACCACTCACTTTCCACGTTTTCTTTTTATCATATCAATCTTTTTCATCACAATGCAAACAAATAGTCCCCCTACTAGGCCTATTTTAATGTATAATAAGACTTAGGACAGAAAGGAATGATACTAGTGGAAATCAGCCCATTTTACGAGAAAAAGATGCAATGCTTACTGTGTAAAGAGCATTTTCCTACTACTAAAATTCGTTCTCGCCAAGTAAGGGTAGTTGATCATGATAGCGATTTTAGACCTATTTATATAGATAAGGAAGTTAATCCTATTTTTTATAATGTAGCTGTTTGTCCATCTTGCGGTTTTGCATTCACTGATGATTTCGCTCCGTACTTCGCGCCAGGCACAACAGAGATGATCGCTAAAAACATCACAGCCAAATGGCGTAGTCGCTCATTTGGAGGCGAACGGACGAAGGAGCAAGCAGTGGAAGCCTACAAATTAGCTTATTTAAGTGCCAACTTTAAAAAAGAAAAACATTTAACGATGGCAGGGATGATGTTGCGTATAGCTTGGATTTATCGTCAGGATGAAAACCGCCCAAAAGAAATGCGTTATCTAGAAGTATCTCGTGACCTGTACATCCGTGCATTTTCTGAAGGGGATTATATGGGAACTCAAATGTCTGAAACTCGTGTGCAATACATTATTGCAGAATTATCTTGGCGCATTCATGATCGTGCAGAAGCAATTCGAAACTTTTCACGTGTAATTGAAGCGCAAAATAGATCGACTGAACCTACAGTCATCCAAATGGCCAAAGATCGATGGCAGGAGATTCGTGATGCAGAAACCGTCCATAAAACTAGCTGAATAATGAAAGCCGTGCAAAGAAGATCATACTTCATTGCACGGCTTTTTTATTTAATGAAATTAAAAAACCTGTTCTACTTCTACTACGCCTGGTACTTCTTCAAGTAGTGCACGTTCAATACCTGCTTTTAATGTAATCGTCGAACTCGGGCAAGTTCCGCATGCTCCTAAAAGTCGCAGCTTTACAATTCCTTCGTCAATGTCCACTAATTCACAGTCTCCTCCGTCACGCAAGAGGAATGGGCGCAATTTATCTAGCACTTCTTTTACCGGCTCATATAATTTAGTATCTGTTGTCATTGTAATCACACTCTCCTTTCCTTATACTTATTATAAACTGCCAAGCAGAAAAAATCCAATAATGAATCGGAGGTTTGATTAATATGTCGCAAACACCAGTTACAATTGAAGTATATGGAGCAGAAATCATCTGTGCCAGTTGTGTAAATGCACCTTCTTCCAAAGATACGTATGAATGGCTCCAGGCGGCCATATCAAGAAAGTACCCTGAACAACCATTTACTATTACGTATATTGATATTGATCAAGAAGTAGAAGAATCACGGCAGCAAGAAATTGTCGAGAAAATTCGTGTAGACGAGTATTTTTATCCGCTCGTCATGATTAATAACGAAATGATCGGTGAAGGTCATATTCAACTGAAGCCTGTTTTTAACGCCTTAGAAAATCATGGTTATCAAGCAGGATAAATTGATAATTTGATGGATTAATTGAGAACAATCCATTCATTGAAGCGGTCATTCTACGTCGAATTGACCGCTTTTTTGTATCCAATTACCGCATTATACATATATAACTAAAGAAAAAGCCACTTCATGGAAGTGACTTATAGATATGGATAATTAACCATTATGCCATTTATACATCCATAGCAAGCCGGATTTCATTAGACGGGCGATTCTTCCTGTCACGGTACGATCTGCCAAGTACGCAAATCCTTGTTTCTTTCCTAACGACCCCATGAAACCTTTTAGTTTTAGCTCCGGCATTTCAAGCATTAATGGCTCACCTTTCCAAGTCGAGCGTAGTACTTGAACGATTTGCTCCCCTTGCACTTCTGCCAATTGAGCGCTTGGTGCGTGTGGAAGCGCGGCAATGTCTCCGACTACGTAAACGTTTCGGTTACTTGGGACTTGGTGATATTGGTTGAGTACGATACGGCCTGAACGGTCTTTCTGAATGACTAAATCGTCCACGACCTTGCCTGGCTTAATACCAGCCGTCCAAACTACTGCATCTACATCAATGGTCTCTTCATGGTTATACAGAATATGTTCGCCTACTTGAGTAATGTTGGAATTCGCCACGACTTCTACTTCATTCTGATCAAACCAACCTTTTACGAAATTACTCAATCGTTCAGGGAAGTCACGTAAAATACGCGGGCTGCGGTCGAATAATTTAATTTTCAAGTCCGGACGACTTTCGCGTAATTCACTTGCTAATTCGATTCCGCTCAGTCCCGCACCAACGATTCCTACTGTCGCTCCATCACCTAATCCTAGTAACGTCTGATACGTCCTGCGAGATTTGCCGATTGTTTGTATACTCAATGTATGTTCAGCAGCTCCAGGCACGTTGTGGTAATTATCTTCACTGCCTAGTCCGATGACTAATTCGTCATATGCTAGTGCTTGACCATCTGCTAACAACACTTCTTTTTCTTCGAGCTTAATTTCTTGAATCTCGCCTTCGACTACTTTCAATTGGTCATGAACAGGGATCGCAACGCGTACATCGGAATCAGAAACGGTTCCTGCTGCAAGCGCATAAAATTCTGTTTTCAAACTATGGAATAAGGTTCTATCGACAAGTGTAATTTCAATATCGCTTGGTAATTCTTTATTTAGCAAACGCAATAAAATTCTCATGTTACCATAGCCGGCACCTAGTAATAGTAATTTTCTCATAATGTTCTCCTTCTATGTCTATTTTCTTATGCATCTCATTTGCCATTATAGCAGTTTGTGATAACTTTCACAATATGTCATGTTGATTGACGCTTTTGTAAAAAAAGAGTACCATTTCTAGTAGGCGAGGTGAGAAAGATGAATCCCATCGTGGAGTTTTGTATGAGTAATTTGGCAAATGGTGCCTACCCCGTATTCGAAACATTGGAGCGTGATCCAAACATCGACGTACTGGAATACGGCTGCTTGAGCTATTGTACGAAATGTAGTGATACGTTATACGCAATTGTAAATGGTGAACTTGTTGAAGCGGATACTGCGGATGAATTGACAAAGGAAATTTATCAGTTCATTGAAGATAATCCCCTTTTCTAATAAAAATAAACCTATGCGGTGTCTTAGAAGCTAGTATGCTTTTAGGGCATCCTTTTTTGTATAGGATTCAGTCAAGATCTGTGGACGGTTGCAAATATAAGATAATGGATGAGTGCGATAAGATGTAAGATCCAGCTAGCAGACGCTTTGCCGTGTCCTCATGCCTAGCCCAACAGCCTATTCTTTTACGGCTTTCCAATACAACAAAAAAGCTATCTCAAGAAGCCGTAACATTACGGCTTCTTAGACAGCTCCTCATGACTTCAGCCAATCCGCAAGCGAGTTCAGCAAATAAGTAGGTTGCTGCGCCTTCTTCAGCACATCTTCCATAGGTGTGACGCCCGTTGCGACATACGCTGTATCAATACCATAGCGAATACCCGCCATAATATCCGTATCATAATTATCGCCAATCAAAATCATGTCTTCTTTTTCGTACATCCCTTGCTGTCGGATAAACTCCAGCATATGCGGCTCTGGCTTTCCTACGATGAGTGGCTTTTTATCAGTCGCCACTTCCATCAACTTAAGGAAAGAACCATTAGCGGGTACCAATCCTTTTTCAGTCGGGAATTTGATGTCTTGATTGGTACCTAAGAAATGAGCGCCGTTACGTATCGCCAAACAAGCATCCGCGAGTTTAGTGTATGTAACTTGGCGATCAAGCCCCATTAAGACGACATCAGGATTCGTCGTGGTGATCTGGATATTTTCGAGTTCTAGCGCTTCACGCAAACCTTCTTCACCAATCATCATGACACGCGCGCCTTCAAAATGCTGCTTGCAATAGCGAGCCAATGTCGTCGCAGAATTCATGATGAAATCGGCTTCTGTATGCACACCAAAACCCGCTAATTTCTTCTGTTGAGCAGTACGTGTCAAAGCCGCGTTATTCGTAATGAAATACGTCCCTTTACCTTGAGCTTGGCACGCTGCAACGAAATCTACAGCTTCTTGGATGGGTTCATTACCGCGATACATTGTGCCATCCAAATCAAAGCAATACGCTTTATAATGTCTCATCATTCAGTCGGAAGAAACGCTGAGACTGGGCCTAATTCATTCATTAAGTAATCTCGAACTTGTCCCGGAAATTGTTGTAGTTCGTTACGTGTATCGCAAATAGATTGTACTACTTTATCTGAATCCACTTCTACGAATTGACGAACAATCATTGGTCGTAATGAAATGAATGCTTTTAAAGGGAGAGCTTGCTCAGTTTGAATGACTTTTTCATCTTCAAGGATATCAATAATATCGTCATAACTTCCAGGGTCACGCATGATGAATCCGTCGATCATGGAATTTCCTACATCAATGATTCCTTCAATCAAGCCATGCGCAATTCGCTCTACAGCTAGCTTATTTACATCGCCTTGTAGCCAGTTCGTTTCCTTCTCAAAAATATCGAGTAACTGCTCCATATACGCTAATGTTTTATTGATCTGATTTTGATCTACAAAATACATACTGTTCTTCCTCCTCCTATACTTCATACTTCTATCTTACCATATTTATTGCAAAACAAATGAAAGCTCCAAGCAATTTTGCTCGAAGCTTTCATTTTTAATGTTCATTTTTTGGAGTAGATGTTACTTCAGGCTGTACTTCCTCTACAACTTCTACTTCTGTTTGCTCTACTTTTACTTTTCCAATCTTTTTCAAGATGAAATACGCACAACCGAAATTACAGTATTCATAAATATAATCTTGGACGGTACTGATTTTGGTTTCATATGTAGATTTGGAATTACGATCTTCGAAAAAGCCTTTTAATCGTAATTGACCATATCCCCAGTCACCCAAAATATAGTCATACTTTAACAGCACTTCGCTAAAGCGTTCATTCAAGGCTTCCTCATCGAACCCATCGCGAAACTCTTCTGTAATTTCATATTGCATATTCTCTAAAATAATCATTTTCTCGTTCACTTCCATTTAACTGCTCGCTTGTCCTTCAAGTTTCAGCAGTTCGTCACCTTGGCGCTGTCTCTCTTTAGCCGAAGCATTAACTTGCTCGTCTGCATGGTAGCTTGAACGCACAAGCGGCCCCGCCTCACAATGAGAGAATCCTTTAGTCATTGCGATTTTACGCAATTCACCAAACTCATCGGGCGAATAATATTTCACTACTTTAGCGTGTTTTTTTGTCGGTTGCAAGTATTGACCAATTGTCATGATATCTACGTCGTGTGCACGAAGATCATCCATTGTCTCAATAATTTCTTCCACTGTTTCGCCGAGTCCGACCATCAATGAAGACTTCGTCGGGATCTCAGGATACATTTCTTTTGCTCGTTGAAGTAATTCAAGTGAACGATCATATGTTGCACGTGCACGAATTCTCGGAGTTAGACGGCGTACGGTTTCAATATTATGATTTAAAATATCTGGCTTTGCATCCATCAAACGTTGCAAGTTTTCTTTATCTCCACCCATATCCGAAGGGAGTACTTCAATAGTAGTAAATGGATTTTTTCTGCGTATCGCACGAATGGTTTCCGCGAAAATAGCAGATCCTCCGTCTTTTAAATCATCGCGTGCTACGGCAGTGACCACGGCATGTTTCAAGTTCATTAATTCAACTGACTCCGCTACGCGTTCCGGCTCAGCAGTGTCAAGTTCATTAGGTAAACCAGTCTTCACAGCACAGAAACGACATGCACGTGTACATACGGCCCCTAGGATCATAAATGTAGCTGTACGTCGTTCTCCCCAACACTCATGAATATTCGGGCAACGCGCTTCTTCACATACAGTATTCAAGTTTTTCTCGCGCATTAATTTCTTTAAACCTGTATAGTTCTCGTTGGTGTTAAGCTTAATTTTCAGCCAATCTGGCTTTCTAATATGCTCAGATTTTCTTCCCGTCTCAGGTTTGCATGACAACGCTACCGACTCCATTCTGTTGATAGATTCTACTCATGTCAATGTAACATAAATTCAGATAACCTTCAATTATAGATAGCAATTGATTTGAGCTAAGCCGACAGGAGTGATATAAATCGATGACCTAGTGACTCGCTCGAGATTTCATCGTAGTAACTGCGTGATTTTGTTACGCTACTTTACTTGATGTAAGTTTCAGGTCAAAAACACTACTACATATCTCTTCAACTTACGAACTTCAACGTACTATGCCAATTGTTCCTAATCGAAAGGCGACAAAAAACACTTGCAACCATCTATCTGGCTACAAGTGTATATCGTGTACTATTCGATTTTGAATTTCTTTTTAAACTTACTGAGGATCGTAGCATAAAAGATGCTGATAAATAGACCGCCCCAGATGATCATCACTCCGACTAGCATCATGAGGATTGCAGAACCGCTCATTCCTGTATCCATTTATAGCCCCCCTTTATTTTCATCATAATCTGATGTGATTCTTGTGTTGTCTTTCCACTTCAATGATGTGAAGACGATCGACATGACAAATGCCCCTATCGCTACTGGCCAACCAATCGTCCACAAGAAGGATGTTGGATAGCCTTCATAGTTTTCTGCGATATTATCTTTAATTAAGAAGAATAGCATAGTACCTAATACTAATGGTGTGATGAATGATAGCGATACTTTCCACCACCAGCCTAGACGAATATCTGATACTGCATTGGCATGTTGCTCGAACAATCCAAGTTTTCTGAAAACCCAAGCTAGTAAGATGACTTCAACTAGACCAATCACGGCAATACCAAATTGGTTAATAAAGTAATCTGCTACGTCTAAGAAGTATAAACCACCGTTTGTTGCATATAGCATAGAAATGGTTGCCGACAGCCCGATACCGATCGTAACCGAACGACGTCTGGATATGTTGAATTTGTCTGACATACCTGCAATATACGTTTCACAAATCGATATGAGTGATGTAATTCCAGCAAGCGTTAATGACAAGAAGAAGAATGCGCCGAACAAACCGTTTAATCCTGGCATTTGATTAATAATTTCAGGGAATACGACGAATGCTAGCCCTACACCTGCAGTAGCTACGTCTGCTACATCTACTCCTTGACTAGTTGCCATGAATCCTAGCACCGCGAAAACTCCAATACCTGCCAGTAACTCAACTGAAGAGTTAGCGAAGCCTGTAATAAAGGCGTTATTGGTAATATCTGATTTCTTCGGTAAATAACTAGAATACGTGATCATGATAGCAAATGCGATCGATAAACTGAAGAAGATATGTCCGTACGCTGCAACCCATACACGCGGGTTAAGTAACTTATCGACATCCGGTTTGAAGAATGCATCCAGCCCTACCATAGCTCCGTCTAGTGTGATTGCACGGATGACGACGAATAAGAAAAGTAAGAATAGTACAGGTATAAATATCCGATTCGCCAACTCAATCCCTTTCTTGACTCCACCAAGTAGGATAATGTAACAAATGACCCAGACGAGCAACAATGGCAATGCCACGCCTCCAACGAGTCCTCCGACTTCTCCAGGATTATCCGCTAAGTTCAAGACGTCCCCGAAGAAGAATGCTTCTGGATCTTTCCCCCAGGATAAGCCAAATGAATAGACCGTATATTTCATAGCCCATGCGATGATGGCAGCATAGTAAGTAGAAATGACGAAAGATACAAAGATCCCCCACCAGCCTAGAAACTCCGTCTTTTTCCCATTCAGCCGGAAAAATGAAAGTGGAGCAGATCCACGATATTTATGACCAATTGTAAATTCCATGATCAAAATCGGGATACCAGCTGTTAAAAGGGCAAATAAGTACGGGATAAAAAATGCGCCGCCTCCGTTTTCATACGCAACATAAGGGAAGCGCCAAATGTTTCCGAGCCCTATAGCTGAACCGACCGCGGCCAGTATAAAACCTGCTCTCGTTCCCCACTGTGAACGATTTTCCATACAACTCACCTCTTTTTTGTTATTTTACAAAACTTATTACATTTCGATTTATTCTGATAACTATAGTTCTGTACATTTAGTATAAACAGCCTAATTAGAGATGTCAAAACAAATTTAGACTAAGAATGAAGTAATTATCACTCTTAGTCTAAAAGGTAAACTATGCTATTTGTTCTACGCGTTTCTTTCCTTTGACACTCAAATACGTAAATAAAACTATTAAAGTAATAATAACAGCTACTAAACCGATCCAGACAGACCCAGTTAGACCGAGAACGACATACCCAATCACTGCTACACTCGCTGCGACAAGCGCATAAGGCAACTGTGTGGAGACGTGATCCATGTGGTTACAACCCGCTCCAGTAGAAGATAGGATCGTCGTATCGGAAATCGGTGAACAGTGATCTCCGAATACCGCTCCTGCGAGTACTGCCGCCAATGCCGGCAACAATAATTCAGGTGCCGCATTAACCATGATCGTACCTGCAATCGGCATTAAAATACCGAAAGATCCCCATGAGGTACCTGTCGAGAACGCCATTAATCCTGCTAATACGAAGATCAATACCGGAAGGAAGCTGACAGGAATATTCATTCGTTCTACCATCGTAGAAAGGAATAGACCCGTATCTAGCGAAGCTATTAAGTCAGTCAATCCCCAAGCGAAGATTAAAATAAGAATCGCAGGCATCATGGCCTTTATTCCGCTAATGAACGCGCGCCCCATCCAGGACACACTGGCTGTTTCGTTTTTCTTCATTTGTAAAATATATAACAACATCGCCAGCAATGTAGCCGTTACACCACCTATTACTAACGAGAATGGTACATCGGTATTTTCAAAAACAGCCCAAATATCGAAAATACCCGCTTCTTTATAGCCTGTATAAATCATCATACCGAGCGTTACCACAATCAACGTGACGATCGGTGCAACCAAATCGCGAACTTTCCCGTGCATATGCTCTGGGAATTCTTCTTTCAATTGACCGGGGATTTCTTTGCCTTGGTCATATAGCTCGCCTTCATTCATTGCGCGATCTTCATGTTTCTTCATTTCAAAGAAGTCATTATTCGTCCAAGCGAAGAAGAAGACCATCGACAATGTGGCAATGACATAGAAGTTCATCGGTGCCATCAAGACGAAGGCAGTTAATGGTGAATAGCTGACTGCTGCTGTCGTACCTAAAATAAGTGCAAGTTGTCCAATCAAGAACGCACCCCAACTAGAGATGGGGGATACGACACAAATGGGTGCTGACGTAGAGTCAATGAAATACGCCAACTTCGCACGAGAGATCTTATGCTGGTCCGTGATCGGTCTGGCAATCTGTCCAACTGCTAATGAATTGAAATAGTCATCCACGAAAATGGCAATTCCCAGCCCCATCGTCAACAGCTTCGCCCCACGTTTTGTACGGATGCGAGTGACTGACCAACGTGCAAATGCGGCACTTCCTCCAGATAGACTGACAAATGCAGTAATGACACCTAATAATAATAAAAATAACATAATGAATATATTGTATGTATTGAGCCCGCCATCATAAAAAGAAACTGTCATGGCCCTCCATACACCTTTTACTGTCTCAAGCGGAGCAAAGTTCGCTATAAGTAAAGCGGCTGTAACAATTCCTGCTCCTAATGATAATAATACTCTCCTCGTCGCTAACACCATCACGATGGCGATAATAGGAGGCAAAATAGAGACCCACGATCCGATCATTGTAATTCCTCCTCTTTCTAGTTGCTAGATGATACCGAAATGCAGAAGATCTTTCGAAGAGTAGAAAGCCTATAGTATCCTGTAATTCCTTAATTTCCCGATAAAAAAAGCCGCCCC
This sequence comes from Sporosarcina sp. P3, assembly GCF_002743415.1. Classification (NCBI taxonomy): domain Bacteria; kingdom Bacillati; phylum Bacillota; class Bacilli; order Caryophanales; family Caryophanaceae; genus Sporosarcina; species Sporosarcina sp. P3. The sequence continues at coordinate 36,981 of NZ_PDZE01000008.1, forward strand.
CACAGGTAATACCATACGTGTAGGGGTCGGCCAACCAATTCATCAAGCAACACATGAATAAATCGCAGTACAATTGGCTACTGTAGCTCTCCATACATTGATCAGTGTATGACAGTGTCATTCCTCTTCGAAATGACCCCAACTTGAGAAGCAGACTCTTCTCAAACTTCGGCATTGCCTCCTTTCGCTAACGGTCATAGATGTCACTCTCTCGCTAGGTACTTATAAACAATGCAGCCTCTACGTAAGTCTCGATATTCTTCTGTTCTCAGTGTAGCAATAATCGACAACGTTCACAATACCTTTTACTCCTTCTTTTCAAGCGGCACTTCGATTTGCGCTGGCGTTTGCTCGCCTTTCGAATAAATTTGCGGTACCTTCCCTCTAATCAAACCAATCGCAATCGGTATTTTCTGTTCTACTACGCTCCTGCTTGTAGCTAGCGGGACGATAATCTGCACATTGACTTGTAACATTAAATACACTTCTACATACGCGTTATTGATACCAAATTCACGAATATCCGTTTCTACTGTTGCATGTACATCTCCAACGACGTGGAAGCGGATCGGGATTTTTGGCCCCAAGTTACCGAGTAACGGAATATTCGCCGCTTGCCCAATCGGGACGAAAAAGACAATCCCTTGTTCTTTTTCCATCTGATCGGGATTATACTCGAGATCTCCGAGTGGCGGTAACATATCTAAATCTCCGCCCTCTGCACGTTCTAGATGGTTTTCTACGAGCTGATGAATTTCTGACATGACCTGGCTAATGATTTCCGAGTTAAACTTGGTCGTCACCGTATCTGTCGTATCATCGGGGACGTTTTCGATAATTTCATTGACATCGTAAACGCTGGTGGACCGGTTGTTAATAGCTTGACTGATGACGTGGCTGGCTATTTTTTGCGTTTGTACTTCAGCATATTGTGTGTAGATTGGCGTTAGCTGTTTATTAACCGTATAGAAAAACATCGCCACTCCCACCAAAATGCCCGGGATGACAAAGCGCAGTATGATTTTGCCATAATTATTTCTCTTTGGCCGTTTTTGATTTGTATAAAACCGCATACAAACGCCTCCTACTTCACATTATGCGAAATAGGAGGCGTACATAACTAGCGTTCATTGAAATATTTTCTTCCATACCAACCGAGAATATCGCGAAGCATTTCTGGCATAATGTATTCTTTCTTCGCTTCTTTTAGTACTGGATAGAAAAAGCCAAACGTGAACATATCCAGTGTTGCCAATGTATACATCTCACCTGGCTCCACTAAACGGTTTCCCGCGAATAATTGTCCGTCGGTGTTACGGTATAAGTGCTCATGTATCATGCTGCCCATCAGTGTGCCACGAAAACCAAGACCTTTTATCGGAAGTTCTGTCCACTTTGGATCAAGTGACTGCTCGTAAACCGTCAACAAATCAGTACCATCCAAATGAATCAGGCACGGATTGATCGGATGAGGCAATAATGAATGCAAATCCCCTTTCGTCACCCAACCTTTATCTAAGCTACCAAGGAATATCCCTGCGTTGAATAGTGCACAGTCGGCATCCAAATACGTTAGTAACGCACGGCCAAACAGCGAGGATAATGGACTGTCGCCTGTTAGACGCTGTGGTAAAGGTGAAGGGTTATAAAATACTGGAACTTGCAAAGTTGCTTCTCCTTTAGCAAATAAGGAATTCACTTCTTCTATATCCTCTTCTGTCATTTCCATTCGTTGTGTCGAAAAAACTTCTGCTTGCATATGAACGACTTGACCTGTTATCCGGTCTATATCGACTTGAACATGACCGACATAATGACCGAACTTTTCTGCTGCCGCAAGTAATGTGTCGTCAATCCACTCGCCATTCGGCAATAAGTGGTGGGTGTGTGCGCCTAAAATAACATCGATCTCTGGGCATTGCGCAGCCAATAGACGATCTTGATTGATTCCTAAATGAGAGAGACAAACCATGACATCGCATTGAGGACGCAAGTTGCGTGCCACTTCCTGCAATGCTGCGTGCGGTTCAGCTACGCTCCAGCCAAGTTGTTCATAAAAAGCGTAGTATGGCGCTGTGGCCCCTATGATACCAATACGCACACCTTCTGCAGTCTCCAATACTTTAGATGTCTTCGCCCAGTAGGGTAGCTTACCCTCTACTTCCATCAGGTTGCAAAGCACTACATCAAATTTCGCATCTTCATATACTCTATTCAGCGCTTCCTTAGACATAGTGATTCCTTCATTGTTTCCAATGGTCACTGCGTCATATCCTGCTTGATTTAATAATTCAATATTTCCTTTACCTTCTGTTCCCTCGGTAAATGGATGAGATCGATCAATATGGTCTCCAATATCAAATAAAAAGTAACTCTCTCCATCGGCTTCAGCTTGTTGCTTGCGCTGCTGAAGAAAATGATGGATTTGCGGCCAGTTTTCGAAATGACTATGGATGTCATTCGTATGGTAAATGTGAATCGTCGCTACCGTTTCTTTCATATGTGTCAACCCCAAATCCCCTCATAAATGGAACGTAGTCCAAAGACGAGTAAAATGATGCGTATGACTAAAACTAAAGTATCTGATTTCATTTTGCTATTTAAGTAGGCACCAAGCATTCCACCGAAATAGGCGCCTGGCACGACAGGAATCGTATAGAGCCACGGCACATGACCGAGCGAAATATGCGAAATCGAGTTGACGATTGCTGATAAGAACACCATTAGCATCGATGTCGCGACCGCTACGTGCGGTGGGAACAAGAATAATAAAATCATAGCTGGCACGACCATCGTCCCGCCACCTATTCCGAATAACCCCGACGTAAATCCAATGAATAATGCCAATAGGATGGCGAACCAAATCGGGTATCCGTAAATATGCGTTTGTCCTTGGGGGTCTGTGAACTTGATTTTCTTCCCATTGTCTACGAACCATTTAATCGGCTTCAAATATTTTCTCGTTAGTAACAGTGTAGATAAAACGATGAGCAATATACCAAAATATAAATTAAATGATTGCAAACTTACGTTTTTATTGACCAACGCACCGAGTACGATACCTGGTATACTAGCAGTAAAAAATAGAAATGCACTGCGGTAATCAATCGTCTTCACTTTCATATAGGACAGTGTCGATCCAAGTCCATTCGCAATCATCATGATCACCGACAGACCTACTACGCTTTGCGGAGTGATATCCGGAATCATGCCTAGATTTAAACCGATAAACAATGTGACAGGAACCAAAATCGTTCCGCCGCCAAGACCGGCAATCGAACCGATAATGCCGGACGCTAGACCAATCAAGGCGAGTACTACAAATTCCATTACTGGTCCCCCTCAAATAAATCCATCTGCTTGGTGAGAGGCTGACCGTATTCTATGCCAAGTAATCCTGCAAATTGTTTAGCATTCTTTGCTGCATGCTGACCAGAGTTATTATTAAAGATGACAAACACTTCTTCTGTCTGCTTCTCAAGATGGGTGACGATTTCACTCATGCTCTCTAATTCTTTTTCATTGTAATCATACAGATAGCGGACTTTACGCCATGCTTTACTATCGCCCATCGTATTGACCCAACCTTGATCATTGCGCCCGTGGAGACGTAGCAAAACTCTCGGATTGGTCGCAACCGGCACAAGTGGTACACTGCCGTCCCCAACTTGCGGCTCATCACAGACCACATGAATGATGTCCAAGCTTTTTAGAAAGTCGAGTGTTTTCTCTCGGTAAGCTTGCGAATACCATGTTTGATTGCGAAACTCTACAGCAATAGGCAATGGTTGTAATTGCTCATGCACATAGCGAATGCGATCCACATTTTCCTTCTTACAATCAAACCACGGTGGAAATTGTACAAGGACCATCGCCAGCTTCCCAGCTTCAACAAACGACGTCATCGATAGTTTGAACAGCGAGAACATCTCCTCTTCGGAATCATACGGGAGCTTCCCACGCTGATGACCTGTGATGCCCTGATAGGCTTTTACGATGAATTGGAAATGAGCTGGTGTTTCCACTGTCCATTTATCCATTACTTTTTTCGACTGGATCGCATAAAACGTCGAATCCAGCTCAACGATCGGAAAATGCTTACTATAATCTATCAGTTTTTTATTCGCGACTGTATTTTCATTATATAGGCTTGGATGGTCTCCCCACCCTGTCAGGCCAACATGTATCATGGAAAGCACCCCTTTTTTTATCTTTAGCTTAGTGTATCATATCTGATGTACTTTCGGAAAAGTCGTACTTTCCAACTCGATTTTACTAGTTTCGATAGTGTGCTAAATCGAATCCATTTCATTTCCACAGAAAAAAGCGTGTCGGGAAACAATTCCCGACACGCTACTTTTCTATTTAACCTTGCCACGCGCTCATTCCACCGCGTACATTTGTTACATTCATGAATCCTGCTTTTTTCAGTTGTCCTGCAGCATTCGAACTGCGCATACCGCTTTGACAAATGATGATGACTTCTTGGTCTTTCTTCAATGTTCCCATTTTATTTGAAAGTACATTCAATGGGATATTCTTAAATTCCTTTATATGGCGTGCTGTATATTCAGCCGGTGAACGGACGTCGATCAACTGGACGTTCCGATCTTTCACTCTGTCTTTTAATTGTTCAGTCGTGATTGAATGCACACCTTTTGCCGGCTTCATTCGCCAAACTACTAGTCCGACGAGGAGTGCTATAATAATCCATTCCATATGTGGTGCCTCCTATTAGCGAGTCCATTCCATGATGACGAGAATGACACCCATCACCACAAATGCTATGTTACCGATACAAAAGCGCGGAAATAATTTCTTTTCCATCTCTTCTGCTGACTGGATTGTGCAGCTTCGATTGAATAAAAATTTTTTGAATGTATTCATGCATCCAGTGCAGCGTGAATACTTGCTGGGTCAAAGCCGATAATCCATTTACCATTCAACTGTGTTTGTGGGACGCCCATCTGTCCCGTTATTTCCATCAGTCGCTCTCCTTCTTCCGGATGTGTAGAAACATTAATCGTCTCATAAGGCACATGGATTTCATCTAGATAATTCGTCATCATCGTGCAGTAAGGACAAGTAGAAGATACATATACAGTTGCTTTTTCAGTCATGTGAAAAACTCCTTTTCATATGGTTGTACTCTTATTATATACCCCTACAGGTATAAAATCAACGAATTGATTTCGTGTTAGGATGGCACTTATCTTTCATGTAATACATGCTATTATTGTTAGCTAAAAATGAACTGTATTGAAACATATCCCATTCCCCAACACTACATAGGCAAATAAAAAACAAGCGTGTCTCGATGGACATACTTGTTTTTTATCATACGTCGATTCATTTCTGCTTACATTTATCTGCTTCCAGTGTTCACTCGATCTCCTACCAACTTATCTTTTGCCTCATTATACTGCTGGGCTAATTGTGCGACATAATCTTTTGTTGGTTGTACTTTATCGATGATACCGATTCCTTGACCGCAGCCCCAAATATCTTTCCAAGCTTTTTGCCCCGTGTCTCCACCGAAGTTCATTTTACTTGGATCACTTTCCGGCAAGTTGTCCGGATCCAAACCTGAAGCTCGGATCGACGTAGCTAAATAATTCCCGTGGATCCCTGTGAAATAATTACTGTACACAATATCATCCGAAGTGGCGTCTAAAATGGCCTGCTTATAATCATCAACTGCTCTCGCTTCTTCCGTAGCAATGAATGGTGATCCGATGTACGCAAAGTCTGCACCCATTGCTTCCGCTGCCAATACGCTTCCGCCTGTTGCTATAGAACCTCCAAGAGCAAGTGGTCCATCAAACCATTCCCGAATTTCTTGAATGAGCGCAAACGGACTCTTCGGACCCGCGTGCCCACCTGCCCCGGCCGCTATCGCAATTAACCCATCTGCCCCTTTCTCAATTGCTTTTTTCGCGAATGAATTATTGATGACGTCATGCAAAACGATTCCACCGTAACTATGGGCAGCCTCATAGACGTCTTCTCTCGCGCCTAGTGAGGTAATAATAATGGGAACTTTATACTTCACACAAAGCGCCATATCTTCTTGCAATCTTTCATTGGATCGGTGAACGATTTGATTAATCGCAAAGGGAGCCGCCGGTTTAGTAGGATTTTTTGCATTATAATCTGCTAGCGCTTCTGTAATCTCGATTAACCACTCTTCCAGTTGTGCAATTGGCCTTGCGTTTAAAGATGGCATAGAACCGATGACTCCTGCTTTACACTGCTCAATTACCGTCTTAGGATTACTAATAATGAACATGGGGGAGGCTATCACCGGAAGACTCATACTCTTTTTCAATTCTGCTACGTTCATCATACACACTCTCCTCTTTTATAATCGCTTTCAAATTTACATTATGCTTTTCTGTAAAAAAACGCACACCCTCTACTTTTGAAAACTACAAGATCTAACAAGTCCATCTTTTATACATGTATATACATGTATTTTACTTGATTTATTTGAGTTGTCAATCAATTTATGAATCTAGATTCATTTTTATGTGGATGAACTTTTGAATTCGTCTATCACTTTCTGTAATGCACCCAACTTCTCCAGCAAATCCATATACTCTGCTTTCCCTATAGCCCCTTCAATTTGTTCCTGTACTTGTACCCAAATTGGCGTGGCATCATTTAATTTCTCGTAGCCTAATTTGGTGATCGTGACCACTTTTGTTCTCGAGTCCTGTTCTGCTCTCTTGATCTGTACATATCCTGCTTCGTTTAATATATTCAAATTACGCGTGACGGTCGTTTGATCCAGCAACATCATCTCGCCTAATCTACTAATTGAAATATCAGGCGATGTATAAATATTGCCAAGCATATAATATTGGGTGATCTTCAATCCAGTAGGTTTCAACAGATGATTGTATAATTGCGTAAGTGAACCCGATACCGTACGAAGATTGGCACTGGCACATACATCAATAATGTACTTCGCTTGCTCCTGATCGAGATGTTTATTCATACTCTCCACCCCTTTCCTCCAAATAAAGATATCGAACTTTTCAGTCATCCTTGACAATATCTACTATTCTATACTAGTGTACATCTACGTGCATCATTTTTAAAGTCGTATTTCTCGACATACGTACTCGTATACCTTTACTACATGTATATACATGTAGTTAAAGTCTATCATCGAAATGGAGGTAGTAAAGATTATGAAAGAACTGAATTTATTGGACGGTATTGACTTAGAGCAAACATTGATTGGTGCCTTGGACATTACCTTTAAAGAACTGGATCCTGACAAAGTCGTATGTGAAATGCCAGTCGGGCCGAAAACTGTTCAACCTATGGGGTTACTGCATGGTGGGGCTTCTGTAGCACTTGCTGAAACAGCTGCCAGCATTGCGGCGGCTCTAAACCTCAATCCCGAGACACATTATCCAGTAGGCCTAGAAATCAATGCGAATCATATACGAGGTAAAAAAGATGGCGTCGTTACTGCTACCGCTATCCCTTTCCATAGAGGACGTACATCGATGGTGTGGGATATTCAAATAACCGATGAAGCTGACAAATTAATCAGTGTGTCTCGATGCACGATTGCTGTTGTGGAGAAAAGATAAGGTGCACCTCATAAAACTATTTCTACACAAGAAAAAACCCTGTCGCATCTTGTAGATGCGAACAGGGTTTTGCTGTTTTAACCGATTGAACCTTCCATCTCGAACTTGATCAAACGGTTCATCTCTACCGCATATTCCATCGGTAGTTCTTTTGTAAATGGCTCGATGAAGCCCATAACGATCATTTCTGTAGCTTCCAACTCAGGAATACCGCGGCTCATCAAATAGAAGAGCTGCTCCTCAGAAACTTTTGATACTTTTGCTTCGTGTTCCAATGAAATATTATTATTCAAGATCTCATTGTACGGAATCGTATCAGAAGTAGATAACTTATCCATGATCAACGTATCACACTCAATGTTGGCACGAGCTCCGTCCGCATTACGTCCGAAGTGGACCACTCCGCGATACGTTACTTTCCCGCCGTGTTGAGAGATTGATTTTGAAACAATAGTAGAAGACGTGTTAGGTGCCAAGTGCATCATTTTCGCGCCGGCATCCTGGTGCTGTCCTTTACCTGCTAATGCGATCGATAGAGTCAGACCACGTGAGCCTTCTCCTTTTAGGAGGACTGCCGGGTACTTCATCGTCAATTTAGAACCAATGTTGCCATCAATCCATTCCATTGTCGCATTTGCTTCACATACTGCACGCTTCGTTACCAAGTTGTAGACGTTGTTCGCCCAGTTTTGGATTGTCGTGTAACGGCAATATGCATCTTTTTTAATGATAATTTCAACAACCGCACTGTGTAGTGAGTTGGTTGTGTAAACCGGTGCTGTACACCCTTCAACGTAGTGAACGCTTGCGCCTTCGTCTACGATGATTAACGTACGCTCGAACTGTCCCATATTTTCTGAGTTAATACGGAAATATGCTTGTAGCGGTGTTTCTACTGTTACGCCAGGTGGTACATAGATAAATGATCCACCAGACCATACAGCAGAGTTTAGTGCTGAGAACTTATTATCTGAGTTCGGAATGACTGTACCCCAATATTGTTTGAACAATTCTTCGTTTTCACGAAGTGCAGAATCCGTGTCTTTAAAGACGATACCTAGATCTGTTAGTTCTTCTTTCATATTGTGGTAAACCACTTCAGATTCGTACTGTGCAGATACACCCGCCAAGTATTTTTGTTCTGCTTCAGGAATACCGAGTTTATCAAACGTACGCTTGATTTCTTCTGGTACTTCATCCCATGAAGTTTCCGTTGCTTCTGAAGGTTTAACGTAGTACGTGATTTCATCAAAGTTCAATGAATTCAAGTCGCCACCCCACTGCGGCATAGGTTTATTGTAGAAAATCTCCAAAGATTTTAAACGATAATCCAACATCCACTGTGGTTCTTCCTTCATACTTGAAATTTCTTCAACAATTTCACGTGTCAATCCACGTTCTGAACGGAACACCGAAACGTCTTTATCATGGAAACCATATTTGTAATCGCCGATTTCCGGCATTTGTTTTGCCATTATTATTCCTCCGTTCCATAATTGCTCGTACTATGGCCAAGGTCATTGCGACTCGCCAGAGACTCCCTTTTCCATCGCCTTCCAGCTCAATGTTGCACACTTAATACGGGCAGGGAATTGCGCGACACCCGATAATGCTTCGAGGTCATCGAGATCAATCGACTCGTCCATGTCTTTGCCTAACATCATGTCTGAAAATGTATGAGCTAACTTCACTGCTTCCTCTGTGGTCTTGCCTTTGATCATTTGTGTCATCATAGAAGCCGATGCCATTGAAATGGAACATCCTTCTCCTTCAAATTTCACGTCTTTGACGATGTCATCTTCTACGTTCATCGTTAATCGGATGACATCACCACAAGTTGGATTGTTCATGTCAATCGTGACATTTCCATTTTCCAAGACGCCTTTATTTTTCGGGTGCTTATAATGCTCCATGATGACAGAACGATAAAGTTGATCTAGTTTATTAGTAGACATCGTTAAAATACTCCTTTGTTGTGCGAAGTCCTTCCACGAGGCGATCTACGTCATCAGTGGTGTTGTAAAGATAGAAGCTAGCACGCGCTGTCGAAGAAACTTGTAGCCATTTCATCAATGGTTGTGCACAATGGTGACCTGCACGAACAGCTATACCATTCATATCCAGTACAGTCGCCACATCGTGCGGATGGACATCATCCAAGTTGAATGTGACCAATCCTGCGCGCTTATCGGGATCTCTTGGACCATATATGGTCAAGCCGTCGATTTCAGACATTTTATCCATAGCATAACCAGCCAACTCGTGTTCATGCTGTTCGATCGCATCCAAACCGATTTCTTCCAAGAAGTCGATGGCTGCACCGAGTCCAATAGCTCCTGCAATAATAGGTGTGCCGCCTTCAAATTTCCAAGGCAACTCTTTCCATGTGGATTCATACAGACCGACAAAATCAATCATCTCACCGCCGAATTCAATGGGTTCCATATTATTGAGTAAATCCTTCTTACCGTAGAGGACACCGATACCGGTAGGTCCACACATTTTGTGTCCGGAAAATGCAAGGAAGTCGCAATCTAGATTCTGTACATCAATTTTTAAATGTGGTGCTGCTTGTGCAGCATCCACACACATCACTGCCCCATGTTGATGGGCAATTTTTGTAATTTCTTCAATCGGATTCATTGTGCCGAGAACGTTAGAAACATACAGGATGGAAACGATTTTCGTTTTATCTGTAATGGTCTCTCGTACTTTATCCAGTGATAGTGTGCCGTCTTCTTCTAAATCGATATATTTTAGCACTGCGCCAGTTTCTTTAGCGAGCTGTTGCCAAGGAATAATATTGGAGTGGTGCTCCATATGTGTAATGACGATTTCGTCACCTTCCGAGACATTGGCACGGCCATAGCTTTGCGCAACGGTGTTGATCGCTGTTGTAGTACCACGCATGAAGAGTACTTCTTGCGTGGATTTAGCATTAATGAATTTACGGACTTTCTCGCGAGCACCTTCATAACTATCTGTCGCGCGATTTCCAAGTGTATGCACCCCACGGTGAACATTGGAGTTATCAAAGCGGTAATAGTGATCTAGTGTCTCAATTACTTGAGTAGGCTTTTGTGATGTCGCAGCGCTATCCAAGTAGACAAGGGGATGTCCGTTGATTTCTTGATCTAATATAGGGAAATGATTGCGGATGTCTTTGCTGAGCATTAGCGCACTTTCCTTTCAATAACCTCCGTCAATTGTTTTCTAACTCCTGCGATTGGCAATTTGCTTACGACTGGAGCTAAGAAACCATGAATAATGAGGCGTTCTGCTTCTTCTTGTGTAATACCGCGGCTCATTAGATAGAACATTTGTAGTGGATCTACACGTCCTACTGAAGCTGCGTGACCTGCTGTTACATCATTTTCATCGATGAGTAAAATCGGGTTCGCGTCTCCACGGCCTCTTTCACCCAACATCAGAATACGTGATTCTTGCACTGCGTTGGAACGAGTTGCGCCTTTCGCGATACGTCCGATTCCGTTAAAGATCGCAGTAGAGTTTTCTTTCATTACACCGTGCTTCAAGATGAAACCGTCTGTATCCAGTCCCCAGTGCACGATTTCAGATGTGAAGTTTTGCTTCTGGCTACCGCGTCCAACCACTACGGATTTCATATCACTGGATGAGCCGTCTCCGACTAAATGCGTGATGTTTTCAGAAATCGTATTGCTGTCGTTCATTAGACCAAGCGCCCACTCAATGCGTGCATGAGGTCCAGTAACACCGCGACGGTTGACATACGTTGTCATACCTTCCGCTAATACGTCGACAGATCCGTAGACAATTTTCGCATTGGCCATAGCAAATACTTCAGATACAATATTCGCTTGAGTTTCCGCATGCTCGATTGTAGAAAGATAGCTTTCAACGTATGTTACATGACTGTTTTCTTCTGCCACTAGTACTACGTGGTTAAATAATGATGCCTCTTCGTTAGAATGAACGAATAGTACTTGTAGTGGATCTTCGATTACTACGTTTTTAGGAACGTAGACAAATACTCCACCGTTGATCAGTGCTGCGTGAAGAGCTGTTAATTTATGCTCATCCACTTTGACGCCATCCGTCATCAAGTATTTCTGTAACAACTCACTGTGTTCGCGTGATGCCGTAAAGATATCCGTCATAATAACGCCTTGAGACTTCAATTCTTCGGACACCGACAGGTATGCAGGTGTGTTATTGTGTTGCACGTAAATGTTTTGTTGTTGTTCGTCATCGATCAATGCTTTCGCTTCAGTCGGTAATTCTTCCAACCCAGCGAAGATCGAGCTTTCAACTGTATGTGAAGGGAATTCCGTGAAATTCCACTTTGTAATTTTTGTTTTATCTGGTTTTGGCATTTCGAGTACTTCAGCTTTCGCTAGAGCATTCGAACGAAAATCTGCCATCCAAGCAGCTTCCTCCACTTTTGCGGAATAAGAGCGGACGTCTTGTTCGGTCAATGCCAATGTTGTTTCAACCGTCATTTTGAGTCGTCCCCTTTCTTATGCTTCTTGTCCAACAGTTTCGTCTTCAATACCTAGTTCTTCTTTAATCCAGTCATATCCTTGAACTTCAAGTTTCTTAGCTAGTTCAGAACCGCCTGTTTTAACGATCTTACCTTGCATGATAACATGCACTTTATCTGGCTCGATGTAATCCAATAAACGCTGGTAGTGAGTAATAATTAAGCAACCGAAGCCTTCGCCGCGCATTTGGTTGATTCCGTTAGAAACAATTTTCAATGCGTCGATATCTAGACCTGAGTCAATCTCGTCAAGTACTGCGAATTTCGGCTTCAACATCATTAGCTGGAGAATTTCATTACGCTTCTTCTCTCCACCTGAGAAACCTTCGTTCAAATAACGAGTTGCCATATCTTCTTCCATTTCAAGAACTTCCATCTTGCTATCCATTTCACGAATGAATTTCATCAAAGAAATTTCATCGCCTTCTTCGCGACGAGCGTTCACTCCAGAACGTAGGAAATCTGCGTTCGTTACGCCAGTGATTTCACTTGGATATTGCATTGCTAGGAACAGACCAGCTCTCGCACGCTCATCTACTTCCATTGCTAATACGTCTTCTCCATCTAGTGTGATCGATCCAGAAGTAACTTCATATTTCGGGTGACCCATGATTGCAGATGCAAGCGTAGATTTCCCCGTACCATTGGGACCCATAATTGCATGGATCTCATTTGTATTTATTGTTAAGGTAACACCCTTTAAGATTTCTTTGTCCTCGATTTGGACATGAAGATCTTTGATTTCCAAAATTGCCATTCCAATACCTCCAGTATAGTCGCGTTGAATGGTTATGATCCATTCTCTATTTAGTATCATTCTAATCTTAACCCATATTCGAGTTGGTTGCAAATCTTTAAGAATCATTACACATATTGGCTAATTTCATTGCTACTACACGGCTCAGTATATTTTTCCAGATAATTATTTTTCATTTGACTACTAGTGAATGAGAATCAACTAAACCTTAGTACATAAGAATTAGACAGAAAAAAAGCCGGTCAAGTAACCGACTTTACTACTACTCTATACTTTTTTAGTGAAACGATCGACAATCATGGCAAGCGCACCATCGCCTGTTACGTTCGTGGCTGTTCCGAAACTATCTTGTGCTAAATACAGAGCAATCATCAATGCTACCATGCCGTCAGTGAATCCTAGCATAGTCGTAAGAAGTCCAGTTGCCGCGACAACTGCCCCACCTGGCACACCCGGAGCCGCGATCATTGTGACACCTAGCATGAAGATGAATTGCAAGTATGCAGCAAAACTAACATCTAAGCCATTCATCAGCATAACTCCGATAGAACAAGAGACGATCGTAATCGTACTACCCGACAAGTGGATCGTTGCAAATAACGGCACCGCAAAATTCGTTACACGTTCGGAAGCACCCGTCTTTTTCGCCTGACGCAGCGTAACTGGAATCGTCGCAGCTGAAGACTGCGTTCCGATGGCTGTCAAATACGCAGGTAGCATCGTTTTCATTAGCATAAACGGATTCCGTTTGTTCAATGTACCAGCCACCGTATACTGGAATGTCAACATGAGTAAGTGAAGAATAATAATCATGATGAAAACAAATATAAATACAGAAAGCACATTCGCCACTTCACCTGTATAGGTCATATTCAGAAAGATTCCGAAAATATGAAACGGTAATAACGGAATGATGACGACAGAAATGACCTTATCGATAATTAAATTAAATTCATCAAAGAACGACAACATCGTCTTCCCCTTAATCGCTGCCATACCGATCCCAAGTAGAAACGCCATAAGCAACGCGGTCATGATCCCCATCATTGGATCCATTTCCATTTCGAAGAATGCCACTCCCGCTTCACGCGCACCTTCTGCAATGTCCGTTTTCGTGGTCGGATGAATGAAGTTCGGTAAAATATTCGTTGCCGCAAAATACGCAAGCAATCCCGCAATAACCGTAGAGCCGTATGCAAACGCAGCAGACATTCCGAGTAATTTCCCTGAACCTGCCCCAAGCTTGGCAATACTCGGTGCGATAAACGCAATGATGATCAACGGAACAACAAAGTTCAAGAATCCACCGAACAACATATTAAAAGTGGCCCCTAAACGAACGAACCAATGCGCGAACCCTTCGTGGATCATCGGCAATAGCAAGCCAAGCCCGATCGCTAACCCAATGGCGATCAAAATTCGCCAAATGAGCCCTAATTTAAACTTCACAATACGTCCTCCTCAAATACACATATGTACTACTCAAACAAAATTAACTTTATCACAAGTCGAAAGAATAAAGAAGATTTTGTTTGGATTTTATTGATATTTTTCTTGTGTTGTTGGTGGGTTGGGTGGGGGTTGAGCGGTTGGCGGGGTGGATTGAGCGGTTGGCCCGGTGGATTGAGCGGTTCGCGCAACACATAGAGCGGATAAACGACAACATTGAGCGGATAGCCTAGCTTATTGAGCGAGTTGCACAACTTCATAAGGGTGGACATCCCAACGCGCTCCACACGCTGTAATGAGCACATAGCCAAGCGTGTAGAGCGGTTATCATGTGGTATTGAGCGGATAGCCCGGCATATTGAGCGGTTCACGCAACGCATAGAGCGAGTAAACAACAACTTTGAGCGGGTAGCCTAGCTTATTGAGCGAGCTGTGCCACTTCATAAGGGCGGACACCCCAACGCGCTCCACACGCTGTAATAAGCGCATAGCCAAGCGTGTTGAGCGGTTATCGTGTGGTATTGAGCGGATAGCCCGGCACATTGAGCGGTTCTCCCGCGGTATTGAGCGGCTCACGTACCCCATAGAGCGCATAGCGCAATACATTGAGCACTCCACGCGCCACATAGAGCGGATAGCCCACAACATAGAGCTTTCCACCCACCGTTCAACCAAATAAAAAAAGCCGGCAGCTACAATCGCTACCGACCCTTACCTTATTATTGTACAGGAACAACGGATCCAGACCATTCATTCAAGATGAATTCTTGAATTTGCTCTGAAGTCAGTACTTCTACCAATGCTTGGATTGCATCGCTGTCTTCGTTACCGCTCTTCACCGCAATTACGTTAACATATGGAGACTCTTTATCTTCCAATGCGATGGAATCTTCCATTGGATTCAAGCCTGCATCGATAGCGTAGTTGGAGTTGATCAACAATGCGTCGCCTTCGTCGTTGTTATACAACTGAGGCATTAATGCCGCTTCGTAGTTTGCGTCAAATTCTAAGTTCTTTGGATTTTCTACGATGTCGTCTACTTCAGCTTTCACTTTTTCTACGTCGTCAGCTAACTTGATCAATCCTTTTTCTTCAAGCATAGCAAGTACGCGGCCATGATCGGCAACCGAGTTACTGATTAAGATCGTTGCACCGTCTGGTAGATCTTCCAATGAATCATATTTCTTAGAGTACACACCGATTGGCTCGATGTGAATAGCGCCTGCATTGACGAAGTCATAACCGAAATCAGCTATTTGGCTCTCTAAATACGGAATGTGTTGGAAATAGTTCGCGTCAATTGTCCCTTCGGCCAAATCTTTGTTTGGCAATACGTAGTCTGTGTAACTCTCTATTGTTAAATCATAGCCTTTTGCTGCTAATAATGGCTTAGCCTCTTCCAAAATTACTGCATGCGGTGTATTAGACGCGCCGACTATCAGTGACGTTTTCTCGCCTTTTTCTGCATCATCTACATCGGGTGCCCCATTATCCTTACTACCTTCGTCTTTTGTTCCGCAGGCTGCCAGTGCAAGCACTAATACAGCAGCGAATAGACCGAATAAAAACTTCTTCATATCCACATTTCTCCCTCTCCATGATGGAATGTTTTATGGTTAACAGGTTCCCCTGAAAATCCTATTATCGCTTGTCCAAACGTTTTACAATGAAATCACCTATAAACTGAATGATAAACACGATGACTAGTACTAATATTGTCGCCATCATTGTGACATCTCCACGGTTACGCTGAAACCCTTCGAGATAGGCAAGCGTACCGAGTCCTCCAGCACCGATGACCCCGGCCATCGCTGTGTAGCCGACGAGTGCAATCGACGTCACGGTAATACCAGACACGAGGGCTGGCATGGATTCTGGTAACAATACTTTGAAAATGATCGTAGATGTTTTGGCACCCATTGAACGCGCTGCTTCGATCACTCCTTTATCGATTTCCTGCAATGCAATGAGCACCATGCGGCCGTAAAACGGAGCGGCACCAATGATCAATGCTGGCAACGCGGCATTCGGCCCACGCATGCTTCCTATCAATAAATTCGTCAAAGGTAACAATAAAATAATCAAAATAATAAAGGGAATTGATCGGAATATATTTACGAAAGCGCCTGTAAAGATATTCGTGATTTTATTCGCCCATAACTGACCAGGATTTGTTAAAAACAATAACAGACCGAGTGCAATACCAAAAATAAACGTGAAGACCGTTGAGTAGGCAGACATATAAAGCGTCTCGCCTGTTGCTTGCCACATTTTATCCCAATTAACGTTCGGGAACCATTGTTCAATCATGGATCAGCACCTCCGTCTTCACTTCATTGGCATCTAGGAAAGCAATGGCTTCCTCTATGACTGCCACGTCACCTACTAATTGCAAGACAAGTGTGCCGTATGCGCCATCACGCGTCGTTGAAATATTCCCTTGTACGATGTTGACATCGATTGGGAATGTACGAATCAATTCGGCAAGCACCGGCTGCTCTGTACGTTCACCAATGAAAGCTAGCTTGATCAACTTGCCATGCGGTGACTCTTCCTGTAAATGCGCCATTGCGGTGTCGGTATCGCCGGTATCGGTCACCTGCGAAATGAAACGCTTCGTAATATCCGCTTGAGGGGATTGGAAGACATCCAGTACATTGCCTGCTTCCACAACTTGCCCTGCTTCCATGACCGCCACACGATGACAGATCTTGCGAATGACGTGCATTTCATGCGTAATCAACACGATCGTTAGACCGAGACGTTCATTGATGTCCGTCAATAAATCCAAAATTGCATTCGTCGTCTCAGGATCGAGCGCGGACGTTGCTTCATCACAAAGTAATACTTCTGGATCATTTGCAAGCGCGCGAGCAATGCCGACACGTTGCTTCTGGCCGCCTGATAACTGCGATGGGTACGCATGTTCACGGCCTGTCAATCCAACGAGGTCAATTAACTCTTTCACTTTTTGCTTCCGCGCCGATTTCTTTACGCCAGCAATTTCAAGAGGAAACATAATATTTTCTTCTACTGTTCTTGACCATAGTAAGTTAAAGTGCTGGAAGATCATACTGATTTTCTGACGCGCATCACGAAGGCCAGCACCTTTTAGCGTTGTCATTTCTTGACCATGAATCATAATACTGCCGGATGTAGGTGTTTCAAGTCCATTTAATAGTCGAATCAATGTACTTTTCCCTGCTCCACTGTACCCGATGACGCCGAAAATCTCTCCTTCTTCGATGGTCAATGTCACGTCATCTACCGCGACAATTTCTGAACGGTTCAATTGGAATCTTTTTTGAACGTTTGTTAGTTGAATCATTTTCCGCACCACCTTTAGTAAGTCTTTTGGAAAGCAACACGGCGCTTTCCGCTTTTGTTTCATCTAGCTGCAGATGCCAGCTCCTCGGGTCGTTTCAGACTTGCCAAAAAGGCAAAGTACGCCTTTGTGACAAGTCTTCCAACGCCTGTCGGAGCTAAACGGCATCTTCCGCTTTTGTTTCATCCAGCTACAAGCGCCAGGCTCTCGGGTCGTTTCAGACTTGCCAAAAAGACAAAGTACGCCTTTGTGGTAAGTCTTCCAACACCTGTCGAGCCTACACGGCGCTTTCCGCTTTTGTTAATAAAAAAAGCCTTCCTGCAGACAAGCAGAAAGGCCGAACGTATGTAGTTATGTACGTTACCATTTCTCTCATCTATCAAAGCATTGCGCTTTGAGTGAATTGGCACCATTTCACAAATGTGACGGTTGCCGGGCTTCATAGGGCACTTCCCTCCACCGCTCTTTATAAGAGTTACGTATTCAATTGATTAACTACTTATACCATACTTTGATTTCTATTGTCAACTGAGTTTCTCTAGTAGGTACGGGACGGATTGAAAGGCGTAAATCTTTTCTAAAGGCTGTCCTTTGCGCTGAATGAGTAAACAAGGGACGCTTTCCACCTCATATTCTATTGCGATTTCCTGCACGTAATTCAAGTCCGCCTTGCCAATTGGTAATTGCGGACACATCGTCTCGATCACCGTGAGCATTTTTGATGCAACTGCACACGTCCCGCACATGGGTGTATATAAATAAAAAGCGGCTACTTGCTCTGCCGCCTGTGCGCGTTGCCAGTCTTCGATTGTCCAATTATTCATGTGGTCCACCTGCCAAGTATTTGGAATGTACTTTAAAATTGGCAGCAGCTAAGATGCTAGCCAATAGTTTAACAGGAGTCGTTTCTACTTCGCGATAGAGACGATCTGTATATAAATGTTGCGCTTCTGGATACAGTTGTTTGAACAGCTTACGAATAGACTCACCTGACGCGTCCGCATCCATAAAGACGAATAAGTCTTGCTGCTCGTACGGTTCAAGCAGTTCTTCAATATGATACGCACTGATGGTGCCATTCGTACAAAGAATCTCTACAGGCTCTGCCAGGATCGGCACTAACCGTTTACGATCCTGTCCGCCTTCTACAATGAGAACTTTCGGGTCCATCCTGTTTCCTCCTAGCGTGTAAAAAAAGCGCTTGGACGTTCCAGCGCTTTTTCTTTTAGTCTATTATTCAGCTGTCATTTCTTCGTACTGCTCAGCTGTCATTAATTCATCTAGTTCAGCTTTATTATCGATTTCAACTACTACCATCCATGCACCTTCGTATGGAGACTCGTTAACCAATTCTGGGCTATCTTCAAGGTTTTCGTTCACTTCTACAACTTTACCAGTAAGTGGAGCGTACAATTCAGATACCGTTTTCACTGATTCAACGCTTCCAAAAGGCTCGTCTGATTTCAATTGATCGCCCACTTGTGGGAGTTCAACGAATACGATATCCCCTAGTTCAGACTGTGCGAAATGTGTGATTCCGATGCGGTATTTACCGTCTTCTTCTTTTACCCATTCGTGCTCTTCTGAATAACGTAAATCTTTTGGTGTGCTCATGTCGTTACCTCCAAAAATATAATAGTTTGTCTACCTTTAGTTTGCCATAGTTCCCCTGTAAAGACAAGAATCTAAATCACTTCTTCCACGTTTCCATGAATGTTGTTTCATTGAATCCGACAGTCACTTTTTGGTTGTCAGAGACGATTGGGCGTTTGATGAGCATTCCGTCTGAAGCGAGGAGTGCGATCTTTTCATCGTCGGTCATCGTGGGTAGTTGGTCTTTTAAGTTGAGCTCTCGATATTTCTTGCCACTAGTGTTGAAGAACTTTTTCATTTCGAGTCCGGAGTTCGCGATCATGTTGCGAAGTTCGTCTTCGCTTGGAGGTTGTTCAGCGATGTTCTTTTCTTCGAATGAAATCCCTTCGTCCGTAAGCCATTTTTTTGCTTTGCGGCACGTGGTGCATTTGGGATAGCCGTAGTATGTCATAGTCATAATAGTCCATCTCTCCTTTTTTTCAGTATAGCAAATAGTGGGGTGTTGATGCGAACTTGGCGGTGTTTCATTGCGGATAGGTTCTTACGGTGGGAGGCTGGCAAGCTGTTGGGGTTGGGATTGGTGCTTCGGAGGGGTCACTTCATTTCCTGAGGGCTCGCGGTGAGCTGATCCTCTAGGAGTCGCCCCTCCTACGCACAATCCCTAGCAAGCTGAGGGGGTGACAGTTTCTGGTGTGCATTGTATGTGGGATTGTGATCAGCTTTATAAAGAGGCTTGAACTAACCAAGTTTAATGGAAAAACCACTTAGACTCTATCTACAATAGTGGGTCTAGGTACCTTCACTTTAAACGTAGGATTGGAGCGGAAGCTGGGGCGACTCCTGGAGGATCAGCGAGAGCCGTAGCGAAGGACGGCTTTTACTCGCAAAAGCGCAGCGTTAGGAGCATGTGCTTTCATAGATTGCCTTGAGTAAGCCACCCCCTCAGGAAAGCGTCCCCAGCTGGATCTCCAATCCCCTTGCACACTCTATCTATTTAATCACTTCAACGCACTTATCCTTGAACTTCCTATCCAATTCTCTCCTACAAAAAAACGCCCCACATAAGAGGCGTTTTGTCTAAGCTATGATCAAACGATGTACTTCTCTGCTTCGATTAGTTTCTCAGCCGCTTCACGCTTCTTCGCAATAATGTTGTATGGGTTATTGCGAGTCAATTTACGCAACGCGGAAATCATCATGCGCTGGTTGTCGCCGTCGACTGCTGCGAGCAACGTTTCTTTTGCTGCTGCTTCGATACGTCCGAATGCTTCTTGACAGAAGATTTGTGTATAAAGAAGCTTCTGGCTCTCTTTTTCTTCACCATTCTTGTTGATCGCCTTTTCCGTACGGAGCAATGCAGACTCCATACCGAATAGATCGTTCGCGATATCTGCGATGTTCACAAGAATTTCTTGCTCCTGATCTAGCTTCGTGCCGTAACGCTGCGCGGCAAGTCCTGCCACTAAGATGCCGATCTTCTTTGCGTTCTTCACAAGCATTTTCTCTTGAGCCAATGCTTCGTCGCCCACTTCTTCTGGCATCAGCATTAACAACTCTTCTTGTAATGCTTGCGCTTGTTGAAGCAATGGCAATTCGCCTTTCATCGCTTTCTTCAAGAATGTGCCTGGAACGATCATACGGTTGATTTCATTCGTTCCTTCGAAGATCCGGTTAATACGGGAGTCGCGATAAATGCGCTCTACTTCGTATTCTGCCATGAAGCCATAACCGCCATGAATTTGAACGGCTTCGTCCGCAATGTAATCCAACATTTCCGAACCTACTACTTTATTGATAGAACATTCAATTGCGTATTCAGCAATGGAAGCCGCCACTTTTGCGCCGTCTTTTTGCTCTTCAGGGCTCATCGCCGCGTTACGCTCTTCGAAGTACCCTACTGTACGATAGATCAAGCTTTCAGTTGCGTACAACCTAGATGCCATCGTACCGAACTTTTCTTTCGTCAAGTTGAATGAAGAAATGGGTGTGTCGAACTGCTTACGCTGATTCGCATATTTGATAGCCAATTCAAGTGCACGCTTCGATCCGCCAATCGCACCTACTCCAAGCTTGTACCGGCCGATATTTAAAATGTTGAACGCGATCACATGCCCACGGCCAATTTCACCTAATAAGTTTTCAACTGGTACTTCTGCATCTTCTAGAATCAACGTACGTGTAGAAGATGATTTGATACCCATTTTCTTCTCTTCCGGTCCTACTGAAACGCCAGGATATTCTTTTTCTACGATAAATGCCGTGAATTTATCACCATCTACTTTTGCGTAGACGACGAACACATCAGCAAATGCAGAATTCGTGATCCACTGTTTTTCACCGTTTAGTACGTAGTGTGTACCTGCAGCATTTAATTTAGCAGTAGTCTTCGCGCCTAATGCGTCTGACCCTGAGCTTGGCTCTGTCAATGCATAAGCGGAGATTTTCGCTCCACTTGCAGAGTTTGGCAAATACTTCATTTTTTGCTCATGGTTACCGAATAAAACGATTGGCAATGTACCGATCCCTACGTGCGCACCGTGAGTAATCGAGAATCCACCTGCTACAGATAATTTCTCAGCAATCAATGCGGAAGAAACTTTATCCAATCCAAGACCTTCATACTCTTCAGGGATATCTGCCGCTAGAAGACCTAGATCCCCTGCTTTTTTCAGCAATGTGACGGAGTTTTCAAATTCGTGGTTCTCGAGCTTTTCAATCAACGGTGTTACATCATTTTTCACGTACTCCTCCGTTGTCTTAGCGATCATCTTTTGCTCTTCCGTGAAATCTTCCGGTGTGAAAACGCGACTAGCGTCCATGTCCTCAGTTAAAAATGCCCCACCTTTTACGAATTCTGTCATAGTTGTTCCCTCCATAGCTTTAGTCATATTATTTCCCCCTATTTGTATGTGTAATTTTATTTTATAGAACTTCGAACACTCCAGCTGCTCCCATTCCGCCACCGATACACATCGTGACGACACCGTACTTCTTACCTTGACGTTTCAATTCATTAATTAATTTCAACGTCAAAATAGTTCCTGTCGCACCGAGTGGATGACCTGATGAAATAGCTCCCCCGTTGACGTTTACTTTATCTGTATCCAATCCCAGTTCGCGAATTACTGCGAGTGACTGGGATGCAAATGCTTCATTGAGCTCGAAAAGGTCGATGTCTTCAATAGATAGGCCTGCTAGTTTCAATGCTTTAGGCACAGCGACAATCGGTCCGATCCCCATTACTTCTGGTGGCACGCCGCCTACTGCGAAGGAAAGGAATTTTGCCATGGGCTGTAAACCACGCTGTTCAGCTACTTCTCGATCCATTAATAAGACCATTCCTGCACCGTCAGATGTTTGTGACGCGTTACCTGCTGTGACGGAACCTTGCGCTGCGAATGCTGGACGTAATTTCCCAAGAATTTCAGTCGTCGTACCTGGACGTACGCCTTCATCCATTTCGAATAAAACCGTTTTTTCTTGGTATTTGCCGTCCCCATCGACAAAACGCTTTGTTACTTCCACCGGCACAATCTCATCAACAAATTTATTTTCTTTAATTGCTGCTTCGGTACGTTTATGTGATTCCACTGCGAATGCATCTTGATCTTCACGGGAGATGCCATACTTTTGCGCCACTTGCTCCGCTGTATGTCCCATCCCCATATAGTATTGAGGCGCTTCTTCAGCGAGTTTGACGTTCGGACGAATCGTATTTCCCATCATCGGAACCATACTCATCGATTCGACGCCACCTGCTAAGATTGCTTCTGAATGACCGAGCATGATCCGCTCTGCCGCATAAGCAATCGACTGCAAACCGGATGAACAAAAGCGGTTGACCGTTACGGCAGGTGTTGTATCCGGTAATCCCGCCAACGCCCCGATGTTACGCGCGACGTTCATTCCTTGTTCCGCTTCAGGCATGGCACAACCGATGATCAAGTCATCGATCGGCCCATCATAATCCCCTGCCCGTTTTAATGTTTCCTTTATAGTCAACGCCCCAAGATCATCCGGACGGACAGTTGCCAAAGAACCTTTTCCTGCTTTTCCAATCGGTGTTCGAGCACCGGCTACAATTACTGCTTCGCGCATTCTGTTTCCTCCTTTAGCTATCTCTCATCAGTTACGTAACGGTTTCCCCTTGACCAACATATGTTGCATACGTTGCTGTGATTTCGGTTCTGCTACTAAGCTTAAAAATGCTTCGCGTTCTAGATCCAGTAAGTACTGCTCATCAACACGTGTACCATATGGGATCTTCCCACCAGACAGTACGTATGCGAGTTTCTTCGCAATTTTCAAATCATGTTCGCTAATGAAACCTGAACTGAACATTCCTTCAGCTGCAAGTAATAATGTCGCATAACCAGAATCGCCAGTTACAGGAACTTTCGCTCTCTTCGGTGCTACATAGCCCGCTTCAAATAATGACAAAGCAGCTTGCTTCGCATCGTAGATCAGATGATCCGGATTGACACTAATGCCGTCTGCAAAGTCGAGGAAGTTGTTCTCTCTAGCTTCTTCAGCAGATGTCGACGTTTTCGCCATCGCAATCGATTCGAATACTTTATTCGCAATATGTTGATAATCAATAGGTACACCGTTTGGCAAACCTTTCAGGTGCTTCTGATACAAGTTGACGTTACCGCCACCACCTGGAATCAATCCTACCCCTACTTCAACGAGTCCCATATACGTTTCCATAGACGCTTGAATATGTGCAGCTGGTAGACAAACTTCTGCTCCGCCACCTAGCGTCATCTGGAATGGTGCCGCAACAACTGGCTTACCGCTATATTTAATCTTCAGCATCGCGTTCTGGAATGAACGGATGACAAAGTCGAGTTCAAAGATATTATCATCTTGTGCTTCCATTAAAATCATGCCAAGGTTCGCACCGACACAGAAGTTTTTCCCTTGATTTCCGATGACAAGCCCTTTGAAGTTCTGTTCCACTTCGTCTATTGCGAAGTTAATCATTTGAATGATGTCCAGCCCAATTGCATTCGACTGTGAATGGAATTCTAGTAAAGCTATGCCATCTCCAAGGTCAATTAAGCTTGCGCCAGAGTTCTTCTTGATCACGCCATGCTTCTTCTTGTACTGCTTTAAGTTGATCGCTTTTTCATTCACTTGCACAGCCTGATAGTCCGAGCCGTCAAAATAGTACGTATCGCCATTCTCTTCTTTATAGAAAGTTTCATAGCCTTTATCAAGCAATGACTGAACAAGTTTAGGGATTTCCTTGCCTTCTTCTTTCAGCATGTCCACAGACTTTTTCACGCCAATTGCATCCCAAATTTCAAACGGTCCTTGCGTCCAGCCGAAGCCCCATTTCATAGCGTTGTCGATCGAGACGATATCATCTGCAATCTCACCGTGAAGTTGTGCAGCATATAGCATTGTCGGTGTTAACGTATTCCACAAAATCTCGCCTGCACGATCTTTTGCATACAGTAACGTCTTCACTTTGTTAGCTAGTCCTTTTTGCTGCTTTGCCATTTCGATTGAAGGCGCTTTCATTTTCTGTGTAGGAACATATTCAAACGTCTTCATATCCAATTCCATAATGTCTCGGCCTTTTTTTACATAGAAGCCTTGCTTTGCTTTTGCGCCGATCCAGCCATTGTCGATCATTTTCGTGACGACATCAGGCAGTTCAAATATTTTCTGTTCTTCTCCCGTAGTCTGATCGTAGACGTTTTTCGCTACGTGCATGTACGTATCCAGTCCCACAACATCTAATGTACGGAATGTCGCAGACGTCGGACGGCCGATTAATGTGCCGGTAATCGAGTCGATTTCTCCAACTGTATAACCGCGTTCGAGCATTTCATGCAATGTCACTTGTAAACCATACGTACCGATTCGATTACCGATAAAGTTTGGCGTGTCCTTCGCAATCACGACTCCCTTACCTAAACGATCCTCACCAAACACTGTCATGAACTCTACCACTTCAGGTGATGTCGTTTCTGTTGGTATAATCTCAAGCAGTTTCAAGTATCTTGGAGGATTGAAGAAATGCGTTCCAAGGAAGTGCTTCTGGAAATCTTCCGAACGTCCTTCTGTCATCGCTTCAATACTGATTCCTGATGTATTGGATGAGATGATGGTACCTGGCTTTCGCACCGTTTCAATCTTTTCATATAGACTCTTTTTAATATCAAGGTTTTCTACGACGACTTCAATGATCCAATCTACGTCTTTCAATTGATCCAAATGGTCCTCAAAGTTTCCTGGTGTAAGTAATGATAAGCTTTTCTTCGTTGTTAGAGGAGCTGGTTTTTGTTTTTGTAATTTCTCCAATGCTGTAGCCGCAAACTTATTACGGAACTTTGGATCTTCGTATGTTAATCCTTTTGCTTCATCATCTGCACCTAATTTCGGTGGTACGATATCTAGTAAAAGTACAGGAATGCCAATATTCGCTAAATGTGCCGCGATACCAGAACCCATAACTCCAGATCCTAAAACTGCCGCTTTTCTAATTTGATAAGTCACGTGCAATCCTCCCTTATGTTCTTTGAATGAACACTCATTCATTTATAGCGTAAAAAAAATACGCATTGCCTATAATTGCTAGTATAAATCATTTGAAACTATTTCGCAATATTTATTTCATATTTAATCAGACTTTTTAAAATAAGCAATTTAATACCAAACATTCATGATTCATTGTACACTACTTACTGAATGGAGGCGATAGAAATGAAAGAAATTAAAACAGCAACTGAGTTTGAAGAAATCATTGCAAGCGACCAACCAGTACTTGTGAAATTTGAAGCAGGCTGGTGCCCCGACTGTAAGCGTATGGATATGTTTATCGATCCAATCGTTGAAAAATACGATACATACACATGGTATGAAGCGGATCGCGACGTTATTCCTGAAATTGCCGAGAAATATGAAGTGATGGGCATTCCAAGTCTGTTGGTCTTCCAAAACGGTGAGAAACACGCACACCTGCATAGCGCGTTTGCGAAATCACCTGAGCAAGTTATGGAGTTTTTAGACGAAGTGAAGATCTAAAGATGAAATGTGAAAATGCTGAGAACCTCTAGGTTCTCAGCATTTGTTTTATTGAGTGATTGTTGGGGTGGATTGAGCGGTTACGTGGAGTGTATGAGCGGTTACGTAGCAAGTATGAGCGCTTAACCTGCTTCATTGAGCGCATCACCTGCTGGATAGAGCACTCAGCCACACACATTGAGCGGATGGTGGAGTTCATTGAGCGGTTACGCAGATACTATGAGCGCTTAGCCACCTTCATTGAGCGCATCACCTGCTAGATAGAGCTCTCAGCCACACACATTGAGCGGATAGCGGAGTTCATTGAGCGGTTAAGCGGAAACTATGAGCGCTTAGCCACCTTCATTGAGCGCATCACCCGCTGGATTGAGCACTCTGCCACACACATTGAGCGGATGGCGGAGTTCATTGAGCGGTTAAGCGGAAACTATGAGCGCCACACACACCACGCCCCCTACCAAACAACAACATGTCCCATAAAGGAGGAGTTCTTCATGTCCAAATACATAGAAATACCAGGTAAATCGCAGTATGATCACGACATTGAACCACGCTACCGTCCGTCGGCTTGTGGGCCTGTTACAGCGTATGTATTATTGCGCTATTTCTTCCCTGCCGAACAAACTCCTTCTATTAATGAGCTGTATCGAACATTAGGCAGTACGAAGATTGGTTTGCCTACTTGGCGCTTTGTTCGTCGGTTGAACCAAATGCTCGGCTCGCAGTGGAATGTCGAAATTTGTACCCTACAACAGGCTATGGAGCAACTGGATGATGACCGGCCGGTTGCTGTAAAATTTGATAAGTGGTTCAAGTGCCAGTGGCGTAGTCGTTTTACATTTGATTATCATTGGGTCGTACTGGTTGGGTATGAATATGTAGACAATCAACTGTATCTACTTGTTCATGACCACGGTGGCAACAATAGGGCGAGCCGTGTGCGCTCCATTCCTTATGAGCCAAATAAAAAGATATTGACATTCGTTAAAGTTGAACCGTTAAAATGGTGAAACCGGTAGACCTTGTTTAGCGATCATCGAATAACCCTGTTCTTCCATTACTCTGGCGGTTTCTTCAGTGAACTCCGGAATGAGCAATTCTTCTAGTGGATCATCAAGTTTGATTTCACAATGAATCGTTGCAAGATCTCGTGAAATCATCAGCATTTCCTCTTCCGCATTCAGCTTCTTCTGCACGCCTGCCGTTAATTTTTCTTTCGCCGCCAGCACGCCATCGACTGAACCATACTCCTGAATGAGCTTCAGTGCTGTCTTGGGTCCAATCCCCTTCACTCCAGGGTAGCCGTCACTTGCATCTCCAGTGAATGCTTTCATATCAATGAATTGCTTAGGTGTAATCCCGTATTCTTCTATAAAACGCGCTTCCGTGTATTCATCATATTGCGTGAAGCCTTTTTTCGTCAGCGCAATCGACACATCGGGTTTTAATAACTGCAGTAAATCTTTATCTCCCGACACGACGGTCAATTTTGCCTCGTCTTTCCACGTTTCAATTAACGAACCAATCAGATCATCCGCTTCCATGTTCTGAATTCCATAACTCTTCCATCCTAGTGCTTCCGATACGTCCCGAGCCATATCGAATTGCGGTATTAATTCCGGTGCAGGTGCTGGGCGATGCGCTTTATAATCTGCGAATAATTCATTACGGAATGTTTTCGATCCCATATCCCAACACACCGCTAAATGTGTCGGTTGAAAAATCGAGATTGCACTCATCGTATGTCGTGCGAATCCTTGTACGCCATTTGTCGGCACACCTAATGCATTGCGGAAAAACTGCCCGCTATGTGCTGTCGCAAAAAATGAGCGGAACAACAACGCCATGCCGTCCACTACTAAAATATGAGGGGTATTTTCATTCATTATATTCCACTTCCTTTCTACATAGTTTAGCACAGCTGTCGCCTAAGGAGACAATAAGGTCAAATAACCAATCGACTGCATATGATAAAACGAACAGAAAAAGGAGGCGTAATAAGTTGAATCCACAAGATGAATTTATGTGGTACCCGCAAGATACAGATTCCTATTGGCAAGGGGCTGATCTACATGGTTTCTCGACTGCACAATCGTTTGCCCCTTGGCGACCTTGGTTTCCAGGCATGCAAGAATCTCAAGGGTTCCCAGGTATGCCATGGTTTCCAAGTATGCCGAGCTACCCTTCAACGCCTGGTTTTCCGCAGCAACCTAATTTTCCTGGACAGCAACCAGGGTATCCAGGTTCACCGAATCAAGGCGGTCAGGCGGTTGCTCCTAATTCCCCTCCACCAAATCAGATCCCGAGCTATCCTGAGTTCCAAACATTCGCGGTAGACCCGGGTGCCATCGCAGGTTGTTTATATCGTTTTACGTATGTATGGACATCACGACGTAATGGTTTTTGGTTTTATCCGACATTTGTCGGACGACAATCCGTGGCAGGGTTTCAGTGGAATCCACGCAGGTACCGCTGGGAGTATGTAGGCATTGATTTACAACGTATTGATCAGTTTCGTTGTGTATGAAATAAATAGAATTGAAGGAGTGATAGTTTGAGTCAACAGGATGAAGGCATGTGGTATCCAAAGTTGCCTGATGGGTATCCTGGTCAGCAACATGAGACCTACCACCAATACAATCAACCGCATTATGGCCAACAGCAAGGGTGGTCGGGTGGAGGTTACCCTGGATATCCACCGCCAAATCAATACAATCCGCAATGGCCCTCAGGTTATCCGAGTCACCAGCAGGGATATCCAGGTCATCAACAGGGGTATCCGGGTCACCACTCAGGATATCCACAGCAACATTATCCCGGGTATCCAAATTACCCTCAACAACCCGGTTATCCAGGGCAGTCAGGATATCCTCAGCACCCAGGACAGTCAGGGTATCCAGGCCAACACGGCTATCCAGGACACCAGCCACAGCATGGAGACCACGGCCATCACCAGGAACAACATCATGGACATCCAGGAGGTCAACCGCAGCAAAGTGCACCGACTTCCGCTCCTCCAAGCCAAATACCGAGCTATCCAGATGCTCAACTACGCGCAGTGGATCCCGGCGGCATAGCAGGTTGCCTGTACCGTTACACGTATGTATGGACTTCGCGAAATAAAGGTTTCTGGTATTACCCAACATTCGTTGGTAGAACCTCGATTGCTGGATATCGATGGGACCCACGTCATTACCGCTGGGAATACTATGGGTTAGATTTACAGAAAATTGATTCATTCAGATGTACGTAAAATGCAATAACTAGTTATCCAAGAAACCTGATGATTTGTCAGGTTTCTTTTTATTTCGAACAAACCTTTACAAACTCTACTATATATATTAACATCTGAGTTAATTGAGTTATTCGAAAATGCGAACGTAAGGAGTTGAGTTTCACATGAATACTACTCTTCAGCAATCAATCGAGAGGAAAAGAGACTTACACATTCTTTATTCCTATAAAGAAATAGAAGACTACATTCAAACAGTCGCCACGTTTATCGAAGATGGTATATACGCTGGTGAATATACCATACTCATTGACAATGAGCGAATACAGCTCTTAGTTCAACATGAATTACGTAAACGCTTTAGCGATGAAGATATGAACTACCTGCATTACATCAATAACTTCCACTTCTATTATTCTACTGGCAGCTATCACCCTGCCACGATTGAGGAATATTTACTAGCGACCCTTACGCCGTATGTAGATCAACAACTACAATTCCGTTTATGGGCACACGTAGAATGGGCTACGATCGAAGGTCCATTACATGTAATAAGGGATGTAGAGTTGTCTGCCGATAAAACGGTAAGCAAATTATCCTTCCCGCTCATTTGTGCATACAATGAAGACAGAATGCCTGATCATTTGAAAAAATTACTTGTTGAAACCCACCCATTCCTTTTGGTGAACGACGAACTCGTACTATCAGAGCTTTACGAGAAAAATCACACTAAAATGTAAGTTTCTATATACAAACGAAAAAACCTAGCCAGAAAAGACTAGGTTTTTGTTAACGCCTTTTCATACTTCGAATTACTTTCTTCATTTCTGACTCAACACGCGTTGACTCTGTAATGCTTTATTATACGTAAACCAATCCAATGAATTCTCCCCCGCCAAATAGCCCATCGTCCGGTCTGGTAGCTTTATATAACAAATAGACAATGCCCAAGCAACCGCCATTTTGACGTAATACCCTTCATGTTGTACACGGTCTAGCCAACCGAATACTCTATCGATATAGTCGGGCTCACTAGTAGTCGGAATCTATTCGTTCAACTAGTTGTTTCCTAATGGTAGGATGCATATCGTATCACCTGTTGATGATAGTTATTTTTTGGGCTCAATAGTAGGTAGTTTTTTGTCAACTAGCTTAGGGGATAATGGCGTGATTGTGCAAAAGCAACTGATATTGACTATGATACAGCTTTTGGTTGTCCTGAGGGAGTACAAGTCTTCGCAGGAGTCCACTGGATATCCTTCCACATCAACTGGCTCTAGTAAGGTTAACGTGGCACAGCATGTATCCATATCAAGCTTTTCCAATCTAAAGTACGGAGTTTTTATACATTGATAATGGGCGCTGAATGGTTTGTGTAATTCGCAATCATGCAGTGTAAAGGGGATTGTATCGTAGAGCGGAAACGAACAGACATATTGAAGTCCATGACCAAATTTAGCTATCAATTCTTGCTCCTCCAGCAGTTTCTTCATTGCCACACAAATCACACTTGGGTTATTCATTTTTTCCAACCTTCCTTTCATCTATGCGTATCTTATATACATATGAAAGAACTACAAGATGGGTTAGGTGCGGTCAAGCATTGCTTACTAATTGTTGGAATAAATATCAGATAGATTTATTCTGTTTGGCAACATACACTGCATAAGGAAGTAAGTTCTTTGCTACTTCAAAAACAATTTCGTCATTTCCAGGTCTCCAATTCACCTCAAAAATCCATAATTTGTTATTTTCATCGACACCAATATCTATTCCGAGCTCATCAAACTTCACATTGAACGTACTTTCAAATTCATTCGTGAAACGATCCGCAAACTTCTCTAAAGTCTGTCTCATATTTCTTCGTTCATCGCCAAATTCTCTTTCTAAAAACGATCGCAGTACGCCCATACTACCGCCACGCGAAATATTACTAGTCACTCGATCCATTGTGCCGATTCGCGGATAAATAATTGAAATCATCCATTTACCTTCCCCATCCTTTTGAACATGCAGTCTAAAATCATACGGATTTCCATCTTTCGTTCGGCAGGATATATACGGCTGAACTAAATAGGCTTGCTCATTGATCACGTCTTGAAGATCGGAAACCAGTTGTTTTCGATTGATGGTTGTCTTCTCTGCATCGACAATCTTATGAAACTGCTCACCGTCTTTCTCGATAAACCAAATCCCCCTTCCTTGACTGCCGGATACTGGTTTAATCATCACTTTCTTATATTTCGTCAATGCCTTCAACACAACGTCGGGTTGCTCGACATGTACGGATGGAATTAAATAATCCTCAAATTCCGGCATTTTACTGATTCTTCTATAGACACTCATTTTATTACCGACAGAGTGTGAAGTAAAAGGAATCATGCCGCTTAATTTTGTGTAGACGTCGATGTCCTCATCGGTTTTCATCCCGCATGCATTGTATATGACGTCTGGAAACAACATTTCTTTTTGAATCCACTCGCCTTGTTCATATACATAACCTGAAATTACTTTTGTCTTAAAATTCACATCACGTGGTGAAAAATAGTAAAAATCCACTCCTTCCATTTTCGCAACAGCTGCCCAAGCAAAAGCTTTCTTTACTTTGCTTGGGTGCTTCCTTGAATGCAACATCCCCACTGTAACCATCTGCGCTCACTCCTCATCAGTTTCTATATAAAACTTAATATTTTTCGCTGCCTGCAAGGCGTTTCGTTTCGCCTTTGATGCGGTTTCACCGGAAGCTATGACATAACCATATCGATTTCCCATCGAAATAGGGGGCGTCATAAATGCGCCTTTTCGCGGCTTCACGAAGACCTCCCGCACACCTTCATGCTTCATCGCATGATTTTTTCCTGTTACTTTTAACAACGTGCCATAGGCATTCACGGTAACATAATGCGTATAAATATGATTTTCGTGCCTTCTCTTTAGATTTACCTTTTCACCCATAAATAGATTCAATGTCTCTTCCATCAGATTAATTCCATATGCTTCTTCTATCATGCGATTCATGGCGCCACCCGATATTCTTGGGTTTAATTCAATCAACTTCCAGGTATCCCCGACATATCGTAGTTCAAGGTGACAGGCTACATTTTTTGCCCCAAGATCCTTGCAAATAGATTCTACCGTTTTAAACAGCTTGACATATAAGCTTTTCTCTAGTGATAGTTGAATATCATAACCTGTAATGATGAATTTCAGGTCTTTTTGAATATCCTGTTTAATCACCGCAACTAAATGAAGCTTTCCATTTACCACTACTAGTTCAACTAAATATTGCGGGCCATCCAAATACTCTTCGACGACAATTTGCTGAGCAGGATCAGCCTTCAACATCCTTTTCATGACACGCGTCATTTCCTTTTGGTCCTCAACGAGATACACATCCCTTGATGCTTTTGATACTGGCGACTTGATAATGAGAGGAAATATCTCTTGCTCGCTGATAAACCGTTTCAAGTCTGTCGATGGATCGAAAATGATAAATTTGGGCGTCGCTTCGTTTTTTGCTAATGCTGTTCTAGTTAACACTTTGTCTTCCATTTTCAGATAAGCCTCAACGGATATTTTTGATTGACAAAATTCATTCGCAAGATGGGCGGCCATCGACACAAATGGATCGACGAAGCTGAAAATTCCTTTCAACTTCATTCCCGACTTCCGTAATTCATGAATCTGTTCTCGAACCTTCTCTTCCGTTATGCTGTCCATGTGAATCATTTGGGTCACTTCATGGAATTCATCTCTTTGTTCGAGATACTTCATATTCTTGGTTAACAATACCGTGGCGTAGCCTATCCTTTCCGCAGCCTTTATGGCTTCCCTGCTTGAACCACTCTTCGTAGTTTCTACAAACAAAATAGTTTCCATTTCACACTCTCCCTTGCCAAAGCCTGTTCATCATTTGTATGGGGGTAATGAAAATACAAACAAAACAGTCACTTATTTTAGCGTTCTTTTATTCATATGAGAAATTCCAGCTAGTCAGATAGGCCTTCGAACATGCATGAATATAGTTTTTTCGTTTAGGAAACATTGAATATAAAAGAAAAGTAAGAAAATTTCCATTGAATTGTTCAGATTAGTAAGTATAATAGTATAATGTCTGTTAGAGTAGTTGAAAAATTCTAATCAGTAGAACAATTGCTGGTACGACTAATTCATGATGGAGGAGAGAAAAACTATGACAGCGACTACAGATAGAATCGTCCAGTCTTTACAAGAAGTTTTAACCGAAGAACAAGTAACGGTTAATCATACGGTGCGCGAACTTCACGGCAAGGATGAGTCCTACCATACAATGAAATTACCTGATATCGTTGTGTTCCCTTCCTGTACAGAAGATGTAAGTAAGATCATGCGTGTGTCAAAAAAGCTAAACGTGGCAGTTATACCATTCGGACTAGGCTCAAGCTTGGAAGGGAGTGTCATTCCAGATCGCGGTGGCATCACCATCGATTTTTCCAACATGAACGCCATTCTGGACGTGCGTGCAGATGATTTCCTCGTGACTGTGCAACCAGGTGTCACACGTACTCAATTAAATAAAGAATTGAAGAAACATGGATTATTCTTCTCTGTCGATCCAGGAGCAGACGCGACCCTCGGCGGCATGGCAGCAACGAATGCTAGCGGCACCACTTCAGTTAAATACGGTGTAATGCGCGATCAAGTACGTGACCTAGAAGTGGTCACGGCAGACGGAACCGTCATACATACCGGAAATAAAGCGGCCAAATCTGCATCGGGTCTTCATTTGAACGGCCTATTCGTTGGCTCAGAAGGTACTCTCGGTTGCTTCACCGAGCTCACTTTACGCGTCTATGGCATTCCTGAGTTCACAACAGCAGCTCGCGCCTCTTTCCCGACTGTCAATGATGCAGTGGAAGCAGTGGTATCGATTTTGCAAGCGGGTATTCCGATTGCGCGTGTTGAATTGGTCGATGAATCTTCGATACGTCAAGTAAATATTTTTAGTGAAACCAATTATAAAGAACAGCCTACCCTATTCCTTGAGTTCCACGGCAATGAAGCCGGACTTCAACAAGACGTTGAATTCACAAAGGAAATCGTGGCGGATCATCATTGTGAACAAATCGAATTCGAAACGGACAATGCGAAACGCAACCGACTATGGGAAGCACGCCACAATCTGGCCTATGCCTATATTCATGGAAATCCTGGTAAAAAACTAATGGTTACAGACGTCTGCCTGCCGATTTCAGAACTGGCTGACGCCGTCCATTATGCACGCCAAATAGTCGAGTCGCTTGAAATGCCTGGAGGAATTGTCGGTCATGTAGGCGATGGCAATTTCCACGTCTTACTCATGATGGATATGAATGATCCCACAGAACTCGCAAAAGCTGATGAATTAAATGAAAAGATCGTTCACTACGCACTCGAACGTGGAGGTACTTGCACAGGAGAACACGGGGTTGGAATTGGTAAGCAGAAATACCAGCAACAAGAACATGGTTCTGCACTTCTTGTTATGCGGAAAATTAAACGTGCACTCGATCCGGAAAACTTACTCAATCCAAATAAAATTTTCCCCCTTGATTCCGAGGTGATGAACTGATGAAAGCACTTGAAGCAATCGGCTCTATCGCAGGAAAGTACTTTGCATTTTGGGTCATTATAGTCGCTGTGATCGCCTTCATGTTCCCTACTCCTTTTCTCGGATTAGGTGCATACATCACGATTTTACTTGGTGTTGTCATGTTTGGAATGGGACTGACATTACGTGCAGTGGACTTCAAAATCATTTTGACGAATCCTCTACCCGTGATCATTGGAGTCGCTGCCCAGTTTATTGTCATGCCACTCGTTGCGTTTGGACTTGCCTATCTATTGAAGTTACCGCCTGAATTAGCTGCCGGTCTTGTATTGCTAGGATCCGTTCCAGGTGGCACCGCTTCAAACGTCATGGTCTATCTAGCAAAAGGAAATCTTGCCTTATCCGTAGCCATGACATCTCTTTCTACTTTATTGGCACCACTGGTCACACCGCTATTATTACTATGGTTAGCTGGCCAATGGCTGCCGGTGGATGCGTTGTCGATGTTTACATCGATCGTACAAGTCATTATTATTCCGATAGTACTCGGTTTACTCATCCAACGATTCTTTCCTGGAGCAGTTGCCAAAAGTGTATCTGTCGTTCCGATCATTTCGGTTGTCGCGATTCTTATTATCGTCGCCGCGGTCACTTCTGCAAATGCAGGCAACGTTATAAGCTCAGGTTTCATCGTATTTATCGCTGTGTTCTTGCATAACGGTTTCGGATTACTTCTCGGGTACTTGATTGCACTTGGACTCGGATTGAACGAAAACGACAGACGAGCCATATCACTCGAAGTCGGCATGCAAAACTCAGGTCTTGGCGTAGCACTCGCTACTGCTCACTTCGGCCCACTTGCTGCGCTTCCAAGCGTGTGGGGAGCGATTTGGCATAATATCTCCGGTCCCATTCTTGCGACGATCTGGTCGAAAAAGCCAACTCACCGTGTCAAAGAATATCATGCGTTGAATCAAGCAGAAGTACATCTAGACTGAAATAGGAAGCGCCATACCTCGATACACTTGTCGAAGTATGGCGTTTTTTATCAATAAAAGAAGGATAAATTACTTTATTATTACAATATGAAAATTTGATTGTTTACTATTCTCTTAATGTGCTATCGTTAGTTTTGGAGATTTACCAAGAATAGTCATTGTAGATATGGAGAGATTCGTGTGAAGAGGAAATGGTTGGTTGCATCTTTAGTCTTTGTCTGGATTATAGGTGGCGCAATTTTATGGAATGATTGGAATAACAGAGAGCATGCATCATCTGCGAAAGCGGATAGACAAGCTCCGCAAATGGCTGCACATGATCCGTCTAAAAAGTTGACTGAAATCGAACCGGATCAAAAACTGGAAGAAACTATTATCCATACGGCAACAATCGGTATGGTTGGCGATGTATTACTACATAATCCTATTTACACATACCCTAACTTCGATTTTGCATTCGAAGCAGTAAAAGAGAAAATGGCAAGTATTGATTTTCTCTTGGCGAACCAGGAATCTATGCCTGGTGGTGTCGAGCTCGGATTATCCACCTATCCAAAGTTCAACAGTCCAAAACATATCCTCCCCGCCTTACAAAATGTGGGTGTCGACATGGTGACATTCGCCAATAACCATACATTTGACAAAGGGGAAATAGGCGTGCGCAAAGCTATTGAACATGCGCAAGAATATGGCATGCAATATGTAGGTGCCTATGAATCATTTAAAGACCGTAAGACGCAACGAATTGTGGAAGTCAACGGTATCAAAATCGGTGTGCTTGCCTATACGTACGGCACGAATGTAGAGCTAGACTTGCAGGATAAAGAGTACTTAGTCAACTACATCGATCGGGAACGGATGGAAAATGAGATCCAACAAATGAAACCATTGGTAGATGTGACGATCGTATCTCTACACTGGGGACCTGAGTATCATTTGGAGACATCTGAAGACCAAGCGGAGCTCGCGCAGTTCGTTTCGGATGCAGGGGCCGATGTCTTGTTCGGTCATCACCCACACGTCTTACAACGCTACGGAGAAGTCGGCAATACCAAAGTGTTCTTCTCACTCGGCAATTTCTATTCTGCCCAACCGTTCGACTATACGAACTTCGGTGGAATCGCGAGACTATCCGTAACGAAAGAACAAACGGGTGATCAAAAGACCGTCACTATCGAAGATCCACGCTTTTTACCAACTGGCGTCATAAAAGATCAAGAAAAACGATTTAAAGTCGTCCCGCTTCATGAAGCCAATCCAACCATTCATTACAATGAAGAATGGGTGGAAAACCATGTCGGCGTACCGAAATGGTAAATAAATAAAATGCATAACGCCTTTCTAATCACTCGATTAGGAAGGCGTTATGCATTTTGTTGAATAGTATCTCATTATGTACCTAATACTATCTTGACATCTTCTATCAACAATTCATTTTCGGTCGCTGTTAGGCCGTCGTATCTTTTTACAATTTCGCCTTCAGGATTC
Source organism: Sporosarcina sp. P3 (assembly GCF_002743415.1). NCBI lineage: Bacteria > Bacillati > Bacillota > Bacilli > Caryophanales > Caryophanaceae > Sporosarcina > Sporosarcina sp. P3. The sequence continues at coordinate 74,559 of NZ_PDZE01000008.1, forward strand.
ACTAAATAAAAATAGTAGCTATGCGCACGTTGATCTAATGCGCCACTTTCCAATATAGAGAGGAAGGTGTTTCTCGATATTTCCTGTATCGTTTCAAAATCATAGCCTGTCAAAAAGCTCATCGTGCTGAGATCCGCGCCAAAATCTACAGCATAACTCTTTAATACATCTGGTGTATCATTTTCAGGATCAATACCGAACGAGACAATACGGGGTTCAAAACCATCTTCTTTTAATCTTTCTTGCACACCGACCATATTTGCCGTTGTTCTTGGGCAGACTGTAATGCAGTTTGTATAGGAGAAATAAGCAATCCACCAATCGCCTTTTAAATCCTTCAAACCAAGCGGTTCGTTATCCTGTGTAGTAAATTCAAAGTCTGGCACGGTCTCAGACATATTCGTTTCAATCTTCTTATTGCAGCCGCTTAGAATAAGAATGGCTGTAAATAATATAATCGTCATTTTTACTTTCATTAAAATCTCCCTCTCGTAGTGTGTGGCATTATATAAAATGTTTGTTCCACAACCGACTACTGTCTACTATAGCTTGCTTTTCATTACATGATCTATAGCCTGGAATGATTGTAACATCTTTATACCAACTTATCACACTGGACCCGTAGTATTCAAATCCACTATATGATGGCACTATATCACAGCTTGCTTCCTCAGTTACTATATCAAAAAAGTTTCAAAAAACAGAATAAATGATTAAATTGTTGTCTAAATATGATAAATAAGGGTAAGATACTACAGTACACTTTCTAAAAACTCAAAATATTCAATAATACCATTTATAAGGAGGGGTTACGATGGCGGATCAACAACCACCTAAGGACGTCAATGACAAATCTCAACACGAGCAAGATATGGGCCGGAGAAATTTCTTAAAAAATACTGGACTCGTAGCTGGCGGACTCGTTGGTGGATCTCTTTTTGGAGGTCTAATTTCAGGGGGTTTGAATAAGACCAACGAAAAAAATGATAAGACGGCCGGAAACGATAGCACGAACGGTATCGAAATAACACAAGCCAGACAATTCTTCACGCGTCATCAAGATTTCAAAGTATTAAATGCAGCAACAGAACTTATTTTTCCTGAGGACGACCTTGGTCCTGGTGCCATTAAGTTAGGAGTACCCTATTACATCGACAAACAACTAGCTGGGCGCTGGGGAGTTAACGCACGTGATTATCGACACGCTCCATACACAATTGATTTAAAGGAAGTTGACCAAACTGCAGGTCCAGGTGGAGAACAGTCGATTTTGGATCGGGGCATGATCTTCTTGCTAGGACTACGTAAAATGGATGAAGAAAGTCAAAAGCGTTTCGACGTCACTTTTGACAAAGCGACCGAAGAGCAACAAATCGAAATCATGACGGACTTTGAGGCAAACGAAGTGAAGATGAAAGGCGTAAAAGCCTCTGAGTTTTTCATTTTGTTAAAACAAGCGACATTAGAAGGTGCTTACTGCGATCCGTTGTACGGAGGCAATATTAATATGGAAGGCTGGAAAATGAAAGAGTTTCCGGGTGCAGTGGCTTCCTACGCGAACTACATTGAATCGGATGAATTTGCCAAACTGGATCCTGTCAGTCTGCGAGATTACCAAGGGCACTAAATTAAAAACTGTGAGGAGGATATGCAATGGTTAAAAAACTTAAAAAAGTTGATGCGGTCATCGTAGGTTCAGGGTGGGTCGGTGGAATTGCGGCGGCTGAACTAACAAAAGCCGGATATAATGTGGTCATATTAGAACGAGGTAAAAATAAAAAGCATGAAGACTTTATCGGCACGAAAGACGAATTACGCTATTCTAGACGCTATGAACTCATGCAAGAATTGAATAAAGACACGATTACTTCCCGTAACTCCATGGACAAAGAAGCCATACCGGTTCGGAATAATATGAACGCACGTCTCGGAAACAATACAGGAGGCGCAGGTGTTCACTGGAATGGCATGTCATTCCGCTGGATGCCGTATGATTTCGAAATTTATAGTAAGACTGTAGAGCGTTACGGTAAAGACAAAATTCCGAAAGGATGTACGATGCAAGATTGGGGCATTACATACGATGAGATCGAGCCATATTTTGATCAATATGAAAAAACAGCGGCTATCTCAGGTGAAGAAAATCCACTTGGCGCTTCACGTTCCGATAAGTATCCCAATCCACCAATGAAAGATACGCCGAATATCCGTCTATTCACCAAGGCTGCAAAAGCGCTCGGTTACCATCCATATCGTATACCATCCGCTAACGCTTCACAAACGTATACAAACCCAGATGGTGAAACAATTAATGGGTGCGTATACTGTGCCTTTTGCGAAGAGTATGGTTGTGACTTCGGAGCGAAAGCGGATCCAATCGGTACCGTACTCAAAACGGCACGCAAAACCGGTAAGATGGAGCTCCGTAATAATGCGTTCGTGAATCGAGTAAGCCACGATGGAAAGAAAGCGAACGGATTAATCTATACCGATACAACGACTGGCGAAGACTTTGAACAACCAGCTGATATCGTAGTACTTGCTGGTTTTGTCTTTACGAACATCAAGCTATTGTTGCATTCTAAAATCGGACAGCCATACGATCCGAAAACCGGACAAGGCATAATTGGCAAGAACTTCACAGGACACTTCAACAACCTGTCCACCTATATCGGTGCACGTGGATTCTTTGAAGATAAAAAATTCAACAACTTCATGGGCGCTGGCGGTATGGGTTCTTCAGTTGGCGACTTCAGCGGAGACAATGAAGATCATACGAATCTCAACTACTTGCATGGGTATGAAGTACATTACAGTCAGCTTGGTTCACGACCTATTGCCAATAACTCCGTTCCATATGATACACCGGGTTGGGGTAAAGAATTTAAAAAGAATTCAATAAAATATTATAACCGTAACCTATTCATCACAGCACAGACTGGCTTCTTGCCAAACAAGAATACGTATTTGGATTTGGATCCAACATATAAGGATGCACTCGGCAATCCCTTGCTTCGCGTAACCGTTGAATATACCAAACAAGACATTGAACGTGCGAAAGCAGGCGTCGCGCGTTGCGAAGAGATTATGAAAGAAATGGGCGCAGACAAAATGAACGTCGATGTAGTAAGAGACGATACTGTATTCGATCACAAATTTTATACCGATCACTTCTTCGGTGGGGCAATCATGGGAGCTACTCCAGAGAACTCCGCAGTAAATACCTATTCACAAATGTGGAATATGGAAAATCTATTCGTAGTAGGCGGATCTTCATTCCCGCATACTGGTAACTACAATCCGACCGTTACGATTGGCGCATTCGCGTATCGTGCAGCTGAAGGAATGATTAAGTTCTTAAAAGAAGGCGGCAATTTGGCGGTTAAACCACTTGAAAAGAACGCGTAAATATAGATTTATTAATATGCTATCACCTTATCTGAATGGACAAGGCGATGGCATATCTTTGTGTATGAATAAATCTTTGCTTAGTAACCTCACTTAATGTGCAACGTCACTTCTTCTTTCAAACTAGAAAGAATCGGTGAACGTTCAATCGCGATAGCCGCAATCTCTGCCAGTTGCCCTTTATTCGTAGTAGACTCAGCAGATAACACAATCATCGGCTTCATAATCCCACTGTTGCCGCTTTGAATGCCTAGGAATGGTGCTTTATCACATACGCCAGTGAATATAATTTCCGCTTTGTCTACAGTCACTCCTTGATTATACGCTTCTAAATGAAAGGTGACTCCGAAACTAGTAGTCGCTGCAGCGATTAATAATTCAATCGGCATGACTTGCTTTTCTCCTGGTTTTGCAATACCTTCCAGATCAATCTCCTGTAGATCTTTCGTTTCGAGCGACATCATTTCTCCTACTACATAACGGCAAGTCCCCTGCCATTCACTAATGGCGAGTGACGAATCTTGCTCTATCAATTTCTTCATTTCATTCATAATGTGTATAGTACTCATTTTCAATGCCTCCAGATTATGCTTATGGTGTCTATTATACATGTACACCTTCTATTTGCTACTAAGAGTCGTATTGCCCTTACCGTATCCCATCTATCCATGACGTCTTCCCTTTTGCACACTATATAGAGTCAAAAAGAAAAAAGAATACAGCATGTGGAAATATATTTTCCACTTGTAGTAGTTTTTTGTAGTCTTCTTAAGTTCTTAGGTATTGCTGGTAGCAAAACTGTCTCATAGAGTAGAAAATATCGCTCTCTTGCTGCGACTAGTTTCATCTCCTCGTCGTACCGATTTGAACGGTCTCACATCCCATTGCGACAATTGATAATTTCATCAATAAAAACAGCAGACAACTTTACTTAAAAGTTTGTCCGCTGTTTGGGTACTTCTTTATTTTTTCATCACTTTTAACCCTTATTTCTCAAACATACTCTCAATCAATTCTTCCATATCTTCTGCAGCATGTAGTTCTTTTGACTGGAGAGCATCTAACTCTCCACTCTCCATCGCTTCCACGCTAAATTTCTTCGTCTTCTCTTCCACACAGTTGACGAATAGTGTATAAGCTTCTTTTAGTTCATTGCCTTCTTTTTCAAACGCATTTGGAATTTCCAATGCATTCATATCGGTCAGAATTTGCTTGAACTCGTCTACTTTCAACATCCATTGTTCTTTCATTGCGGGTATATCCAGCTCTTGCTTTGAAATGAATTCTTCAGAAATGCCTTCGTATTCTTCTGACGCAATGATCAAGCGTTCATGTAATCCAATGATTTTCTGTAAGTACTCTTTTCTGCTGAGTGCCATCGTATCATCTCCTTGTATGAGTATACACGTTTAGTATTTCATCATGTACCTCCCAATGCAAGCAGGAGCATGCGAAGAACATTTCTAATTTTTAGAGCGGCATTTCGAATCCGCAACGTAGCGTAGAACTGTCTTTTTATCTTTCGGTTAGGCCTTCTCCTTGTTCTATATAAACTAGTATGTATACACACCAGACCGGCTCTATATAGCGAGCGGTTGGTTGACGGCTTATGCAAAACAGGTGCCGGTCCGGTGTTTTTCTATTTCTTATTTCGATCAAGCTTCCCATAGTTCTTACCTAATGAAAACCAGGCTGGCTCTATAAGCGAGCGGTTGGTTGACGGCTTGTGCTGAACAGGTGCCAACCTGGTTCGCGTGAAACTTTTTGCATCACCTCCTTTACAGCCTATACTCCATTATTTCTCCACTTTCCATTGTCCAGAGCTCGTATCCCTTCCCATAGTGAACACTTGCTCCACGACACCTTCTCGTCCATATTGATAACGTATTTCCACTTGATCATCGGCAATCGGGACCGCTTTACGATAGGCTGCTTCAAGGAATAGCTCTCCAATCCGGCTCGATTCAGCAAACACCGAGGACTCAGGCAGTTTCTCTAGTCCCGTAAGTTGATCATATAAATAGAGATCGAAGTACTGTTCGGGTGTATAATCGCTCTTGAGTTGATCTGTCAGATAATCTATATAGATCGATTCGGTTTCTTCTTCGGTTGCCACACCGATCAGCTTGCCGTAAATCTTATGAACAGGTGTAACAGTCGCCCCTTGCACAGTATCTTTTGCTGGGAAATGGTTCAGTAATAAATATTCTCGGGCGTTCAACAGCTGATCATAGCCCCCAGCAATCGTGACATTTTGCTCCTTATATTGATCCATCAATTCGGATGATAACTGGTGACCGTTAACTTTTAGCTTGCCATCTTTCAATACTACACGATCTCCAGGTACTGCAACGACTTCATAATAGACACCTGTATACGTCGGTAAGTGACTATTCGTATTCGTAAATGTTCGGACTATATCACCCGGTTCATAAACGGAAGCATCGTACAGATCCGCCTTGCGTTCTATAACGGGGTGATACGTATCTGTGCTCCACTGGAGTGAAAAGGATTCGTCATCGACGTACAATAGACCGTCTACTTTCTTCGCTACAGGTAATGAAGAAAATTCCTCGTAATCAATAGTCGATAACTGATCTTTCTTTTGCAAGGCAGAAATTATAGCCATATCGTCAAGTGGATCATAAGGTGTCCCCGGACCCTGATCAGAAGATAGCTGATCATCTGAAGCTAGATTAAACACTAGCAGCAAGGCGACTACCGGCAGCGCCGCCGTGACTAGCAACGCTTGCCAAGAAAACTGCCGTCTTTGCGAAGGTTGAAGGTTTTCATGTACCCGCTGTTTGATTCGTCGCTCCTGTTCCGTTGTATCTCCCATCATTTGGTCCAGTTTTCTTTTAAAATCATTCATAGGTTTCTACCTCCTCTTCCGCAAAAAATCCCTTGAGTTGCAACTTGGCTCTGCGTAGTCTTGTCTTGACCGTGTTTTCATTGAGTCCAAGAAATTCTGCGATCTCTGCAATCGATTGCTCGTCATAATAATATAAAAGTAACGGCTCACGGTATTTTAATGGTAGCTGGAATAAATGCTTTTCAAGTGAAGCGAGTTGTTCTTGCTCCAATACTTGTTGTTCGGAGCTTTTGGTCGATACAAAGATTGTTTCGAACACCACATCTTTTTTATGCTTCCAGGAGCGCAAATAATCTTTTGCACGATTAGCGGTCATTTTAGTTAAATACGTTTTAATAGAAGCTTCATTACGAAACTGATCACTTTTCTGGAAGTACGTAACGAAGACTTCTTGTACGACATCTTCCGCGGTTGACCAGTTTTTCACGTATAAATAAGCGATTCGTACTAAATAACGCGAATGCTCATTCATTATTTGATCCATTTCATTCATTTGAGCTAATCACTCTCTTCTATGGCCATATCATGTCTCCATCAACATACGTTGCAAAATCCTTAAATGACCTTTTTTCTGTCATACCAAAGCGGTTCACTTCATAATTAGACCATTTCATATTGGCATACCCTTCGACCGTGGTATAGCCAATCAGTAATCCTACTTCTTTAGCCGCCGCAATAAACTCTTCATTATATTGGCCATACGGGTAAGCGATAGAAACGGCTGAAGGTACGTGTCGCAAATTTTCATGTAAATCTTCAATAATTTCTTCTTCCGTATGTTCGAATACTAAACCTGCTCCACTTTCTCTTCCTAGTTCATGTAACGCGCACGTATGGGCTTCGAACTGAAATACATCTTTCATTTCGTGTAGATCCTCTTCATTTAAATACTTTAGTAGTCCTCCTCCGTCAAATGCCGTACCGTCCTTTTCTCTATTGATACGGGCAGAAATAATATGTTGTGGCGAAGTGAATCCATATTGTTTCAAGATAGGATAGGCGTATTCTTTAGAGGATAATAAGCCATCGTCAAATGTAATAACCAACGCTTTCTCCGGCACAACGAGTCGGCCTTCTAAGTAATCATACAACTGTTGTGAGGTCAATGTCATAAATTGCTCATCTGCCAAATACGCCATTTGCTTTTCAAAACTTTCGAGTGAAATCGTGCTCATTTCCGTCTTCATTTGTTTACGGGGCAGTACTTGGTGATATAGCAGTACCGGTATCCCTTCGTCCATCGTGACAGTCGACTTATGAATATACCCTGCTCGCTCACCTACTTTGATGAGATACCAGTCCTTTTCTTCCTGTATGATAGGATAGCGATAACCTTGTCTTAATTGAATCAAAATATCACTTTCAAGATTCGCCTCTGTATACACAGGCGTTAGTTCGGCAGTTTTCACAGCGCCCAGTCGTTCGTTATGTACAGGAGCTTTGATCACGTTCTTTTCTACCTTTGCCTGACCTTTACGAATGAAAGCCGGCATCTTGCCTACTCGAATTTCGTAATACTCCTCATCTTCTCCTATAAGCGCAACCGCTTGATTGGCTTGTAGTTCACCGATTCGGATCAAATTCCCTTGCTTCATATAAATGGGTTGGTTGTTTGGTAACGTCAACACCTGTTCAAATTCTTTCTCTGTAATGAACGGTTTACTTTGTATAGTTTCTGCAAAAGCTGTAGCTGATTGCTCATGGAATAATGGCACTTCATTCAAATTCCACTTCGTTTCATTACCCATTATAAATAACAGTAAGCTCGCAAGTACTAGCAGACAGCTATATATTTTCTTCATGTGAATCCCCCTATTGTCATTTGCGCACCCTACAGACGGAGGATTTCAGAAAAAGTTTCAAAAGTTTTTAAAAGTTTTTTGAAGATCATCGTTCTTATTTAGAACTCAATCGACTTTTACTGAATTTCTTTACGTTTCCACAATAAAAAGCATTCTTTCGCTCTTAGAAGAACGAAAGAATGCTCACCACGTGATTAATTCACTTTACGACCCGTTTTCCCTGCTTTATCCCAGTAATCATCGCGGATTTGTACTTTCAAAATCTTTCCTGACGCCGTTTTTGGAAGTTCTTCCACAAACGTCACGCCTGTTACCGCTTTAAAATGTGCAAGATTCGACCTTGTGAATTCTATAATATCTTGCTCGGTTGCTTCTGCGTCGCTCCGCAATACAATATAAGCATGCGGTGTTTCTCCCCATTTCTCATGTGGCACTGCAATAACCGCAGCGTCTAGAACAGCAGGATGATCATATAGTACACCCTCGATTTCAATAGACGAAATATTTTCACCGCCACTGATCACGATGTCTTTCTTTCGGTCAACGATATTGACGTAACCGTGTTCATCTATCGTCCCCATATCTCCCGTCATCATATAGCCGTCACGCAGCACCTCATCCGTCGCCTCTTTATTCTTCCAGTAGCCTTTCATGACGCCATGACTACGGACTGCGATTTCACCTGTCTGCTGACCATCTTTGGCTACTTCTTCTCCGTAGTCGTCAACTAAACGAACATCTGCCCCGATCATCGAATAGCCTGCTTTGGCTTTTAACTGAAGCTTCTCTTCATCTGATACATGCTGGACAGTCGAGCGAATCGTAGAGAACAAACTTAATGGAGAAGTTTCTGTCATGCCATATACTTGAATAAACTCCCAACCAAGTTCTTTTTCGACTCGTGAAATGAATGATGGTGGCGGAGCGGAGCCTGCTACAATGACTCGAATCTTATGGTCGAACGTCGGCTTATGCTCTTCGCAATACTGAAAAATCAAATTCAATACAGCTGGTGCCATATGCAAAATCGAAACTTTATACTTTTGAATCGCTTCGATGATCGTTTGCGGTGACGTTTTACGTAGGCAAATTTGAGACGCTCCGTTCGCCGTATAATAAAATGGTGACCCCCAGCCATTCACATGGAACATGGGCAGCACATGAAGTAGCACATCGTCATCCGTCACACGCAAATGATGCATGGCACTCATCGCATGCAAATAGTTATTCCGATGCGTCAGCATAACCCCTTTCGGATTACCTGTCGTGCCACTCGTATACAGTAAACTGCACACATCATCTTCTTGCACGTCAGCCCGGTCAAATGGTTCCGTAGTGAAAGATTCAAGCCACGCATCGTAATCTATCGTTTCTGAATCATCTTGTTTATGATGAACAATAATCTTTTCTACCGTGTCGAGTGAGTGCTCAATCGGTTGGATAAGATGATATAAATCCTGATCGACAAATAATAATTTCGACTCGCTATGATTTAAAATGAATACATAATCTTCAGGCTTCAATCGTGTATTTAACGGCACCATGACGCCGCCTACTTGATAGATCCCATAAAACCCTTCCAGCATTTCAATAGAGTTTCCACATAAATACGCAACGTGATTTCCCTTTTCAATACCCAAATCACGTAACCCGCGTGATAACTGATTCACTCGACCGTTTAACTGCTCGTATGTAAAAGAACGACCTTCTTCTCCAAAAATCGCTTCCTTCCCCCCATACAATGTAACGGCCCGATCTAGAAACTGCGTCAAAACTAATGGAACATTCATCTGCATACCTCCTCATTCTGTTCTATTACAATTGTATAGTAAACGTTTTCATTTTACTATATTTTCTATCATTTTAAATTTACCATAAGCCGTATCTTAGTAGAAACATTTTTATACAGCGGTTTTCATCTATATCATGTTATAAATAAACCTTATAAAACAAGGTTGGGACAGTACAGAAAAAACGTAAGGGGAATGTCCTTTACGCTTTCTTCTGTTCTTATCAGTAAATATTTTTTTAGAGTAACAGAGTGTACCGGAACGGAGAAAGGCCGACTCCTGAGGGATCAGCGTGCGCCTTGAGACCCTGGACAGGTGCCTTAATTTCTGCAAAGTACACAGAAATACGGCAAAGCGAACCCTACGTTGTTCGCTTGGCTCAAGCCACGTCCCTCGGAAAGCGTGCCTTTCGGAGTGCAGGGAAACGGGGGGGAGATAGTTATGTCCCACCCTCGTTTAATTGCATGAACAAAAATTTTACTTCCCCAATACCTTCTTCACATCCGCCACCAGCAACTCATTGTCTGGATCGCTCATGCCGTTATACTGCTTGACGATCTCTCCATTAGGATTAATTAAGTAAAAGAAAAAGCTATGCGATCGCTGATCCAGCGCGCCTTTTTCCAGCACGGCCTTAAACGTATCCACCGACATATTTTGAATTTCTTTAAAATCATAACCCGTTAAAAACGTCATCGTCCGTAGATCCGCTCCGTAGTCTTTTGCATATTGACGTAACACTTTCGGTGTATCATTTTCTGGATCAATGCTGAACGAAATGATAGGAGGTGTTAAACCGTCGTTTTTTAATTCTTCCTGAATACCGACCATATTCGCCGTCGTTCTCGGGCAAACGGTCGTACAGTGCGTATAGGAGAAATAAGAAATCCACCAATCGCCTGTCAAATCATCCAAGCTCATTTTCTTCTCATCTTGCGTAATGTATTCGAAATCTGGAATCTTATCTGACCTATTCGTTTCGATCGTATGGTTGCAGGCACTCAGAAATAGAACGGTTGCCAGTAGGATGAAGACGGATCGGATATTCATAGGCATCTTTCCTCGCTTTACTATGTATGAAAGAAAAGAGAGAGGTTTCGCCTCCCTCTCTCCGCTTGTCGTATTACGCTTTGGCTGTTGCCTCTTGTTGAACTAACTGGCCTCCTCCATTCTCTAAGACCTTGATCATACCTTCTGCAGCACGATATGCTAGAGCACCAACTGTTGCTGTAGGATTGGAGCTACCCATTAGTGGGAATGAAGAAGCCCCCACTACGAATAAATTATCCATATCCCATACTTGTGAGTAGTTGTTGACAGCAGATGTCTCAGGGTCATCTCCCATCACTACACCGCCCCCAGTATGGTCAGATAGTGACGTCTTATCAAATTCCGTTTCCTCTGTAATTTCAGGAACAGTTATATAATCCGCTCCCATTTGCTCCAGTAACTCTTTCCCTCTTTGATGAGCGTATCTGACAATATTTCGGTCTTGATCATGGAACTTACTCGTGACACGCAGTAATGGATCGCCGAATATATCTGTATACGTCGGATCCAAGTCCATATAGTTTTCTCGCCAAGCTAGAGCACCGTTTTGTTGTTGAACGTCTATCCGACGGTTCGCATAGAAAATAGACTTGTCCTTAAACTCTTTCCCCCAAGACGGAACGCCTGCAGGCACATGGTTATTTGTAATCGGTCGATCTCCTCTTTGAGACGTACGCAAACAGAAACCATGCAAGAAATCGAGTTTCGTATGATCAAGTTGTTCTACGTTGAAATCATCCATCGTCACGCCAAGCGCACCGGTACCTGCATAGCGATTGAATTTCTTCTCATCGAAAAATCCACGTACACGCGTATGCGTCAAGTTGCGCTGGTGAGCAGTCAAGTGACTACCGATGACGCCCGTCCCATCTTTCGGATTATATGGCTTGCCGATTTCGGACAACAGCATAAGACGAGTATTCGTGAAGGTAAATCCGGCTACCACGACAATATCTGCCGGTTGAATGAACTCTTCTCCTGTTTCCGTATCTACATATTTAATCCCAACTGCTTTCCCATTTTCATGTACAATTCGAACCGCATACGCATGATTGCGCAACTCAAAATTACCGCTTTTATGTGCTGTAGCTAAAACCGTAGCAATCGGATCGGATTTCGCTCCGAAGTCACAGCCAAATGATTCACAAAACGCACAGTACACACACCCGTTGATCGTTTCGCCATCCGGGTTCGTATACGTCTCGGATAGGTTAGCGGAAGCGATACGGTACGGGTGATAGCCTAGTTCTTTTGCCGCTTTCGTAAAGGTGCGAATGATATCCGTTTCTTTCATTGGCGGTGTCGGGTAGTCATCCGAACGCTGCCCTGGTCGCAATGGATCTGGCTCGCCAGAAATACCGGCAGTTTTTTCAAACTGATCGTAATACTTCTCCAGCTCATCATATGTAATACCCCAGTCTTTTAATTGCATATCTTTCGGAATGATTTTTTCTCCATACTTTTCTACTGTCTTCGTATGCATTTCGAAATCCGTTGGAAGCCAACGATATACCATGCCGTTCCAGTGTACACCTGAACCGCCAGTATCCGTACCATTGATCGCATTCGTATCGTTACTTCGGTTAGGTGTCGCCGTTTCGTCCAGTGTATTACGAATCGTCAATGTTTCTTTGTGCAATTCTTGGAACATGAGTTTTCGCACATCGTAGCGAAGTTCATCTTTTGCACCGACGAAATCTTCTCGTTTCTGCGCTTTCCCTCTTTCTAATCCGACTACCTTATATCCTTTTTTCGTTAATTCAGCTGCCGCAATGCCGCCTGCCCAGCCTGAACCTACGATGACCGCATCTACTTTATCTAATGTTTTTACCATTCTGTTCTCCCCTTTCCTATACTTTATTTAGGTTGATAATCTGTCAGGCTCACTTGATCCATTTTCACAAACTCATCTTCTTCAATCATATGGGCATACGACGAAATAGCTCCTGGATATTCTTTCATTTTCCAGCCTTTCATATCTCGATTGCCTCCGTATAATGGATCACAATATGCTCCTTCAAGCGTAGTAGAACGCAACAAGGAGAAGAATCCTTTCGAACTGATGCCTTTGACTGCTACTTTGTCATCTGCAAAGTCCGTCATAATTTCTATTTGCTGATCTTCCGTCGCTTTGGCGAAATTCGTATCAAATCGTTTTTGACTCTCGGCATCCATGGCGCGTAATCCATTAATGAAAATCTGTCCACGATCGAGACTAGAGTCCGCAGCCGCTACTTTAGGACCTATAAAAGGACCTTGTCTGTAATCGCCTACATTGGAGCCATAAGGGCCTGCCAGCTGTTTATCGATATAATAAGGAACGCCTAATTCTATCGCTCCAGGACCATTATCATCTTCTGGGAAAATTCGCTCCACTGCCTGTTCCAAAATAGCGAAATCGGCTAAACGTGTAAAATACATACGCGCTTCTTCATAGCGCTTCTCTTTATCGCTTCCTTTGCCAGCGGTCGAATTGGTGTTGGAATCATTTTTAGATCGATTGCTAAACAGACCTCCTAGCAACGCACCACCGGCTACACCTCCGACAGCAATTCCTGTGTTTTTGACGAAACTGCGGCGTCCTGGATCGGACACTTCATTTGTGTTCTTCGGGTTGTTCGAATTATGATCAGCCATTAGCTTGTCCTCCTTTTTATGTAAATAAGTCCACACTGTACTAGCGGTGCATACGGGAATATATTTGTATTTAATGAAATAGTGAATGCGTATGCAATGAAGAGCGCATGATCTATGTATTCGCAACGCTAGTAGATACTAGATGAGCCAGCAAGTTGTAAGAAAAATACTGCATGAAAGAAACGGACGGGTCCATGCACAGTGTACGTAATATGTCTGTATTTTTCAAACTATTAAACTTTACCCTATTAGTAAAGAAAGAAACATGATAATCCGATTACGTGTAATTATTTTTAAAATGTCACATCACTGCCCTTCGTTCTCATACACTACTATGAGGTGAAAATATGATGAGGGTAAAATATCGAAATTCAGATATCGATTTAATGGCCAGAATGATGAGAGCGGAAGCGGAAGCAGAAGGAAATCTAGGCATGTTATTTGTTGGAAATGTCATCGTCAATCGTGCAATAGCCGATTGTCTGGACTTCAATGATGTACGGTCCATAAATGATGTAATTTTCCAAATACAAGGCAATAATTATTCATTCGAAGCGGTGCAAAAAGGAAACTTGTTTTATCAACGTGCGCGAACTTCTGAAAAGAAATTGGCTGAACAGACTCTAACGTACTGGCGACAACACCCCGCCCATTATGCTTTATGGTACTTCAATCCATACGGCCCCTGCCCGCCTACTTGGTATGATCAGCCGTTTACCGGGCAATACAAAAATCATTGCTTCTATGAACCACTACCCGGTACGTGCGATAGTGTATATATGGGATAAGGCAGGTGCCATTTACTAGCCTCAATTGAACATTTTGGTTGGGGATGATAAACTGGTCCTATGAACACGATCGTACGTAACGAGTAACCACCTTCCACTTGGTCAGGGTAGAAGGTGGTTACTTTTCTATTTATACTACTAAATAACTGTCAAACAGGAGGTACTACTAGTGCAAATTATTACTTCACACGTCAATACCGACTTCGACGCGCTTGCTTCAATGATTGCAGCAAAAAAGCTGTATCCCCACGCACAATTGATTATTTCGGACAAGCTAGAACACCGCGTACAACGTTTCTTAAATATTTACCGGGATGTCTTCGACTTTGTGCCGAGCGCTCGAGTAGACTGGGAACAAGTGACCGAAATGATTATCGTCGATGTCGCTTCTTTATCTAGAATCGGTAAACTTCCCGATGATTTTGATGCCTCCACACGAAAAATCATTGTCTACGACCATCATCAAAAAGGGGAGAACGATGTGCAGTATGATGAAGGCATCGTGGAATTAACTGGCGCTGCCGTCACTCTGCTTATAGAAGAAATACGTAAACAGGACATAGCTATTTCCAGTTTTGAAGCGTCTCTCTTCGGACTAGGCCTCTATACAGACACGGGAAACTTTACATACGCCAACACGACTGTTCGGGATATGAAGGCCGCTACCTATATACTCGAGCAAGGGATGAGCCTGGAAATGGTCGGTCGTTTCGCAGAAGAAACGTTAACGTCCGAACAGCAAGATCTCTTGGATCAGCTGCTCACACATACCGAAATTCATGAAGTAGACGGTCTTGAAATTGCGGTCAGTACGCATGAATTGGATCATTTCGTCAACGGCTTGGCATTAATTACGACAAAGGTTTTAGGAGTTAAAGGAACGGATGCTGTTTTAACCGTCGTGAAAATGAAGAACTCCGTGTTCGTCGTAGGCCGTGCAAACTCAGAACGCATCACGTTGCAACCCATTTTGAAAAAACTTGGAGGCGGTGGACATCAACATGCAGGTTCCGCCATGGTGAAAAAAGGGGATAAAGAAGTGATTCTTGAAGAAATCAACAACAGTTTGGACACGATACTGCGCCCTGCGATTACCGCAAAAGAATTGATGACTTCTCCTGTCAAAACACTGACTCCTGATACTACAATCGAAGAAGCAGGCCGTCGCATGTACCGCTATGGACATTCAGGTTATCCGGTCGTCGAAAACAAAAAAATGGTCGGACTCATTACTAGGCGTGATCTCGATAAAGGCAATCACCATGGACTCGGTCATGCACCGGTAAAAGCCTATATGACGACTAACATCTACACGATCGGGCCTGATGCTTCACTCGAAGAAATTCAAGAGCTCATCATTCAGCACAACATCGGTCGATTACCTGTCATCGATGATGGAGAAATCGTTGGCATTGTAACTCGATCGAATATTATCCAAGTACTATATAGTGATATGATGGCAGATAAAGAAACACCCGGCACTCCGCCTTCCCATGAACTCATTAACAAAATGGAAAAGCAACTGCCCGAAGAAGCTCTCCAGCTGTTAAAAGTAATTGGAGAAACAGCTAGTGACATTCACCTACCTGTCTATTTAATTGGTGGAATCGTACGGGATATTTTGTTAGACAAGCCAAATTTCGATATTGATATTGTGGCGGAAGGTAATGGAATCGAATTGGCGAATAGATTGATGAGAACATACGGTGGCGACGTTTTGGAACATGAAAGCTTCGGCACGGCAACATGGAATACGCCATCCGGTTTGTCGATCGATATCGTGTCGTCTCGACTCGAATACTACAGACAGCCTGCCGCCTTACCCGAAATTGAGACATCCGTTCTCGAAGATGATTTACAGCGTCGTGATTTTACAATCAACGCGATGGCCATCCGACTCAACGCCGAAGCATTCGGCGAACTGCTTGATCCGTTTGGCGGACAAACTGATCTACGCGAGAAAAAAATCAAAATTCTTCACAATATTAGTTTTGTCGAAGATCCCACTCGAATTTTCCGAGCAGTACGCTTTGAACAACGTTTCGGATTTTCAATGGATGAACAGACAGAAAAATTGGCACTCGAGTCTATCGATAAAGTGATCCATTTGTCACCACAACGTATGAACGAAGAAATGATCCGGTTGTTTACCGAAGGCAGTCCGCAAGAAGTCATCCGACGCCTATTTGAACTGAATGTATGGCAACAGTTCGGTGTAGATGAAAAACAGTTAGATGCTTCGGTAGCTACGGCTGAACATCTAGAACGAGTCTACAACGAACAAGTGCGAAAGATGACGAATTTAAAAATTGCGGAAAAACCTAGCTGGTTCAATTACTTTTTACTCCCCTTCTATTGCAATGATAGCTTATATGCCGCAGAGAAGTTCACGCTACGGAAAAACAGGAAAAAGTTGTTGGAAGAAGTGATGGAATTACCACGACATGAACAGTGGAAAGAAGCCACACAAGCTGGAGACTACCATCTGTTTTTACGTGACTACTCCGATGAAGCCATTTTGTTTATCCTAGTGGCCGATCAAGCACCTTATCTAGAAGCTGTGATTGAATATTTATATCGTCGTAACGAACTGCAAAGCTATTTGAACGGTAGCGATTTAGTCAAAGCAGGACTCAAACCAGGCCCCACTTTCTCCAACATCTTGCTCCACTTAGAAATAAGCCAACTTACTGGTGAAGTGTCTTCTAAAGAAGAAGCCGATCAATGGTTGGAAGAGTATGTATGTAAGCTTCAATAAATCATCGCAGAACACCCCGCATTTATCCATGAAACGCGGGGGGTGTTCGCTTTACTATATACTGGTCTAAGGTCAGCAACATCCCAATAAAAAACGCCTAGAAAGGGAGTGGATCACTCGAACTTTCCAGGCGTTTCTTTTTTAGGTTCTTCTATTTCGAATCCGCTCTAAATCCTGATTTATCATAGCCGTATTTGTCATAACCATTTCTATCATAACCGAGCTTATTATATCCTTTACGGTCATAGCGATCCACGTCATAACCCGACTTATCATACCCTTCATCATCTCGATCGGTTCCATTTCGGTGGATGCCTTGAGGAGTGAAGCCATTGCAATCGAACCCTTTTGTATCATACTTCGTACCATTCGCATGTTTGCCGTCTCGATTAAAACCATAGCGATCATAGCCGAATCGGTTATAGCCTTCTTTATTGAAACCGTTCTTATCATATCCTTGCAAATTAAATCCTTTTTTATCATAACCTTGACGATTTCGACCATTTTTGCCGAAACCTTCTCGATCAACGCCTGCTTTATTAAAACCATCTCGATTATAGCCTTCACGATCCATGCCATGTTTATTGAACCCTTGAGCATCGTAGCCTTCCGCATCATAGCCTAGTGAATTCAAGCCTGATGCGTCGTACCCTGCTCGGTCGAAGCCATCTCGATTGTACCCGTGCTGATCATATCCTTCTTCATCGTACGTCTTCTCACTAATATGTGCGCCATCGCGCGTAAAGCCTTCACGGTTGTATCCTCTTTTATTGAAACCTTGCGCATCAAAGCCTGCCTGATCAAAGCCGTGATCATCGAATGGACTGTTATTTAGATGAACGCCTTTGAAATCAAAGCCTTTGCCGTCATACATCGTACCGTTCATATGTTTGCGATCACGATTAAATCCTCTTTTGTCATAGCCGAATTTATTGTAGCCTTGACGATTGAAGCCGTTCTTATCGTACCCTAGCTTATTATAGCCATCCGTTCCATACCCTTGGGCACTCACACCGTATTTATTGAAACCGTATTTGTCATACCCTTGCTTGTTAAAACCCGCACGGTTGAAACCATGAATATCGTAACCATCTCGGTTATAGCCATTCTTGTGAAAGCCTTGTCGATTGAAACCATCCGCTTTATAGCCTTCTTTGTCATAGCCTTGGACGTTATAACCGCTTTTATTATAGCCTTCTGCGTCGTAACCATACCGATCATAACCCGTTCGATCAAAGCCTGCTTTATTATAGCCCGTTGCCCTAAATCCTTCTTTGTCATAGCCTTGATTATTATAGCCATTTTTGTCAAAGCCCTGCGCATCAAAGCCGTACTTATCAAAACCACTCGCATTAAATCCTTGTTCATTAAACCCATGACGGTCATAACCAAACTTATTAAAGCCTCGTCTGTCAAAACCTTCACTATTATAAATTGTCGTATCTCGTTCTATATTTTTACCTTTTAACGGATCACCATAATTCATGTCGTACCTCCGCACAATATGTTATCGAATTCACTCTCTCTATGCATCATACTACAAAAAGAGGGTAAACTCACCAAGTTTTGCAAGGACGACAAATGAAGTGTAGTGAATTGACCCAAACTAGAACATATATATCCGATTACGGACTGAATGTTTAACGTGGCGGTAGGTTTACTCTTTAAATATATGTTTCTTATGCCATTTCAAATATGGCTTGTTTTTCTCCGTTCGGTTTACTCGCATCTTGCTATGCAATCCGTACTTGTCGTAATTTTCTTCGGAAATTCTTGAAGAAATATGAATCTTGCCTGTGCCGTCAAACGCAATGAAGCCGTTATGATAGAGCGCATCGTGATTACGACAAAGAAGGATGCCATTATTCGGATCGACGCGTTCGTTGTTCGTGCAATCTTTCCAAGGTTTGGCGTAGCTGGCTTGCAATAATTCGGGCAGCTCAATGTCGCAGAGTGCGCACTGGTCATTCCATAATTGCATGAGTTCGTTGCGGAATCGCTGGTGCGCCATTCGCACTTTCGTTTTCGTTTCCGATTCGGTTTCAGCGAGAACCGGAATGAGGAAATCATGCTCCGTCTTCTGCACGGTGCCCATGACGAACTCCAATTGTTCTTCATCGATTTCATAAATATTCAAATCTGCAATCAACTCAACTAATTTAATCGTCAGTTCTTCGTTACATGGGAAGAGATAGCCTTGATTTCCATTGCCGTTCTCTTGAAATGCCGAGTACTTGATCGGCAATAAAGGAAGAAGTTCATGGAAACACTCCGCAATGGTCAACGGATGATCAAGTTCATGATAGTCCACTTCCACCAAGTACCCTTCGGCGTCTTCACTATCTATCAACGGAATTCCAGACGGTTTTCGCTCCTCGCGGTAACTCGACTTCGCCACACTTATGGCAACCATATCCCCTTTTACATAATGAAAGATCCGATCTCCTTCGCGTACTTCTTTCATTCGTTCCCAAAAATGATGAACATTGCCTATACTGTCTTGTTGCAATGACCAAAGCACACCCAATTCTTTCTCTTCATCATATGTACGTCCTTGCATCACAATATAACTTTGCATCGTGCTTCACTCCTATATGCGCTACGTGGTTTCCTCAAGTATAAGGCTTTACTGGATGACTAGGAAATTATTGCTTTAGCATCGTATAGTTCATCATAATCAGTACAAAACCTGTTGACTGACTGTCTAGTCACGCTATCAGTATAATGAAATTACAATACCCTTCGCTTACGGAAGACTATAATTCATCGTATTATAAGAAATCCATCCCGTATAGTAGCTACCGTGTAGTTCTACTTCAACTTTGCACCACGTTCTCTCAGTGCTTTCTACTTGCGTATCCACAATATATACTTCAGTTCCTCTAGGTAAAGCTACAAGTACTTTCCCATTCAATGTAGGCGCAGCCCGTAGGTTACCTGAACTCGTTACGACCGTTTGATACGTATACAACACATTGCTTGCTGCAATTCGTGCTCGTTCTAATTTCAACAATTCGAGTTCTTTATTTTTAGCGGCAGCTGCTGCTTTTGCCTCTTGACTTCTCTTTTCATCTTCTATGGCTTTTGCCTGCTTTTCTTCTTCCGCTTTCACAAGTGCAACTTTTTTGTCTTCTTCCTCTTTTGCAAGCGCATCCTTTTTCTTCATATCTTCCTCTGTAGCGATCAGCGTATCTTTCAAATCTTTCATATTCGAAGATGCAGGTGCTACGCGCAAGTAATTATTGACCATCTCATACGCTGCTTCAAAATCTCTATTCTCCATCAACTCTTCTATTTCCAAAGTACTTGCCTCTTCTATATTCTCCAACTCTTTTGTAGCTTTTTGAAATAACTCATCCCCATTGTCTGGTATTTTAGAAAAATGTTTAATGGCTTTGTATCGATCATTCGTATCCAATGATTCCATACCGAGTTCATACTGCTCGTTTGCTTCCTTTAATTCAAGTGCGCGTTCTCTCTTTTCCATTACACGATCGGAATAGTTAGCTGTCAGTAGATGATCGTAAATGGCAATTCCATTATCAAACTTCCCAATCGCAACTAATGAATCAGCCTTCTTCACCATGCGGTTGTCTTTAATGGTCATAAACAAAAATACACCGACTACTAAAACTACTACAGACAATACAGATAGAACAATAATTTTCTTATTGCCTCTAGTTTTCTTCGAACTATCACTTCTTTTCTCCATTTCTAATGCCCCCTTTATTTAGATGTTGCACAATCTATGTATTGAATCATGAAAATTATACGGCTACATTTTTCTCAATGTCACTTCAATTTCTAGATCAGCAGTCAATAGCGATACTATTATACTATGATTTTTGACTCACCGCACGCACTTTCCACAATTTTCATACAACTATATAGCATCATTTGTTGCGATCGGACATAGTTCCACATCGCACATCAAAAAACCCAACAGAAAATACTATCTGTTGG
This sequence comes from Sporosarcina sp. P3, assembly GCF_002743415.1. Classification (NCBI taxonomy): domain Bacteria; kingdom Bacillati; phylum Bacillota; class Bacilli; order Caryophanales; family Caryophanaceae; genus Sporosarcina; species Sporosarcina sp. P3. The sequence goes on from NZ_PDZE01000008.1 coordinate 95,627, forward strand.
GTATTCGATTCCATATCATGAATTTTCCGTGCCAAGTACTTGCTCACTCCGTCCATTCCTTCAACAAAACCTTACACCCTTCGATAATATCAGGCGCCACTACACCGTAATTCGAATAGACTTCCGCCTGGTTTTCACCCGCTTCTGCATGTACATAAGCAGCGGCAATCATCGCTTCTTTTGGCGTAGCCCCCTGTGCAAGAAATGAGGCAATCAAACCAGTTAACACATCACCTGACCCGCCTTTGCCAAGCGCATCACTGCCAACCGGATTCATATACACTTCCCCGTCAGGCGTAGCAATGATTGAGCGATGTCCTTTCAGTAATAAATACAGTTGATGTTCTTCAGCAAACTGCTTCGCGATCTCCAGCCGATTCGTTTCTACCTCTTGAACGGTCGTATTCAACAACATTGCCATTTCCCCGGGATGTGGTGTACATACTACAGGGCCTTCATACCGACAAATGATATCCAGCATATTTCGAGACAAAAACAATCCATCAGCATCTACTACAACCGGTTGTCCACTTAACGACTCCCATAGCGAACGCATCCACGACTCGCCACCTTCAAACCGACTCAACCCCGGCCCAACAGCTACTACATCAAATGAATGAAATGTCTCTCCATCATGAAAAAGATTCCCAAAATGACCATCTGTTTCTTCCATAGGCCAAAACAGTGCTTCGGGTAGTTGCGTAGCGGCCATTGGATACATCCCTTGTGGTACACCGAGCGTCACCAAACCCGCACCTGAATGCAAAGCTGCTTTCGCTGTAAAAATGGGTGCGCCAACATAGGACTTCGAGCCTCCGAGTACGAGCACATGTCCAAACGTCCCCTTATGTCCATGCTTCGGTCTTTTCGGCACAGCGGCTGAAGCGACTGATTGCGTGATCACACACGGTAAAGTTAGCGAAAGCTCGTCTACAATCGACAGTGGAACAGAAATATTCACAGCTTTCCAATTTCCGATGTATTGTGGTCCTTGTTGTAGAAAAAAACCTTTTTTTGGCACAACGAACGTAATCGTCTGATTTGCACACACTGCCAAATCAGCCACTTCTCCCGTATCGCTATTTACCCCTGACGGCACATCTACCGCCACAACATATTTTCCTGATTGATTAACTAGCTCAATTACCGATCGGATCGGCTCACGAATCTCGCCAGTTGCACCCGTTCCGAGTAGCGCATCCACAATATAGTCTGCCTCGATTAATAGGCGCTGTAGTTCGGGCCTCGTCTCTTCATTCACATACACAATCGGCAATTTCCGATTCCTATACACATCGAAATGCACCTTCGCATCCCCTTGTATGTATACCGGGTCTACAGCCAAGCACAGCGTACAGTGTTTCCCTTCATCAAGCAGACGTCGCGCAATGACGAAACCATCTCCACCGTTATTGCCACCACCCGCCACGACTAGAAATTTCGCATCATGCATGTCGCTAGCTCGTCGCAACAATTCATCCGCTACTTTCGCTCCCGCATTTTCCATCAACACCGTCCCCGGCAGTCCGAGCGTTTCTATCGTATACTGATCCATCTGCCGCATATCTTCTCGTCCCGCTGCAAACATCCTATCTCCCCCTTTATTTTTGATTGAACACCATGAATCCACACGATAGTACGTTGCGTTGATTATCTTCTGAACAAACAGTACTTGTCCAGTTATTTACCAATCCATTACATGGCAACACGTACTCATGCAACTTAGCCCCCTCTACATGCAGGTCACTATAAAAGCCATTGTTCGATGTTCATCGCCGTGTTACGATTCAGCCATGAAGACTAAATAGAGGTGATGATCATACAGCTGAAAATTGAAGAATCCAAGGAATTTGAGGAGATTGAGATCACCATCAAATGTCCTGAAGTAGATGAGCGCCTCTCCCGCCTCACACATTAAACTGTGTCAAGTCCAAAAACAATTCGGAATATTTATGCTATGATACACATAACCAATATAACCGTTTAAAAAGAGGTGAATGAATGGATTTCATTGCTTGGACGATTATTGCTTGTGAAATAGGCTTTTGGGTTGTCATTCTCGCGGGCCTCATTACGCGATATGTATTCAACAAAAAACGGCTCGGTTTATTTTTCCTAGCATTAACACCAGTCATCGATTTACTATTATTAGTCGTCACGGCTACCGATCTGTATAACGGGGCGGTTGCCACACAAGTTCATGCCATTGCGGCGATTTATCTCGGTGTATCGATCGCATTCGGAAAAAGCATGATTCGCTGGGCGGACGAACGCTTTCTTTACTACATCAAGAAGCAAGGCACAAAACCTGAGAAGAAAACAGGATATGCCCATGCGCGCCATTCCGTAAAAGGTGCGTTGCAACATGTGCTAGCCTTGATCATCGGTGGCGGGTTCTTGTTTGTCATGATTTACCTGATTGGAGATGCCAATAAAACAGAAGCCCTCTCTCAAATGCTGAAATTATGGGCGCTTATTGTAGGCCTTGATATCGTCGTCTCACTTTCTTACTTCATTTGGCCACGGTCTGATAAAGTGAATCGGCATGGGTAACATGCTGTTTTCGTAGAGATACGGGTTCTGTATGTGGTTAGGCTTTTTTAAATGCATAGCTATCCAGGGACGCATTCGTACATGAATAGGTGTCCCTATTTTTGTATTTGAATTCATGTTACACACAACTATCGAAGGTAAATCGCCTTACAGCAGACAGAAGGATTAAGAAAAACACATAAATTTATGGACCCTGCTCATTACGTTGTTACATGCCTGTTCATTGATGAATGGAATGGGTTCCTAGAAAGAGTTTGAATAATCGAAAACGTCGATGTGGAAAAGGAACTTTATGCTAGAATAAACTATACAGGTTGGTTATTAAGCAATCGGGCCAGATTCATAAGTATGTAACTTTTCCTTAGTAATTACGACTAACCTTTATACCATAATAAATTAAGTCGTAGAGGGGGCAATTATGAATCTAAAACTGTTTTTAATTACGTTTGTTTTAGCTTATATATTAATAAGTTTACCTGCAATGTTAGGGATAGGATCCGTGATTGATTGGGTTCCAGAAGCAACATGGTATCAAAAGTTTAAAGGATATGTAGTTGATGGACTTCTAAATAAATTTTTTATAAAAATTATAATAGCAAGTACTCTGGGAATTATTGTTAGCTTAATTAACTCTAAGCGTCAGTATTCAAAATGAAATCCGTTGTTTTGGAAAAAGTATATTTAAACATTCGGGCGCGTTTATGGAGAAGATTTCTTTGTAGTTGGCTAGTTGATCGGAGCGGAAGCCGGCGACTCCGGGAGGATCAGCGTGACAGGTGAAACACCCGGCGAAGCAAAGCGGAGCGGTGTGGTTCACCGCACGCCCTCCGGAACGCGTCCGGCTGCAGCGCAGATCAACGGTTTAAAACCACTATCTAATTAAAGGGCGCAATTATTGTATAAGAGTTTTGCACCCGATTCAGTAATAGAGCACAAATGGTTAAACAAACAATGCGCACTTATCATCAGCAAAACATAACAAATAAACGCTCGAAAACGAGCGTTTATTTGTATTTCTATTGTCAATCCATTGCCGAAACATACACCCATTAGGTTGCTGTTTGCATTGCTTTTAACGTTTTTTCCCATTAACCAAACCCGTTAGACTTTCACGATAGCGCTCTTTCATTACGCTAATACCCATCAAATCCGATTCCAAAAACGTTTTTTCGCGATGGCTTCGAGAAACTTTTCAGGGAAATTTGAGTTATCAGCGGCTGTTATGATGCCGGGTGCGTCTTGATCTTGGATGAATGATTCCTGGCCTGATGCCACGCCGATCGGTTTTAAATGCATAAACTGCATACGAATAAAGTCTTCGATATGCTGATCGAACATCATCTGATTTGCAGATGTGCCACCTACGACATAAATGGCATCATATAGCGCAGGGTGCGATGTCAAAAATGACTTGGCAGGGACGAGTTCGGTACCATCGTCACCTTTTACTGCTCCTAGTTTTTCGGAAACTACTTCGATCAAGACACCGTTTTTGGCGAGCATATCCAGTGTGTTATTTAATTCTTTTCCATCAAACCCGTTGCCGACTAAAACACCGACCTTCTGTGTCATCGGGGAATGCGGAGAATTGAGCTGGCTGAGGGAAGGATAGCTCTTGTCCGTTTTAACTTGCTTAGTCTTCGGCTTGTCTACGCCAACATTATCTGCAATCTGTGCAGCCATCTCCTCATCCACATTCGCCCACATCTCGACACTTTTTTGACGAAGGTCTTGATTGTTTACACTGCCGATATGAAAGCTGAAAGACTCAACGAGGTCGTCTTTTTCCGGCTTGCTTAGACTGTTCCAGAATATTCGGGCCTGCGTGAAATGATCTTCGAATGAATCGCTCGGTTGTTCACGAGTAATATTTCCTTCAACTTTGCCGGGATAATTTTCATATCCACCTTCTTCCGGTGGGGTTTCAGCGGGCGTATTATTAGCAAGTGAATTATTGTGATAATGAACAGTGCCAGTGTCAATCGGAACCTTGTAAGAACCGTCACGAAGATTATTATTCACTTCTGCGATGGGTCGGTTGACTGGTAGCTCTTCGTAGTTCGGTGTATTCTGACGGTAAAGTTCTGTGTCTCGATAAGCAAATGAACGGCCCTGTAGTACGGGATCATTCGAAAATTCAATACCTGGTACGACATTTGACGGATTGAATGCAGACTGTTCCTCTTCAGCGAAGAAATTGTCAACCAAGCGGTTCAATGTCATCTTCCCGATGATCTTAACAGGGATCACCTCTTCAGGCCATAACTTCGTATCATCTAGAATATCAAAGTCATACTTGAATTCATCTTCCTCCGCGATCAGCTGTACGCCTAGTTCGTATTCAGGGTAGGAACCTGTTTCGATCGCTGTAACTATGTCACGTCTATGATAGTCAGGATCTACACCGCCTATCAGATTGGCTTCATCCAGCTTAAGGGAGTGAACTCCGAGTTTCGGCTTCCATACAAAACGGACGAAAGTCGACACACCTTGATCATTTACGAAACGGAAAGTATTGACTGGATAACCTTCCATCATCCGCCAGCTTCTTGGCCGTCCTCGCATCGACATCAGCCACATGATCATATGAGCGGACTCAGTATTACTGACAACGTAATCCCAGAAATTATCGTGTGCGACCGTTGCCTGAGGCAGATCGGTCTTTGGGTTAGGCTTGGCGGCATGTGTCACTTCCATGAATTTCATCGGGTCGGATAGGACGAAAACAGGAAATTGCAATGAAAGTGAATCATAATTCCCTTCTTCTGTATAAAATTTTACCGCGAAGCCGCGAATATCTACGGCTGTATCTTTTGAGCCCTTGCTTCCAACAAAATTGGAAAAACGGACGAAAACAGGCGTTTTCTCTCCCACATTCTGCAAGAACTTTGCCTTCGTGTAATCTTTCATAGACTCATAGACCTCGAAATCTCCATAGACACCAAAACCTCTTGCATGGACTACTTTCTCAGGTATCCGCTCACGGTGGAAATGCGATTGCTTCTTATAAAAATGAAAATCTTGCATGAGAAGAGGCCCACGTTTTCCCGCACGCAATGACTTTTGATCATCAGATACTTTCATGCCGCTTTCCTCAGTCATTTGCTTGCCGGGTCCAGTGTTTTCTTTACGGTATGGCTCCAGCTGCTGATCTTTCTTGTCTTGCTTGTGACTCTGCTGATTATGCTTATCCATCCACACATCATCCTTTTCAGTAAGTTTTTTACTAGTAGGAACTGACAAGTGATTTCCTTTAGGTACAATATTTCCCCGGAACATCTCCTTCTAAACCAAAATCAGCGTGCACCCCGATGAACAAGTAGCGCTCGTAGAAGTGTATCCTTACACTTTCCATGTCAAATTAGTTTTAAAGCGATCATCTTATGGAAGCTATAAACATAAAAAGAGAGCCAAAACAACTGGCTCTCCTCGCATAAATCATCTCAGTTATTCTTCTGAAAGTACTGCCGTTGCAACTCACGCACTTGCTCTGTATACCCTTCTATCGGCCCGACTACTTCAATAGCAGGAACCATTTCTTGAATCGGATAACTTTTCACAGGAGCAGGCGTCGTCACCCCCATCTCTTTCTTCCACTGGGCTAACTGTTTCGATGAACTCGCATACACAATCCGTCCCAAACCGACTAATCCATGGGCTGACGCACACATCGGGCAATGCTCACCTGACGTAAATACTGTCGCCTTCGCTCTATCTTCTGCATCCATATGGTCTGCAGCCCAGCGCGCTAAAGCAAATTCTGGATGTTGCGTCGGGTCTCCCCCACTTGTACGATTATGATCTTCAGCTAGCACTTCACCATTCGCTGAAACCAACACCGAACCAAATGGCTGATCTCCTTTATGGAGAGCTATTTCCGCCAAATCGACAGATCGTTGTAAGTGTTTCATTTCATTTTCTTGTAACATGAATGAATCCCTCCTTGTTCTTCACTTCCCTTTATAACACTTCGCTTAACATACTTACACAGTTATGTTTCTCATTCTTTCTATCTACTCCTTTACTCCTCAACTAGGAATCAATAACCATATTCTCATTTACGTAGTTTACCTAGTAGATAGGCGGGTACAAAGTAAGCACAATGCAAAAAGGATGTGATGGTATGAAAGCAGTAACATTTCAAGGTAAGAAATCAATGGTCACAAAAGAAGTGAAAGCTCCTAGTATCCAAGAAAATAGTGATGTAATCGTACGCATTACGACAAGCGGTATTTGTGGATCAGACTTGCATCTGTATCATGGCGGAATTGTGCCCGAGAAAGATTATGTAGTCGGGCATGAGCCAATGGGAATTGTCGAAGAAGTAGGTTCTGAAGTCAAAACTTTAAAGAAAGGCGACCGAATCGTCATTCCATTTAATATAGGGTGCGGAGAATGTTTCTTCTGTCAACATGAAATGGAAAGTCAATGTGATGAATCCAATCCACACGGTGAAGTAGGAGGGCTATTTGGATTTGCTGAGCCCAATGGAAATTACCCAGGTGGCCAAGCGGAGTATTTACGTGTTCCATACGCGGACTTCACATCATTTAAAGTTCCGGAAAATAGCGAACTGGATGACGAACATCTTGCGTTGTTGTCAGACGTCATTCCAACAGCGTATTGGAGTGTCCTTCATAGCGGATTGAAAAAAGGCGATACCGCCATAATTCTCGGCTCCGGCCCTATTGGATTAATGGCACAAAAATTTGCTTGGATGCAAGGAGCGAAACGAGTCATTTCAGTAGACCACGTCGATTATCGTTTAGAGCATGCCAAGAAAACGAATAAAGTAGAAACGTATAATTTTAAAGAACATGACGAGATCGGCAAATTATTGCATGAAGAAACAAAAGGTGGCGCAGACGTCGTCATTGATTGTGTAGGGATGGACGGAACGGTACAACCAGGCGAAACGTTCGGATCTAGTGGAGATAATCAATTCGGCACAATCAGCCCGATTGTCACAGCTTCAGAAGTCGTACGGAAATTTGGTACCGTTCAATTAACAGGCGTTTACGCAACAGATGCAAACAATTTCCCACTCGGTGATTTCTTCACACGTAACGTTTCATTGAAAATGGGCCAAGCACCTGTCATTCACTTAATGCCTGAGCTATTTAAAAAGATCGAAGCAAAAGAGTTCGATCCGACAGATATTATTACACACAAAGTAAAATTGGAAGACGCAGCAGATGCTTATTCCATTTTTGATAAGAAAGAAGACGGTTGTATTAAAGTATTGATTCAACCATAAACTATACAAACGCGATGAGTTGTTCATCGCGTTTTTTTGCGGATAATATGTTGGTATATTTCACTCACCCACCTTGCTTCAAAGTCCCATATTCTTCGCGATAATCACTTTCATAATTTCATTTGTCCCCGCATAAATCGAATTAACTGCCACATCACGATACCTTCTGGCGATCTCGTATTCTTCCATATAGCCGTAGCCGCCATGAAATTGCATACATTGGATCGCCACGTCTTGCGCCAAATCACTCGTCCACCATTTGGCCATCGATACTTCATCTACTACGTTTTTGCCCCGCATATGCTCGATAATTAAACGATCAACAAATGTTTGACCAATGGTTGCTTTCGTTTGCATCTCTGCCATCTTAAATTGCGTGTTTTGGAAATCACCAATTCGCTGACCGAAAGCTTGTCGCTCTTTCACATACGCTAACGTTATATCAATCATTCGCTGCACAGAAGCTACACTTTGAATGGAGCACATCAAACGTTCTTGTTGCAATTTCTCCATCAAATAGTAGAACCCTTTCCCTTCCTCGCCCAGAAGGTTTTCTGCAGGGATCGATACATCTCCAAAAATCAATTCACTCGTGTCATTCGCATGTTGTCCTACCTTATTCAGCTTCTTCCCTCTTGTAAACCCATGCATTCCTTCTTCCACTACGAGCAAGCTGATGCCTTTATGAGCAGGTGAGGCGGTAGGATCCGTTTTACAGACGACAATGACGAAGTCGGCAGAAAAGCCATTGGTGATGAACGTCTTTTCCCCATTCATAATGTAACGGTCTCCCTTTTTTATCGCCGTTGTCTGAACTGCAGCGAGATCAGAACCTGTGCCTGGCTCCGTCATTGCAATGGCACTAATCATATCTCCGGTTACAGCTTTCGTGAGCCAACGTTCTTTCTGTTCATCCGAACCAAAAGATTGTATATAAGGAATAACAATATCATTATGCAGTCCAATTCCACCGATACCGCTTGCCACTTTTTCAAACTCTTCACTAATGACGACAGCATAGCCAAAATCCGCGCCTATCCCGCCGTATTTTTCTTCAACAGACGGTGCGATCAACCCTTGAGCAGCAGCTTTCTTCCAAAATGATCGAGGGACTTGTTTTTCTTTCTCCCACTTCTCTATATAAGGTACGGCTTCTTTCTGTAAAAATTTACGTACGGATTTTCGAAGCTGTTCATGCTCTTCTGTCATAAATGGTCTCATCATGCATATGACACTCCTTTACTCCCCTTTAAGAAAGCTTCTATTTTTATACATGAGGATTAACAGGTCGATTGGAAACTAATGCTTCCCGAATGCGATATTTCAACACTTTCCCTGATGCATTTGCTTGATCAATCAATGAAGCGTACTCTTCATCAAACAGCACAACACGCGCATCACTATCATCCAATATATACGACACTTCGATAGCGGTTAAGCGGAAATTCACAGGTACCGTAATCGCCCCTGCTTTTAAAATGGCATAGTAAACGATGATAAATGTATCGGAGTTTTTCATCATGAGCGCTACTTTATCACCTTTTTTCACACCATGCTGAATGAGTCCATGTGACAGTTTATTCACCTCTTGATTCAGCTCGCGATACGTATAACGTCGATCCTCGTAAATAGTTGTTGTTTTCCAGACGCGAAAAGTCCTTCCTTCAATACCAACGGCAACATCATACGGATCGAGTTCTACTTACTATTCTCCAAGTACTGCGGCTGTATGCTCACCTAGCGAAGGCGCTAGATTTTGAATTTTGCCAGGTGTTCTCGACAACTTAATGGGCGTTGCGATATGCCTCACTGGTCCAATTTCTGGATCCTCTACTTCCTGAATCATCCCCCGGGCCTTAACTTGTGGATCATCAAGTACTTCTTCGAACGACAGAACCGGTGTTACACACGCCGCGACCTCATCGAATATTTCCATCCATTGCGCGCTTGTCTTCTGCAATAAAATCGCAGCAATTTCTTCTTTCATCTGCAGCTGGACGTCTACCGGGTCATGCAAGTTCTCTGTGAACTCTTCTTTTCCAATGACTTCGCAAAACGCACGCCAAAATTTTAATTCAAATGCACCGACAGCCAACCATTTGTGATCTTTCGTTTCGTACACCGCATAAGACGCACGCTTACCACTTAAATCTAGTTCACCTCTTTGCGGCTGTTGCCCTGTCGCAAGAAATCCCGGAAAGAATGTAGGCATCCACGAAAGCACACCATCCATCATCGAAATATCGACCATTTGCCCAATACCTGTCTTCTGTCTTTCAAACAATGCCAGCATGATTCCCATTGCTGCGGGATACGCACCCCCTCCAATATCTGCAATTTGCGTAGCAGGAATTTGTGGCGCACCGTGTCGTTCCCCCATCGCATCTAGCAGGCCCGCATAACCAATGTAATTTAAATCATGACCGGGCAGAGTAGCGTATGGGCCGTCCTGTCCGTAACCCGTGATCGCACAATACACAAGCCCTGGATTGATTTCATTCAACACTTCATAATCCAATCCGAGCCGCTTCATAACGCCTGGTCGGAACGATTCGATCACAACATCCGCATCTTTGACAAGCTGCTTAAAACGTTCTTTGTCTTCCACGTCTTTTAAATTCAGACAAATACTCTTTTTATTACGATTCAATGAATGAAAAAGTGCACTCACTTCCCCTACCTTAGGCAATTCTGCTCGCGCATAGTCTCCGGTGTGATGCTCTTCAATTTTGATCACCTCTGCACCAAAATCCGCAAGTAGCATCGAACAATACGGCCCCGGTAACAAGCGGGATAAATCGAGTACCCGAATAGATTCTAATGGCATTGAAACCTCTCCTTTACGCATCTTCATTCATCATCCAATTAATCTAATCGTTCCAAGATCGTCGCATTTGCCATGCCATGCCCTTCACACATCGTCTGCAGTCCGTAACGGCCGCCCGTTCTTTCTAATTCACTCATCATCGTACTCATCAAGCGTCCGCCACTTGCGCCAAGCGGATGACCAAGAGCGATGGCTCCACCGTTTGGATTTAGTTTCTTTGGATCGGCACCTGTTTCTTTCAACCAGGCAATCGTCACTACAGAAAAGGCTTCATTGACTTCAAAAATGTCAATATCATCAAGTGTTAGTCCTGACTTTTCCAAAGCCTTTTGAGTCGCGGGGATCGGCCCTGTCAGCATAAGCGTCGGATCAGAACCTACCACTACGCGAGTCAGTACTTTAAACCTCGGCTTCAATCCGAGTTCTTCTGCCTTTTCGCGTGACATTAACAGAATTGCATTGGCTCCGTCACTAATCTGACTGGAGTTTCCAGCCGTTACATCACCATGTTCTCTAAAGGGAGTTTGTAATGAACTCAATTTCTCCATCGTCGTATCTTCTCTCGGCCCTTCATCATCTTTCACTATTAAGTTTGTACCGTCAGGAAGTGTTACTTCAATCGGCATGATTTCTCGATCAAACCGCCCTTCTTTCCGTGCATTCACAGCCTTCTTATTGCTTTCGAGCGAGTAGCGGTCCATTTCTTCTCTTGAGATCTCCCATTGTTCAGCAATTCTTTCTGCCGACTCGCCTTGGTGGACCATTTCGTACTTCGATGTGATTTCCTCGCTGAATTTCACGTCCAGCCGACTGCTTCCCATCGGCACTCGTGACATGCTTTCGACGCCGCCAGCCACCACCACATCCATATCGCCACTGATAATCGCTTGCGCCGCGAAATGTACAGCTTGCTGGCTTGACCCACATTGTCTGTCCACTGTCGTTCCCGGTACTTCCACTGGATATCCTGCCTGCAAAGCTGCAACCCGAGCGATATCAAATGATTGTTCCCCTACTTGCGATACACAGCCGAAGATGACATCCTCTACTAGCTCCGCATCAATGCCCGCTCGTTTAACGACTTCCGCCAGCGGCTTGGCTGCTAAATCTTCCGCGCGTACTGTGCTCAATACACCATTTCTTTTCCCTACCGGTGTTCTGACCCATTCCACAATGACTGCTTCTCTCATAGTCAATCCCTCTTTCTCACATAGTTTTGTAAGCCCTTACATTTCACATCTTCTATAGACACTGATTATTTAGGTTGCATGCGGACTGCTCCATCAAGACGTATGACTTCCCCGTTCAGCATCGTATTTTCGCAAATACTTTTCACCAATTGTGCGTATTCATCCGGGTAGCCGAGCCGTGAAGGAAAAGGCACCATCGCACCGAGGGATTCTTTAGCTTTCTCCGGCAATGAAGCGAACATCGGGGTTTCAAACAAGCCCGGTGCAATCGTCATGACGCGAATGCCTTCTGAAGCCAAATCTCTCGCAAGCGGCAAGGTCATACTGACGATTCCACCTTTAGATGCCGCATACGCCACTTGACCAATTTGTCCGTCAAATGCGGCCACAGACGCCGTATTCACAATGAATCCTTTTTCTCCTTGATCATTCGGTTCATTTTTCGTCATATGTTCAACAGCGAGACGAATCGTATTAAACGTCCCAATTAAATTAATTTGAATGACCTTGCTGAAGTTCCCCAGATCATGCGCACCTTTTCTGCCGCTATAGGTTTTCTCCGCCACCCCAATACCCGCGCAATTGACGACGGCATTGATTTTGCCGAAAGTGCTCACCGCATGATCCAAAGCCGCTTGAACACTTTCCGTACTCGTGACATCCGTCTTGACGTATGATGCACCATCTCCGAGTTCTTTGACCAGTTTATTCCCACGTTCTTCTTGTAAATCCAAAATTGTTACCTTTCCCCCTGCCGCAATAATCTCCCTCGCAGTAGCTTCCCCAAGTCCTGAAGCGCCTCCTGTAATTACCGCTGACACATAATCCATGTTCATATATACTTCGCTCCCTTTCTTATCCTTTTGATATCTAGTCCTACAATAGAATTTTCAATAAATAATCCGCAATGGAATTAGCCAATTCTTCTATACTTTTACTACCTTTTGGAGAATACCAGATGACTGCATGATTCATCGCCCCTAGGATAATATGATTCACAATCTTAATATCTACTTGTACAAAACTTCCGTCTTCCACCCCTTGTTGAATCAGTCTGTCCATACAGTCACTGTATTGATTTCTAAGCCGTAAGATCTCTTGTAAATGCGCCCCTTCAAACACTTGATCCGGTTTAACCCCAATAAAGAAATCTGTTCTTTCTGAAATGACATACTCCATGTGAACGACCATAGCCTTCCGAAGTTTTGCTACAGAAGGAAGTTCTTCTGCCAACACATGTTGGAGGTGCTCCATACTTTGTTCCAACAGTAGTTTATGACTCTCATACACAAGTGATTCTTTATCTTTAAAATAATAGTAAACGGACCCCTTCGTCATGAGTAACTTCGCTGCAATATCTTCCATCGTCGTGGCATGATATCCCTTTTCCGCAATAACACTCATAGCAGATTGGCGAATCTCCTCTTTTTTCTTTTCCACTTTCTTCTCTCGTAATGACATGACCTTCTCACCTCCTTCATGCTGCCAGTTTCTACCTTACGTGCATTATGAATTTTCAGACTTTGAATGTCAAGTCAATTTTTAACGTTTGAGTATTTTTTACAAGTACCAGGTCTCTCAAGATTGTTATTATTATCAAACTAGTCAATCAGATCGGCATTTCACCAGGCTATTTATGATAAGATGATTAGTACCAGTATCACAAAAAGGAGCGTGCAAAATGAAAAAATATCAGAAACGCACTGTATATATTTCAATCATCGCACTTGCTTTCTTCTTACTATTATCTCTATTTACACAGCAATGGGGTTTCTTTTTATGGAGTCTATTACCTGTTTTCATCGTGTTGCTGACTACGTTTTCCACAAAGTTTGACAAAAGAGATCATGAGAAATAAATAGGTGTATGTTGTCGTAATATGCATCTTTTTGAATAATTCCGCTGCTGGCTTAAGTTGAAGTTTATTCAAAGTAAAGTCAATAACAAATGAGGTACCAGGTTCCGACACAATTTTAAATTGTATCGGGAACTGGTACCTCATGAAAAATTTCAATCAATATATAGTTACGCTCTACTTATCTAAATTCTCAATAGCATAATTAGCTTCTTCTTGTGTAAACTTTTCACCATATGAAGAAGTCAACTGATCTCTTATTCCTTCAGGTGACATACTCATCGTTTCTTGATACGTCTTCGCTTTTGCTAGGGCATTTTCATTATAATCAGCTTGTAGATTTTCCATTGCGTACTGGGCTTCTTCGTCAGTAAACTTTTCTCCATTTTCAGAAGTGAGTTGTTCATGTATGCCTTGTTTTGACATATGCATAGTGTCAGAATAGGTTTCAGCCTTTTTCAACGCATTTGCCTTCCAATCAAACTCAAGACGACTCATTGCATATTCTGCTGCTTCCGCTGAAAACTTTTCTCCATATTCCGAAGTTAATTGTTCAGTTATAGCTTTTTTAGACATATTCATCGTTTTAGCATACGTTTCTGCCTTTTTCAAAGCGGATTTATGTTCACTCGGAACATCATCCTCTACCGGCTTCTCTTCTTCTACTGGTTCAAAAGTTTCTGTCTCTTCCTTTTTCAGATCATCCTGTACTGGCTCAGCAGCAACCGGCTTACTCTCCTCTTGGTCTGCCACCTCATTGTCCTCATCGCTACTGTTGACAGCAGATAGAATAATGACAATTGCGATCAACCAAACCCACCACTTTTTATAAAATGGCTTTTTCTTTTTTTGATTTTCTTCCATTTCCATTCCCCCATTCAATGATCTCGATTTCGCCGTACAGACGGCAATTGCTCAAAAAAGTTTCAACATATATTAATTTAATTTAATTATAAGTATCAATTTCCGGTACTACTCTGAATAAAAAAGCACCAGACCCTCAAACAATTTAGCATTGTCAAGAATCTGATGCCTATTACCATCTAGTATTCAATAGTTTTACATACCCACCCCAGACACAATTCTGAATTGTTTTTGAATTGTGTCGGGACCTGGTACCAAAACAAACCGTGTCACACCCTAAAACTCCCGATTCCACAAAGGCATAAACCATTTAACTCCCCGCCGATTAACAGGAAGGACCTTCATATCCGCAAGCAAATGACTAACATACCCCGCAAGCCCTGCAGCAATCAGACCATCAATCGGCCACTCAGCATACAAATGCTTCAAAATATACGCATAGAACACCATCCCCATAATAGAATGCGTATATGACCTATGCGGCAAGAACGATGCAATGATTATATAGCTACCAGCGAGTAAAATGCCTAACGACTGGCCAAGGACGAAACCAAGAAGCATGACGAGAATACCGGTAATCGTGAGCATCCGTCGTTGTGTGATGATCCGTGAAACAATAAGTAGCAGGAGACCGATACCGCCATACACATAAATATCTCGGCTCAGTCCCTCTGTAAATACTTGAAAGATGAGCGTCAGTAAAATCACGATGCCAGCAGTCTCCATCAGCCATTTGCTGACTTTCTTACTCAGTGTGATACTGTTGCTCGCGAGCCCGTTGGTGTCAAGATCCGGAACAACGCCCGATATTCCACCGACCGCCGCGCCAATCAACGCCGTCTTGATATCAGGCTGCACAGCGTATCCCGCGACGGCCCCGACTGCTGTACCGATCAATAGATGTGAAGTGCCTTTCATATGTAAACCTCTCTAGCTGTATAGTGTACGGTCGAATGAAGAACGTATATTCGTTCCGTCGTTTCTAGTATACCGATTGCTGAATGAAATAGGAAACATTCCGTTACGCCAAAAAACGACCGAGAATAACCCCAGTCGTTTTACATTCATTAAAAGAAATATAAACCAATACTAATAATAGCTCCGCTCACTACAAGGACGAAAATGCAAAAGCCCATAATATCTTTTGCACGAAGTCCTGCGATCGCAAGTGCCGGCAAAGCCCAGAACGGCTGAATCATATTCGTCCAGGCGTCACCCCATGCAATCGCCATAGCGGTCTTCGAATAGCTCACGCCGAGTGTCTGTGCCGCATCCAACATGATAGGCGCTTGCACTGCCCACTGCCCGCCACCGGACGGTACGAAAAAGTTCACCAGCCCTGCTGCAAAGAAAGTGAATAATGGAAACGTACTTTCTGTCGAAATGGAAACAAACCATTCGGACATGACACCAGCTAATCCTGAAGCCACCATCATGCCCATAATCCCTGCGTAGAACGGGAATTGAATGATGATGCCACCCGCTGTTTTCACCGCAGTCGTAACAGCCGCAAGAAAACGTTTCGGTGTACCATGAAAAATGACGCCAAGGATCAAGAAGATAAAATTCACTATATTTAAGTTTAAATCGAACCCTTTCGTAATGAAATGCTGGACGAGATAAATGACACCAAGCGCACCAATGAGCATGGAAATTATGACACTGTTTTCAAGTTTGCTAGCCGGCGTGTAATCTGTATCTTTCTCCACTTCGATAGGCTCTTCTAATAGTTTCGGATCCACCGTAACGGTATCTTCAGGTTTTGGCATCATGAAACGATTCAAAATCGGAATGATAATGAGAAGCGCCACGACAATGAGTAGATTGTACGTGGAGAATATCGTTTCAGATGTATGAACAACACCCATTATATCAGCGAATGGATGATCTTCAGTCGCAATCGACAGCGGAATGGAACCACCTAGACCACCATGCCAAATAATCATACCCGAATAAGCACTAGCAATTAATAGGCGGTAGTCCACATTCGTTACTTTCTTTGCGATTTCTTTTGCAAAAAGAGCCCCAATAACAAGACCGAACCCCCAGTTAATCCAACAAGCGATCAATGCTACAACGGAAACGAGTATAATGGCGGAACCAGGTGATTTGGCGATACTTGCAAGCGTGCTTAATAATTTCTTGAATACAGGGCTAATTGCTAAAACATAACCCGCGACTAGCACAATAACCATTTGCATCGTAAAGGATAAAAGACCCCAGAATCCATCTCCCCAATGCACGACCATGTCGAGCGGACCGGAATCCGTGAATCCTAGACCGAGCCCAAATACAACCAATGTTAAAATAGCAACGAAAATATATGGATCTGGTAAATATCGTTCCATTAACGTGTTGGACCATCTAGTTAACAGCTTCATAGTATATCCCCCCTATATTTCTCCATCACTATATAGACTACTTAGTTAACTCTTCAAATAAAGTCTTGGTCTTTCACGAATATTTCCCATTAACACATAAAAGTATCAATCTATACTTCTAGTTCTCTTTGCAATGAAGAGCTGCGATATGGCCGAATGTCATGCCAGGTCCAATTGTCGCGCCAGGTCCTGGATACGATTCACCCATGACGGCAGCCGAACAGTTGCCGCACGCGTACAGCCCTTTTATTGGCGTACCATCCTCTTTCAGTACACAGGCATGCGTATCAATGACGACGCCGCCCTTCGTTCCAATATCTCCCGGATAAATCTTCAATGCGTAAAAAGGTCCTTTATTGAGCGCATCGAGATTGGGGTTTTTCAATGTCGGGTCGCCGTAATACTGATCATGCGTAGTTTCGCCTCGATGGAAATCCAAATCCTTTCCAGTCTTCGCAAATCCATTGAACCGTTCAACCGTCTTCACCAGATTCCCTTTTGGCATCGCCAATTGCTCTTCCAATCCTGCAATCGTTTCGCTCTTTAGAACTACACTATGTTCATAATATTCTTTAGGGAAATCTTGTCCGGGGAACAACCCCGCGAAAAGATGACGTTTCTTTGCCTTATGATCTAGGATAATCCATGAATGGATGGCCTTGCCACCTGTCTTGTTATGATGTGCATACATCGTATCCACAAATTCGTGGTATGGCGTCGGCTCATTGATATAACGGTTGCCATCTTGATCTGTAATAATCATAGACGGAATAGCCCGGTCCGCCACTAAGAAAAATGGCATGCCTGTATGGTCAATGATGGACGGCGCGCCCCACACCTTATCCATGAAGCCAAGTTTCGCACCAAGCTCTTGTGCAGGTTCCAATAAATCCCCTGTTTGCCCTTGCGGAGAGGATGTCCAATTTTTATCCGTCGGCGCTGGAAGATACTTCTCACGATACGACTGTTTCTGGGAGAATCCACCCGAAGCAAAAATGACTCCCTTCGATGCCTTCACGCGCGTTTCTTCACCGTTTTTCATAACCTTGATACCGACAATTGAATCGTCCTCTATAATGAAATCAACGAACGGACTGTCTAGCCATAGCTCACCGCCCAGCTCTTTATATGTCATCGCAAGCCTACCAATTAATGCCTGGCCTAAAGCCGAATAATTGGCTCTCAAAACCAAGTGCTTGACCAAACGCCAACCAAGCGTCAAGCTTCTCTTCTTTCCCGTCCACGTTCTCGTAATCATATTAATATGACGGAAATCCTGGCCTGTCATAACGAATCCTTTCGTATCCATCGCAGGAGGCTTCATCCGCGCTCTCCAACTGCCGAGCTTGTTTAGATTAAAAACTGTCGGCTCAATCGAACGTCCTTCACCTTTTCCACCTGCTAAGTGAGGATAATAGTCTGAGTAATCTTTGGCATACGTAAACCGCATATACTCGGATGTTTCATGGAGATAATCCATCAAGTCGATCCCTTTCTTCAAATAAGTCTCTTTCATCTCATCCGAAGTCTTGTCACCGACCGTAGCATCCAAATACGTCTTGGCCTCTTGAAAACTGTCCTGTACTCCCCCTTCGACTAAATAGCGATTGTTCGGAATCCACACACCGCCCCCCGAAAGTGCTGACGCTCCTCCGAATACTTTCTCCTTTTCAATTAGAACCGTCTTCAAGCCTTCCTTCTTTCCCGTGATCGCTGCCGAAAATCCCGATGCTCCTGAACCGACTACAATGACATCATATTCATAATCCCACTCCATCAAAATTCCTCCTTTTTTACTTACCAGCGCTTATATAGGCAACGCCGCCAGTTCACAAGCCTAGTGGAAGCTGGTTGCCCTCAGCCTGTATGTAAATTATATGCATATACTTAACGTATTATTTTGTATCACTTGTAAAAAATATACTATTCCCTTAATCTCGCAGATGAAACGCACCCAACTTGGTATGAAGAAGTACATGTTAAATTGTTTCTAAATTGTGTGGGGACCTGGTACCGTTCTAAACCATATAGTTGATTTCACAACCAGTTGGGCGTATGTTGTTCAATAGAAAAAGCAGGACCCAATCTATCCAATGAAATGGGTAGTCGTAAACATGTATGTAACCTATAAAGAACAGTAACGAAAAGGAGTGTTTTTCATGGTAGGAGTTATGGAAGGTAAAGCAGGACTAGTAACAGGATCGGGTTCAGGTATCGGAAGAGCCACTGCCATTGCATTAGCAAAAGCAGGCGCAAAGGTGATGATCTCTGACGTCAGTGAGGAAGCAGGGCAAGAAACCGTGCAACTGATCCAAGATTTTGGCGGGGAAGCAGCTTTTTTCAAATGTGACGTAAGTGATGAAGAACAAGTAATCGGACTGGTAAATAAAACAGTTGAAACATTTGGCAAGCTAGACTTTGCACATAACAATGCAGGCATTAACAAAGGGTTAAAGCCAATTGGAGAAATGGATTCGAAAGACTGGGATATTACGCTTAAAGTCAATCTGTACGGCACGTTTTACTGCATCAAGCATGAAGTAAACGCTATGCTCAAAGCAGGCGGCGGTGCAATCGTCAATACAGCATCGGGTGCGGGTATTGAAGGCTCACCAAACATGGCGCCGTATACAGCGTCTAAACATGCCATTGCAGGCCTTACGAAATCGGTAGCATTAGAATACGGCCAACAAGGTATTACGATCAATTCTATTGCGCCAGGTGCAACGATTACACCGGCTATTGAAAGCTGGTCCAAAACTTCGCCAGAACAATACCAAGGCGTACTGGCTTCCCTTCCAGCCGGAAGAATGTCTACCGCAGAAGAACAAGCGAATGCTGTGGTATTCCTATGCTCAGACTTCGCAAAATCAATTAGCGGTGTCACACTTGCGGTGGATGGCGGATATACTGCGGGTAAAATGCAACAATGATGTATGTAAAAAGAGTGGATCAGGCATACAGCCCAATCCACTCTTTTTAGTATTTACCAGGATATACAGTTAAATTTCTCGAGCAAGTTAAAACCTGTCGCCTACCTATTCTCCATACATTCATGAATGGTTTCTAAGTAGTGTAGGCGTACCCAACTCACGGAAGCAACTTCCCATGAACTAAGCTCCACGATTCACCGTCATTCAACTCATTCATATTCACTTCGATATTCCCGCCTAAATAAACCGTCTCTCCTTGGATCGCCACAACCATCGCCTGTAGAATCGGTTTTTTTGTGTTGCATTGGTACACTTCACCTATTTTAGGTTGATGCGCTTCAGGCACAATGACCTTCGACTTTTCTTCTACTTGTTCCGTAATATAATCAGCATCTGGAATTTCCAAATCAATAATATTTGCACCGTCTTGAAGCCCTGGCATCATCACCCAATACTCGTTATGTTTAATACCATTGGATTTATTACTGATAACGCCATGACGTTCAATGGAAGACACCATTTCAATCGCATGTAGATGGTGATGATCTAAAGAATCTGGCTGCGGATTGATGATTAATATATAATCGCCTACTTTAGCTTTCTCATCTTTATGCAAAGTATATCGTTTATGATTCACGACAAAACTATCTAAATGTTTTGGTTTATACAAATTGATTTCTTTAGCCGTTGCCAACTGTTGTTCAAAGTCTTCGAGCCGGATCAAATGAACCGACTGCTTAAAAAAGGCTTTTACAGAATAGACTTTATGCAGCTTATTTTGATAATAAACGAATTGGCCTTTTCTTACATTTAAAAGATTCAATACAATTCACACCTTGTTAAGTATTTTCTGCAGTCTACTGCCTTTTCATGCAGAATATACCTTAATCATATCAACAATTACTAATTTACGATATCAAATTGGATTAATTACGAAAAAATTTAGTTAAAAATCGCAATGACTGGAATACAAAAACTCTCCGCACTACATGCTGAGAGTTTTTCCTGTTTGGATATGAAAATCAAGTACCAGATGACACTTATGCATCCGCTTGTTTTTTCTTTTTTTCCAAATACGCGGTACGTATTTTATCAAGTTGTTGCTTTTTATCAAACTGGGCCGGCTTGTTTTTTTCATGATACTTTGCCACAGACGCCTTACCTTTACTATCCAATTGATACTTCCCCATTGTATTCACCTACTGTCCCTGTCATCTTGGAAGACCATCTATTCAACACATGTACGTCGTTTTTTACTGAACTAGATTTTCTTACTTTATTAGTATACCCTACATCTGACGTTTATCAGTAATTTTTTCTATGGATCTCGCACCTACTTTACCACAGGCTCCGTCACCGTTAACGTTTGATTTTCTGTATTCATACGAACACTAGCCCCAATAGGTATCGTAGCCTTATAGAAACCATGTGCGGTGGCTAAGTTGGTCATTAACGGTTTGCCGAGTGGAACTAGAAAATCATTGATCAAATCTACGTAACTTTTCCCGTAGGCGGAACTACAGTTCGTGCATTGCCCCATAATAATGCCTGCGCAATCGTCAAATTTCCCTGCCATCACTAAGTGGTTTACGTATCGATACACCGTATTAATCGGTTCATGGGTCTCTTCCAAAAGAAATATTCTGCCCTCTGTGTTGATTTCATAAGACGTGCCTAACGTACCCATGAATGATGTAAGATTTCCACCAATAATCGGTCCTGTAACATTACCAGGAACCAATCCGTGAAGCGGAACCCCAGGTGGATTCTTAATTTGCCAAGGTGCCGTAACGGTCGATGTCGCTGCAAAGAATTGATTGAAATTATATGCGGGAGTTTCTGGAATAAAATCTAACAATAATAAACTTTGAAAACCGATGAGATCGCCATACTCAAACAATGCATTCAATAACACCGTGATGTCGCTATATCCTGAAACAATTTTAGGATTTTGCTTAATGACGTTAAAATCAAGGAATGGCAAAATACCTGCCACTCCGACGCCACCGCGAGTAGGTAAAATCCATTTCACTTCTGGATTTTTAAACATCTTCATTAAATCCGAAGCCCTTTGTCGAGGCGTCGCTGCAAGAAAGCCGTTCGCGGAATACACATGTTCACCTACCACGACTTTGTATCCCATCGTTTGCAACATCCGAATCCCTTCCGTAATGCGATTAGCTGCCATCGGACTTCCAAGCGTTACAATCCCTACTGTATCACCTTTTCTCAATCGCTGCGGTTTCGTAGCCATGAGCTAGTCGCTCCTCTCCCCTTGTAGGTAACATAGACATATTCTGTCGTAGTAGCATATGTTGAGGAGTCTTTTTTGGGCACTCTGCGTGGGGCGGTGCCTGGCGTGGGACGTCGCGGCGCGGAACGGTACCCGGAACGGTACCAGGTCCCCACACAATTCCAGCACAATTCTGAATTGTTTCCGAGTTGTGTAGGGACCTGGCACCGTACAACCGCAAAAAACTCCGCCAGTTTAGATCAACTAGCGGAGTCTGTTATTCAAAGTATATCGATATGTAGTTTCGTACGCAAATACTTATAAAGTCACTTACTCACGATATCTAGACACCACGTGAAATTTTCCCATGCCGAATTCCAGCCGCTAAAAAGCTCGTGCGAATCATCCCAACGAACCTCAAATTTCTTTTGCCCGTCTACTTCTACCAAATACAGCGCCAATGTAGAATCTTCCTTCGACGTCGCTAACAGCATACCATTTTGTAGTTCTTCTTCGCTAAACGACACATCTGAAACCGATCGCAACTGTGCTTGCTCAAATACCTGTTTATTACTGATTCTATAATTCATAAAGTCCCTCCACTCAACCATTTATTCTTGAAATGCATTCATACTTCGTCCGTAATGTAGAGAAGTACAGAAGTACATATTATACTTATTAACTAGTGAAATCAATAACAAGTCCCCACACAAATCCAAATCAATTCAGAATTGTTTCCGATTTGTGTGGGGACCTGGCACCGTATCGACACCGCACCCACGTTGATATGATATGATTTACATAACTAAAGAACGTCAAAGTAGAGGGATACGACTATGTTTATTTTTTTATTTATCACGATTCTCATTCTGGCGATGATCGTCAAACAGCTTGGATATAAGCCAGTGATTTCCACAGTGGCCGGTGCCCCCCTTATGTCGATGGGCATTGCATGGAAGAGTGTCGTTTCCGTATACTTTCCTTCTGCAACTAGCGCTGTGTTTTACGTGATTATTCTCGGGGCTTTCTGGGTATTGATTCATTATCTATTCGATGTGCTCCAGAAAGATTTTTATTTGCTTCATGTTCAAGATCCCATATCGAGTTTTTCGATCGGCACTTGGATCGCGTCGGTTTCGATCATACTTATTTTGCTGACGGATCATCATATAACTAGTTCAATGGAAATACTATTTTATATCAATCTCATGTTTTGGTTGATTTATATTGGACTCGTGATCAGAAATTACTTGTTCATTTTCACCAATTTGAAAAAGTATATACATCAAATCCATGGCGGATTGCTACTGACATGTGTATCTACTCAATCCATTGTTATTTCGGGCTATCATGTTTTTGATGGCGCGGCGTGGACGGTCTACGCTACTAGTCTGATCGTTATGGGATCCCTATTTTACGCACTGAATTTTTTGTTGATTGTGTTCCGTTATGTAAGTGCTTCAGATAAAGACTTGACGGTCAACTGGATCAATACGAACTGTATTCTACACGGGGCTTTATCCATTACAGGCGTGGCACTTACATTCGCTCATCCTGCAGCTATCTCCCTCCTGTACATCGTTTGGATTCTTTCATTCGTCTTCTTCCTGATCATCGAAATGATTGAGATCGTATGGGCTGTTCAACGGATTCGAAAACTCGGCTGGCATCAGGGCATCTTCGTCTATTCACCCACGCAATGGGCTCGCGTTTTTACATTCGGCATGTTCCTGTTCTTCACCGAGCGAATTCCTACCAGCCAGCATCCTTGGATCGACGTGTTAGCACAGCCTCTGCAACTCTTCCTGCCGGCTGTGATTGTGCTATTAATCGTTGTTGAGCTTATGTTGATGAGCTTGGAAATGTTGAAACAGTACCAGGTCCCCACACAACTCTAACACAATTCAGAATTGTTTCCGAATTGTGTGGGGACCTGGTACCTAAGAAAAAGAAGCCAAAGATCGACAGTCGACCCTTTTGGCTCCTTAACACAACGTTCCTTATTCAACGGACTTCTTTGGTTTAATAAAAAACATACAAACAGCAATTAGTACGAAGGCCAGTAATGCCAAAAATGGGATCGTGACAAATCCAAACCAATTGATGTATTCGGCATTACAAGGCACTCCACTTACGCACGGTTTGACTCCTCCAAAACCCGGGATTTTCTGCTCTAAATAATGCATGAAGGAGATGCTTCCTCCAATAAGAGCTAACGGAAGCACGAACTTCTTAACCGTATTGTCATTCTGAAAAGTTGCAATCCCCAATAGTAAAGTAAGTGGATACATAAGTATGCGTTGATACCAACATAACTCACACGGAATATAGCCTTTCACTTCACTGAAATATAGGCTCCCAAACATAGCCACTAGCGAAACTACCCACGCCACATATAATAGGTATACCTGTGTCTTGGATTGACTTTCTTTATACTCCATCAGTCCACGTCCTTCTCCGCTTGCTCGATTGCCGCCTTAATTGCTTCGTAATCAAATGGATCCTCCATTACTTTCCCGTTTATGACAATAGTTGGAGTCATGGAAACACCGACTTCTCTTACTAACTCTTCATCGTGTTTAACACTCTCCATAGTCGCTTGTTGTTCCATGTCTTCTTTTAATAGGGCCTGATCAATCTCAGGGAAGCTACTCGCTACTTCAAGAACTTTATCAGGAGTGATCCATAGCGCATCATGATTTTCAGTTGGCTGTGCTTCAAACAATGCGTGATGGAAATCCCAATACATACTCGGGTGACGCTCCAAAACGGATTCAGCGGCAATCGACCCTAACGTCGATTCTTCACCGTGGAATAATACGTTCACGAATGCAAATTGAACTGTACCTGCTTCGATATAATCTGTAACTAATTTCGGATAAATCATTTCACCCCATGCTTTACATCCAGGACATTTGAAATCTCCAAATTCAACGATCGTGACAGGAGCCTCTTCATCCCCAAGTGTAGGTTGCCCAGTAATATCAATGTGCTTTATATCCGTTGGCGCGGATTCTTCTTTATTGCTGAATACCACGACTGCCGCCAATATGGCGACTGCCAATAGTGTTAAAATAACTACAAATTTCATATTTGAATTTTTATTCTGTTTCATCAAATACCTCTTCTCTCATCGTTATGATTGCATGCTAGACATAAATCCAAAATAAAGCGAAAGGACACTGAATATCCCCATGAAAAACGGGACAATTGCGGGCGCCTTTTTCTTGAAGCTAAATACGATCAGCCCCATGAAGATCATCGCTACTGTAAAAAATAGAATGTTTACTGTGTTAAAACCAAATTGCAAACTCATAGAAGGTTCAATAACCCCCGAATAAAAGTACTCAAAGTTTGCCGAAGGACCGCTACCTGCGAGAGTAGTCTCGATACTATGTGGTGGTTCCTGTTGCCCTAAGACGCCTGTCGAAACGAACGTAAAGAATAGCAGCACGCTTTCGAACTTCAACCACGGTATCGGATTCATTGGCTCGTTTCTTTTCAGTTTACGTTTAATCCAAAACCCGTTGATACAAGCAAAAAACAGAACAGGAATGATAGTCAAATGTTTCACCAATAAAGCTTGTCCATAAGGTAGCATCCATGCATCGCTATACTCATTTACATCGATCACCAATGTCATGAGAAATAAACCCGTTCCTCCAATCGTCAGAAAACACGCGATGGCCAATGGCGTAAACCAGCGTAAATAGGAAAGCCAATTCTCTGCGTTTTTCGAACACCAACCGACGATCAAGAGGATCCCCATCCATACCGTCACAGCTAGAAAGTGTAAAGAGTGAACAACGAATCCACTCCATTCGGTTAGCGACGCTCCATGACTTGCCCATCCTAGTGCTAGGAGCAAGACAAAGGTGAAAGCCAATGAAATGCCAGAAAGTACTTTGCTATTCAAGACTGAAAACAAAGAGACAAACAAATAAAAGAATACGGCAACTATGATCGTCACTGTCCATGCCTTTCCTACTTCAAACCCCGTAAGCACATTTTGCATCGTCAACAGTAGACCGATGTCTTCATAAAGAAATAAGATGACTCTAATCAGAGGGGCAATGGAAAAGAACACGACGCCTAGTATGGCCAACTGAAGTAGCCTCTTCGAAATACGGATTTCAGGTTTCAAACGTTCTGGAATGAATTGAATGATAAACGCGCCCATTAATAGGGAGAAACATAGATACAATAAACTTTCTGAAATATATATCCAAATCATTTAGGTTTGCCTTCTTCCTATGATCCAGCCGAAAAATCCACCAGCAATCGTAAATAAAACGACCAAGATGATCACTAGGACATCATTCGAAGCTATTTTTGATTGAACTTCCACTGGCTGCTCCACTTTTTCTTCTACTTGTTTTTCACTGGGCTGAACAGGTGTTTTTTGAACTTCTTCTGACGCGATCGGATCCTTTGATTCGTCTTGATTAACAACGAATGAATACGTTCCTTGTATCGGATGGCCATCCGCGCCGATAATCTTCCAGTCCACAGTATATGTACTAGGATCTAACGGAGATAAAATACCAGCTGTCATAATATGATCATTCACGCTGGTATGACTGACGGTTACTTCCTCATTCGCCTCGTTAAACACTTTCACCGTACTGGTGGCTTCGATTTTCGTATTAAAATCCAATGTAATCTCATGAATTTCTCCAAAAACCACTTCACCATCAGCGGGGGTAGCACTAGTTAGACCAGTATGTGCGGATACGGTATTTGCTGAGATGATGAATAACAAAATGGTCATCATGACAATATTTTTCCTCATCACTTCCCCCTTCACTTCCTTTCGATTGTACCAGCCACCCTAATTTTAAAAGGTGCGTACTATCTACTGTTCGCTTCTTTACCTATTGACTCTTGAGAAAGCGCATAGGTTCCAACTCTTCAAAACAAATGACAACGATATAAACCTTGTAATTTCTCTCTAAAATACCCTTTTTATTATGTACTAACAAGATTCTGTGTTGAACAACAACAGTCGTCCTTATAGGGGATTCACTATACATTTGACACACATATCAGTCATTGCTAATATGATAATAACAAAACGCATTAGTCATGTCTAATATAAGGAGTGATATATATATATGATACAAGAAGAATTAGAACTTAAAGTGAAGTTTTTGCGTGCATTTGGCGACAAAACCAGGGTGCAAATATTGGAATGCATCAAATACGAGGAAAAGACTGTCTCACAAATTGTTGAAAGTGTAGAAGGTAATCAGTCCAATATCTCGCAACACTTAGCTTGTCTAAGAGGTTGTGGAATTATTGTAGGAAGACAAGAAGGTAAATACGTCTACTATGGACTACGAAATCAACAAATTAAAGAATTACTAGACACATTTGATCAGGTGTTGAATCAAATTGAGAACAATGTCGCTTGCTGTGAAAATCATATAAGTTAAGGACGTGATAGATTGGGTAATACGTGCTGTTCTACCAACGTAGAAACTGAAAATCTAGAGAAACAAACATCCTGTTGCAGTAGCAATCAAGTACAAGAAATCGAAAAATCAACCTGTTGCAGTAGTAACGCTAGAAATACGGAAGTACAAGATACTAGTTGTTGTACTGCCACGCCTACTGTAGAAGAAAGTTGTTGCAGTAGTACAGAAAAACCTGTAGATCCGGTTAACGTGAACTTGGATCAGGGAATCAAAGAGGAATTTCGGGTGCATGGAATGGATTGCCCGGCTTGTGCGGTAACCATTGAAAAGAACTTACGCACTCTCCAACACATCAATGAAGTGAATGTGAATTATAGTTCTGGCAAAATGCAAATCAGTGCAACTCAAGAACTTGATGAAGAGTTAATTCAAAAACAGATGAAAAAGCTCGGTTTCGAAGTCGAACCTAGTAAAGTGAATCACAACGTACAGAATTACTTTATTGAAGGCATGGATTGTGGATCTTGTGCGCTAACAATTGAAAACCATTTGAACCACCTTCCCGCAGTTAAACACGTGAAGGTGAATTTCTCCACAGGTAAAATGAAAATTGAACATGAAAATAGTCCCGAAGAAATTATGAACGAAGTAGCGAAAGCAGGATTTAAAGCATCACCTATTTCTGCAAATAAGCAGACGCCTTCTTCCACACATTCTCGTAAACAGAATGAAGCGGTCATTTTTTCAGGTATCCTCATCGCACTAGCTTTCATCGGATCGTATACAGGAGTTTCTCCTTATGTAACGACATTCATGTACATCGTGGCCATGATCGTCAGTGGCTTTAAGCCGGTGAAAAGTGCATACTATGCGATTAGAAGCCGTTCATTGGACATGAACGTGCTCATGTCTGCTGCAGCAATCGGAGCCGCTATATTAGGCGAATGGCTTGAAGGCGCCACTGTAGTTTGGCTGTTTTCTTTAGGGCTCACCCTACAAAATCGAGCCATCGAAAAAACACGGAAATCCATTCGGGGACTTATGGAGTTAACGCCGCCTGAAGCTTGGGTAAAAATCGGCCATGAATTAATCAAAAAGCCTGTTGAAGAAGTATCCGTTAATGACATCATTGTCGTCAAACCTGGAGACAGAATTCCATTAGATGGGGAAATCATCGATGGGGAATCCAGTGTCAATCAAGCTGCGATTACAGGAGAATCGATACCCGTTGATAAAGCTATAGGCAGTTTTGTATATGCGGGCTCTATCAATGAACACGGCTCACTCACCGTTAAAGTGACTAAACTAATGGAAGATACAACGATCTCCAAAATCATTCACTTAGTTGAAGAAGCTCAAGAGAAAAAGGCACCAACGGAAGCATTTATCGATAAATTCGCGCGGATTTATACGCCCATCGTATTCATACTGGCTCTCTTGGTGATGGTCGTTCCTCCGGTATTGACGTTCGGTACTTGGGAAGAATGGATTTATAAAGGATTAATGCTGTTAGTCATCGCTTGTCCTTGTGCACTCGTTATATCCACTCCCGTTGCGATCGTGACGGCACTTGGAAATGCTGCTAAAAATGGTGTCCTCATTAAAGGGGGAACATTCTTAGAAAACGCTGGATCTATTGATGCCATTGCCTTTGACAAAACAGGCACACTGACAGAAGGTAAACCGAAAGTTACGAATGTCGTGACCTTTCATGATTCCGAAACAAACATGTTATCGATCGCTCGAACGTTAGAAGAGCACTCTACCCATCCCATCGCTACCACCATCGTGGAGTACACAAAAGAACAAAACATTCAAGCGATGAAGGGTACGCAGTTTAAGAACGTGGTAGGAAAAGGCATCCAAGCGACAATCGAAGAGATACCGTACTTTGCAGGAAACAGTAAGTTATTTGAAGAGATCGGTGCCCCTCTCCATGAGTATTCACAACAGATTTCCAGCCTGCAAAATGAAGGGAAAACTATTATCATAATAGGTTCCGCTCAAAAGATTTTAGGTATCATTGGCGTTTCGGATACCATTCGAGAAACAACAAAACGATCGGTAAAAAACCTAAAGAAAATCGGTGTTCAACAAATCGTTATGCTGACGGGAGATAACGAAGGGACAGCAAAAGCCATCGCTTCCGAAGCCGGCATGAACCGATATTATGCTGAACTGTTACCGGAAGATAAAGTGCATACGATAAAACAACTGCAGGAAGAAGGATATCGCGTGGCTATGATTGGAGATGGCATTAACGATGCCCCTGCACTAGCAACGGCTGACCTTGGTATAGCAATGGGCGGTGCGGGTACAGATACAGCCATGGACACCGCAGATATCATATTAATGGCTGACAACTTAGAGAAACTCCCACACACCATGAATCTCAGCCGAAAAGCATTGTCGATTATCAAACAAAACATTTGGTTTTCATTAATCGTAAAAGCAGTGGCTCTACTGTTGATCTTCCCAGGATGGTTGACATTATGGATTGCGGTATTAAGTGATACCGGTGCTGCGCTAATTGTGATTTTGAACGCGCTTCGGCTTTTGAGGGTTCGGAGTTAGTTGGATCGGTGGAAACGGTACCAGGTCCCCACACAATTCGGAAACAATTCCGAATTGTGTGGGGACCTGGTGCATTTTGTCACTCTTTGAATAACAATACTTTACTAGTTGGATACGTCGGGAACTGATTCATTGGAATCGTCCAATCTTGCTCGGGGACGGTAAATTCATATTGATTCACTAAATGGTCAGAAAAGACACGTAAACTGTGAAGAGTAATCCATTCTCCCGCACAGCGATGCATTTCCCTGAACTTCCCGCCACCTTGTGCAATCATTTCATACTCTTCTTCATAGGAAATATCTTTTGCTTTTCCTACAAATCGCTTACTATCAAATTGCTCCGGAGAATCGATGGTACGCTTGTCATGGTTACTACCGTACAAATCCAAGACAACCCAGCTATCTTTAGGAATCAAGTATCCATCGACTTCTACATCACTCACAGCAATCGCCGGCAGCATCGGGAAAAATGGATAGTAACGACGCAGTTCTTGAATGAAAGAATCTTGCAAGTCATCAAAATCACTTTGTACTTCTTCGTAAATACCTCGTTTCGCAAAAAGTGCATGCCCCATTAACGCTACCCAAACAGTTAACGCCACTGTCGGACGGATGATGTTTAATAATTCCACCGCTGCTACTTCCACAGGTAAAAGTTCTCCATCGAGGTCCGTTGCATGGGCAAAAGTATATAGCGCGAGATGTTCTTTCCCTGGCACCGGGTGCTCTCGTGCTTCTTTTATGAGATCTTTAGCCCACTTTTCGGACTCATTCCGATCCGTGATTCCTTTTATATGATCTACAGGAGACGTAACGGCTCCACTAATCATAGAAATTTGATTTCTAGCCAATTTTTCCAGCGTCTTCGAGTCAAATTGTTCCAAGTTGATCCCGCACCATTCCGAGATGGAATTAAACAACACTCTATTCGCGAGGTCAAACAACTCAAACTCACCATGCTGTTTGTCTAACTCTTTAGATACATTCTTCGCTAATAATTCATGGTACTCTTCCATTCGATCCGGAGACATTAAATCCATGAAGTAACCCTTCCGATGATGGTGTTCGTCACCATCTAAAGTCTGCACACCGCCCTCACCGAATAAAGTTTTCAAGACCGGTTTCGGCATAGCGCCTTCACGTTTAAAGTTTTCCGGATCATAAAATTTACGGGCCGCCTCTTCCCCGTAAATAACCGTTATTTCTTTCGTTAAGAACTCCGCTTTCACTACGGGCGCACCCACTTCTTCGCGAAGTTCTCCTAACAAATTATATCCTTTATTAATTAATTCCTTCACATCTGTTACTTTAACTTTGGTTTCGGGTAATTTTTTCATAATCTTTCACTCCTGTTTTATGTTCATTTTAAGTATTTTTTTATCACGGCTTAGGGCTCTATTACCTGATATACAGTTTGATAAACATAATAAAGATGCCAAGTTCATACACTATAGTAGATCCATGTAGAAGGCCTTCTAATTTGTGCAAGGACTTAAAATTAAATAAAATCTTGAACAAATTTTACTAATATGCTAAGGTATTAATTCAGGCGACTTTCTTAATTTATTAAGGAGTGACGTCTATTTTTTTAATTACATGCAGGAGGTACTTATGCTAAAGTTTGAAAATGTGACTAAAACGTATGATGATGGATTTCAAGCTGTGAAATCTGTCAACTTCGAGATTGCTGAAGGTGAACTACTTGTTCTAATAGGACCGAGTGGTTCAGGTAAATCTACTACTATGAAAATGATTAACCGGATTATCCCACACACAAGTGGAAAAATTTCTATCAACGGCAAAGATATCAAATCTTACAACGCTGCTGAACTTCGCAGAAATATCGGTTACGTCATTCAACAAGTCGGGCTTTTCCCTCATTACACGATCGAAAAAAATATCTCTATTGTCCCCCAACTGAAAAATTGGAACGAAAACAAAACGAGAACACGCGTACTCGATCTACTTGAAATGGTCGGACTCGATCCGAAAATTTATGCTACACGGTATCCAAAAGAATTATCAGGTGGACAACAACAACGTGTCGGAATTGCGAGAGCGCTTGCAGCGAATCCAGATGTCATATTGATGGATGAACCGTTCAGTGCGCTGGACCCCATTACACGTGAGCAGTTGCAAGAAGAATTAATTAAACTACACAAAAAGTTAAAGAAGACCATTGTCTTTGTCACACACGACATGGACGAAGCGTTAAAGATGGGCGACCGTATTGCCATCATGAAAGACGGCAATTTACTTCAGTTAGACACTCCAGAGAAACTACTACATGAACCCGCTCACGGCTTTGTAGAAGAGTTTATGGGTAAGCATCGAATTATCCAAAACCCTGAACTGATGCCGGTTACGGAAATTATGGCAGAGAAGGTAGTCACTACCCGTTCGAACACTTCTCCAGAACGAGCCATTTCACTTATACGTCAACGAAAAATCACCGATCTTCTCGTTATAGATGATCATAAGAAACTACTTGGTATTGTGTCCGCTTACGATTTAATCAAACAGATAGACGGCATCAAAACCATTGATGAAGTGATGAAACCAGCTGTACCTTTTTTACTGGATTCGGCAACGGCAAAAGACGCCATTATCATGATGGACGCCTCACCGTTCGGCATGATTCCTATTGTCAATGAACAACATATACTAGTAGGACTCGTCAATCGTGGCTCCTTACTCTCTGCGATGTCTAGTCAATGGACAGATAAGGGGGACGATCTAGATGAATAATTTAAATATATGGCAACAACTTGTAGAACAAACCAAATTGCGATGGCAAGAAGTACTCCAAGCAACATCCATCCATATTCAACTCGTATTCTTCTCAATGATCCTCGCGGTACTCATTGCGGTAACGCTCGGAATTCTTATTACACGCGTACCTAAACTGAAAACTGGTGTCCTCGGTGCGGCAGGCATTATGCAAACCATCCCGAGTTTAGCTGTACTTGGTTTCATGATTCCCATTTTCGGAATTGGCGTCAAAACAGCTATCGCTGCGTTATTTCTTTACTCTTTACTGCCTATTATGCGAAACACCTACACGGGGATTAAAGACGTTGATCCAGCCACAATTGAAGCCGCGAAAGGTATGGGTATGACGAGCACGCAAATTCTATTTAAAGTAGAATTGCCACTTGCCATCCCTATTATTATGGCCGGAATTCGAACAGCGGCAGTGATTAACGTCGGTAACGCAACACTGGCTGCATTCATCGGAGCAGGTGGACTCGGTGACTTCATTTTCCTCGGTATTACACGTGGAATTGACGGATTGATCTTACTTGGGGCTATTCCAGCAGCGATCCTTGCGATTGCTCTTGAAACGTTCTTTAGCGCCGTTGAACGTTGGACGACGCCGAAAGGATTGAGATGATTTGAAAAACAAACTCACATTATTGCTCGTCACGACCTTACTGGCTAGCCTACTGTCAGGTTGTATATTCAATGAAAAAGATTCACTTAGACTCGGTTCGCGTAATAATACGGAAAGTATTATTTTGTCCAATATCATGGGACAATTAATTGAGGACCGGTTAGGTGTAGACATTATTTACAAAGAAAACTTGGGCGGCTCATCTGTCGTCTGGAATGCCATGACGAATGATCATATCGACGTTATCCCGGATTATACAGGAACCATCGTCGTGACGTATTACCAAGAAGAGCCTGGCACAGCTGAAGAAACATTAGCTGCAACCAAACGACTGGTCGCTGGTGACAACATCACCGCACTCGGTACGTTCGGATTCAATAACACGTACACACTGGCACTTGATGAGGCGAAAGCGGAAGAATTAGGTCTCGTGACATTTAGTGATTTCGCTAAAGTAGCCAACGATTTCACTTTAGGCGCCGTGTTCGAATTTATTGACCGACCAGACGGATTACCTGGCTTTGAAAAAGCATATGACATCCAGTTTAAAGACGTCAAAGGTATGGATCACGGCATGATGTACCGTGCAATCGGTGCAAATGAAGTAAATGTCATCAACTCTTACACCACAGATGGACAGCTCGCAATCGCAAATCTACGCGTGTTAGAAGATGACAAATCGTACTTCCCTCCCTACCACGCACTGCCGTTAGTGCGAGATGAAACACTCAAAGAATACCCAGAGCTAGAAGAAATACTCGGCCTTCTGGAAGGTCAAATCGACGAAGAAACGATGCAAGTCATGAACGGAAAAGTCGATAATGACGGGATTATGGTTGAACTCGTCGCCAAGGAATTCTTGGTCGATAGTGGGTTAATTGAAGAAGAGTGAATGGAAACAGCGCACCCTCTTGTGTCAATGAGGGTGCGCTGTTTTTTCGAAGGTGGTACCAGGTACACACACAACTTCAGAACAATTCAGAATTGTATCCAAATTGTGTCGGGACCTGGTACTGTTTCAAATGCCATGAACAATTACTCGCCTTTTTTCATCTGAGTCTCATTCAATTGCTGCCGAATCGAATCCAACTGCCCCTTATGTTCCTCAATCGTATCTAACTCATCGTTATACTGCTTCGCATTCCTAAACGCGTTTTCAGCACGCTCGATTGCGTTAAACGCATGCTCGATCGCCATCTCTTCTGGATGAGACATCGCTTGTTTCACTGCACGATCCGCTTTCTCCACTGAATTACCGAAAAATGTACCCGGATGATCCTTTTTCCAACTCGGGCCAGTATCCTTTGCCATATACTTCGCCTCCCACTTGTAAATTAAACGATAACAAGCTTAGTATCGCTATTTACACTGGAAGTATACGCAGGAAGATTTAGCTCAGAATAAAGGTGCCAGACCGGATACCTTATTCATTTCTCACACAGATACCGTTTTCGCTATAAAAAAGCATTATTAGCTTAACGGCCTCAACGCAGTCGAACGGTCGATGTACAGGAAGGCATCGTAACGTTCGCTGATGCGGGAAGGAACGAAGTTGCCGTAGGCTTCGAACTCGGGATTGTAGACCACACCGATTGCGCGGTGGCCAATCCATTCGTCAAACTGCTTTCGGTTTTCATCATCGAACAACAGCAATTTGTCATGTGCGCCCGCTGCGTGCAGTTGGCCTTCCCATGTATTAAAACGTGCGGGCGGTACGACCATTTCTTCCGGTGTCTCTCCCCAACTGCTTCCTGCAATGACGGTCCCTTCATATGTGCCGAAACCAATCGCGTACGTATTTTCCCTGCCATACTGTTCCCGGATCAGCTGACCGACGTTTGTTAGTCCTTGGTCTGTCATCGAAGTCGCCGATGCGTCACCGATATGGGTATTATGTTCCCACACGATAATTTTGGCATCTTTTCCGTAATAATTTTGTACTTCCTTAATGGCCTCTGCCATATGGGTGTCGCGAATATTCCATGACAATGCATCATCTCGAAGCATCGCCCGGTAATAGGCTTCCGCATTTTTCGCTACTAGAGCATTCATTGTCAAGTTCAAATCTTGCTCATTCGCGTGAGGGTAGCGATCTTCATTGGTTCGGATAGATTCCAGTAGGCTCGATACCTCTGTAATGCATTCATCCGTGAAGTGGGCAGAAGACAGGGCATAGTGTTCGGGCATCCGATTATACGGTTCAAAACAAGAGAATGCTTTTTTGGCAAGTTCCAGATCAGCCCCGTAGGATGGATGGCTTTCCAAGAAGTTCATGACTTCATCGATCGAATCGTACAAACTGTACAAGTCGATACCGTACATGCCGACTGAGGAGTCTGAACCACGTTGGTCGTTTTCATAGGTCAGCCACGTGACAAATGCTGCTATTTCTTCATTCGCCCACATCCATGCCGGCCACCTGCTGAATGAATTCGACAGCAACTCGTTGAGAGCGGGCCGACCGTCATAGCCTTTGACATAGCTATTTATCCTCTGGACAGACGGCCAGTCGCCCTCCACAGCAATCGCCACGAAACCTTTTTCCTGTATGAGACGTTTGGAAAACTCGGCACGCAGTCGATAGAAATCAGAAGTTCCATGCGATGCCTCGCCGATCATCACAATCTGCGCATCCCCTACCTCTTTCAAAAGCTGGTCAAATGCAGACGGATCATCCAGCGGAATCGCTTGCTCTTTAATAGCGGCTACTAATTTTCTAGACATGAATAAACCTCCTTCATCATAGTGACGGTCAGGCTATCCCACTCTTCAAAGTCGGCTGGCTTTTTTGTGTCGTTCACTATGAAAGATGCCAAATAAAGGGCCCTTATTTCAAAGAATAGTGGGTAAATATTAATAAGTACCGGGTACGCACACACCTCTAGTTCAATTCAGAATTGTTTCTAAGTCGTGTTGGGACCTGGTACCTTATCTTAATGAAAAACGGATAATCCGTTGACCTACGCTCAGTTTAGAATCAACTTTTCCGCAATCAAAGATTATCCACTTCTTCTATCATACAGCGCAGTTATTCGGGCCAGTCTCCATTTCCTTTGCTTCTTCAATCGGCGGATTAATCTTGCCCATATTGGTCTGTCGGATTTCTTCATACGCATTCGGCTGATCTTTCAGACCTTCCGTTACCCGCTCGATGAACTTTTCTTCATCTTTTATCTGCAGGCCTTCATTGTTTTGGTAAAGAACAGACAGTTTCGCTGAAACACTGCCGTCTTCATTGAGCTCACTGACTTCTGAGTAATGAGCCGGAAGCACAAGCAGGTCATCAGCCAATTTTTTGTAGCGTCTATAGAGGGTTTCGTACAGATCTTCTGCCCAGTCGCCCGCTTTACCGGCAAGATCTGGACGGCCGATAGATTCTACAAACAGAATATCACCCGTGAGCAAGTACTGATCGTCAACTACGAATGTCGTGCTACCGATTG
Source organism: Sporosarcina sp. P3 (assembly GCF_002743415.1). NCBI lineage: Bacteria > Bacillati > Bacillota > Bacilli > Caryophanales > Caryophanaceae > Sporosarcina > Sporosarcina sp. P3. Next base: position 132,550 of record NZ_PDZE01000008.1, read on the forward strand.
TATGTCCCGGAGAGTATACAGCTTCAATCACTGCGCTGCCGACTTGAAGTTTCATGCCGTCAGTGATTGGTTCAAATTTAAAAACAACTTCTTCCGCATCATCCGGTGGCAAGTAATAGGTAGCATCCACTGAGTCCGCCAATTTTTTACCGCCTGAAATATGGTCAGCATGCAAATGCGTATCCACTACATGTGTTATCTTTAGACCTTTTTCTCGCGCAAACTCTTCGTAGGTTTCTGTCATTCGGCTGGCGTCAATAATTGCCGCTTCCCCGTCGGATTCGACTAAATAGGATAGGCATCCTTTACCAAGTCGCACGAATTGATAAAGAGCGCCTCCGGACACTTCGCCAATTTTGACTGCTTCTAGCTGTTCACTCCAGGCTGCCATACCGCCTTCAATCGAGTAGACATTGTCAAAGCCCTGTTCCTGCAAATAGGAAGCCGCTTTTTGGGAAGTGTTCCCTCTTGCACAGACTGTATACACATTCTGGTCTTTCGGCAAATCCTCCAGACTCGTTAAATCGGAATCGCTCAGCTCCCTAAACGGAATGTTGACGTATTGGACTTGATCCCCTTCAATATGCCAATCAGCCGCCTCGTCTTTGCCGCGGACATCCAACACATAAACCGGTTCGTTCTGAAACACCTGATTCGCCACTTTTTTTGGTGATACTGATTTAATTTCCATAAATACTTCCTCCTTACCTTACACTCTTATTTACCACCCCAGGTATACTGTACGGTAAAAAAATGGCTTACACGGTCTTATCAATACAGCCAATCAATCTTTTTTCAATATCCATCGCAATTTCCTTCAGCGAACCATTATCAATCATTTCTATCAGCGCACTCGGTTTCGGCATGCCAATTTTTGTTGTACCCTCCTCTTCAAAGACAACAATTTTGCATGGTAGGAAATACCCGACGAGCAGATCTTCAGACAATACGCGGTTTGCTTCCTGCGGGTTGCAGACTTCAAGAATCGTGTATGGTGTATTGAAATCAGTGCCTTTCTCCTGTAGTTTCGCAGTCAAATCGAAATTCCAAAGCACTCCGAACTTTTCTTCCTTCAGGTTCGCTTCCAAATCCTTCACCACTTCATCCTTGCTCTTGCTTGTTTCCACTGTGTAATCAAACATTTGTCTTGCTCCTCTCATTTGTGAACGCATTCTTTTCTTAAGTTTCCCCTATTAAGCCAGCTAAAACATCTTGTCCCGAAATCAGCCTTTACTACTTAGTGAGAATACCGAAAAACAAAATTGCGATTTCTTCCAGAAACGCAGGTTTTGGAGATGGTCATAACGAATTCCACATGATTTAAGAGTACCCAGAACTTGAATAAATACTCGGCCTTCTAGAAGGTAAAAACGATAAAGAAACCATGCAAGTGATGAACAAACGAATCGACAATGTCGGTGTCTTGGTCCAACTAATCGTACAAGGATTCGGGATGAATAGAGAGGTAATTGCAGAAAAGTAAATTGGAACAGCGCATCTCTTCTACATACGAGGATGTGCTTTTTTCACATGACTAAAAGGATCTATGCGTGACACTTTCATGACTTTCTCACACAGATACCTTGTTTAAAGTATATGTAACTCACTGTTTCATTTTGAAAAACAACCTGTTGTCTTCTACTTCCACACTGTATGGTATTTCTTCAATCTTTCTTTTAGTTTTTGTGCTTTTCTTAGTCAGTAAATATACGCAGTAGTTTCAATTACTAAAGTAATTCAGTTGTTATGTATGATTATCCAAAATATGAAATATTCAATTTATTGTTGACCTTCAATATATACAGTGATAACATTTTATACATATTAATTAATAGTTCACCGAGTACACTAATAGTGTACCTAATTGCTGGAGGTAAAGTAATGGAAAATGGTCAAATAAAAACTCAAGGGATTCAAACAGTCGAACGTACCGCGCTAATCCTTCAGGAAATGAAAAATAGCAATAAACCGTTAACACTAACAGAGCTTTCAAAGAAAGTAGTAATGTCCAAAAATAATCTAAAAAAATATCTGGTGAGTTTTGTTAGAACGGATTTTGTGACTTTTAATGAAAGTAACAAAACATATGATTTAGGACCAAAACTCATTGAGCTTGGTTTACATGCGCTAGGTAAGCATAGTGTTATTTCCATGATTGACCCCTTCATGTTAAAAATTAAAAATGAATTAAAATACTCTTCAGCATTGGCCATTTGGAGTAGTAATGGTCCGGTAATATCAAAGTATCAAAGTAGTGGCAGGTCACTTAATGTGGAGATCAAGCTAGGTTATCATCCTCCTCTTTTAAAGAGCTCTATCGGAAGATGCTTTGCTTCATTTTTACCAAAGCATTATACAGAAGATATAATGGCGAATGAAATGGACTTCTACAAATTAAGTAAAGAAAGCGTTGAAGAAGATTTAAGTAATATAAGAAGTAAGGGATTTGCATCACGAGATGAAACTTCAGGCGAATTGCCGGGAAGTTTATCCATAGCAGTTCCCATATTTAATTACGATGGCGAAATAGTAGCGGCTATTTGTATACTTGGTTTTGCAAGTGAATTTACTATTAATGAACAATCAAACGAGGTTCAAAAATTGAGAAAAATCGCTAAAGAAGTCTCAGATCAACTCGCTTATATTTAAATAAAAGGAGGTGGTTATTCATAAAAGTCTCAGCAATATCCTGAAAACTAAACTATAGAGGAGGAATAATTATGAGTAATTCAAAGACGAACTTCATGAGTTATAAGGAGTTTCTTCAAAAAAGCCAAAAACCAACAATCAAACCATGTATTTGGAAAGGTAAGGATATAAACGAGTACTTATACGGAACAGATTCTGGTACAGCTTTAAGTGAAGGTAGAAGTGCAGTGTCGCTGATTAATGAAGATACAGGTGATTCTTATAGTGTTTCGCCTAATATAAATATGCTTGTTCAAGTAATGAAACCTGGGGAACGCAGTGATCCACATAGACACAGTAACATGGCCATATTTATTGTGTTTCAAGGCGAAGGCTATAGCATAGTCGAAGGAGAAAAGTTTGAATGGGAAAAAGGTGATGTGTTTTATGCCCCTGCTTGGCTTTCGCATGAGCATTGTAATACATCTGACAATGAGGATGCGATTCTTTATACGGTTCAAGATGTGCCAACCGTTTCTGGTATGGGCGCATGGTTCTTAGAGGAACCTGTTGGATCAGGTGCTAAACATGTTGTATCAGGTATCAGTCAAAGCGACGTCGTTCCTGGGCAAAAATAAACTAAGATGCACATGAAATAAGATGAATTTTATCCTATTTCATGTGCATATAATTAAGATATATTAATTTAAAAGGAAGACTTCCTATACACGTCACTAATATATTATTTTCGTTTGCTACATATTTTGTTTTGACTAAGGGAAAGTGAAGCATGAAAAATAATCAGATTAATCAGAATTATGGTAAATTTATACTACTTGTTTTAGGTATATTATTAATCGCTGCTAATTTAAGATTTTCGATAACTCCAGTCGGGCCCTTAATAACGGTAATTCGCCATGACTTTGACCTTTCTAGCAGTACTGCTGGATTGCTTACGACCATTCCGATCTTGGCATTTTCCATATTCTCTATATTTGCTCCTAAATTAGCAATAAGATTTAAAGATGAGAATATTTTAATGGCGAGTCTAGTCATTTTATTTACAGGTATATTAATACGTTCATTACCTAATGTATTCTTTTTATTGGTTGGCACTTTTGTACTTGGCTCTGCTATTGCAGTGGGAAACGTTTTGTTACCCAGTTTTATTATGAATAAATTACCTAATCAAGCCGGGATTATGACCGGGTTGTATACAACGTTTATGAATTTATTTGGAGCTATAGCTTCAACTTTAAGTTTTCCTGTTTCCCAAACAATGGGATTCGGTTGGAGAAACACACTTGCCTTACCATCTATACTAGTTTTAATTACTATACTTATTTGGCTACCTCAGTTATTTAATAACACACACTTATTTAAACGCAATTACAAATCTAGAAGAAAAATTGGTTTATGGAAATCAACAACTGCTTGGTATGTCACGCTTTTCATGGGCGTCCAATCACTAGTATATTTTGTCATGCTATCGTGGTTACCTGAAATATATATAAGTAAAGGGATGGATCCTTCTAAAGCAGGGTTTATGCTCGGCACGATGCTATTATGTAGTATTCCTTCTAATTTCATCGTTCCTATTATTGCACATCGAATGAGAAACCAACGAGGCATTATGACTTTTGTTGTTTTTCTAACTTTAATAGGAATTATAGGATTATTACTAGAAAGTATGGTATTTGCGTATGTATGGGCTATATTTCTTGGCATTGGAATTGGAGGCTGCCTCAGCTTATCTCTCATGCTGATTACATTACGTTCACCAGATGCTGAACACGCTGCCCAATTGTCTGGAATGGCACAGTCTGTCGGTTATTTAATCGCTGCTTCAGGTCCAGTCTTATTTGGATACTTTTTCAGCGTTACAAATTCCTGGTCGGTACCCTTATTTATACTTGTGATATTATCCATACTATTATTTGTTATTGGAGTAGGTGCCGGAAAAAATGTCTATGTAACTAGTGAATAAACCGCACAAACTACATCAACTTTATTAATAAATTTCTATCACTCGTTATGTAAGCGATTACAAAAATAAGGGGGTTAAATTATGAATTCATGGTTACTTTTACTACTTGGGGTATTTCCAATAATTGTGCTATTCTTTTTACTTATAATACTACGTTGGTCTGCTAAAAATTCTATGATAGTAGCATTTTTAATTGTTTTGGTTTTATCCTATTTCGTATGGGAAGTACCTGTTAATCAGATTGTTGGCGCAAGCTTTGTCGGTATTGGAACCACATTTAATATAGGGCTAATAATATTTGGTGCTTTGCTCTTGCTTAATACATTAAAAGAAAGTGGAGCATTAGGAGTTATTAGAAGAAGTATTTCTAGCGTTACTGCAGACAGAAGAATTCAAGTGATTATTATACTATGGATATTTGGAGCTTTCTTGGAGGGTGCGGCTGGATTTGGATCTACGGGCGCTGTGATTGGTTCAATGCTTATTGGTCTTGGTTTTCCTGCAATGGCTGCAGCTTTAATGGTTATGATTTTTCAAAGCTTTTCAGTAACATTTGGTGCGGCAGGTACTCCTGTTATAATTGGTATTAACGATGGTCTAGGAAGTGGCAATATAGAGTTCGTTAACAATGCCCTTCATATAGCATCTTGGGATCAATTCCTATTAGACATAACTGCACAAATTGCAACAATACATGGGGTTGTAGGTATATTTGTACCTTTATTTATGGTTGTACTTCTTGCTGGCTTTTTTGGAGAAAAAAGATCTTTCAGAGAAGGTTTTGGAGCGTGGAAGTTTGCAATTTTCGGTGGACTTTGTGTAGCTGTTCCTTATGTACTCTCAGCATACCTTCTGGGCCCTGAATTCCCTTCTTTATTAGGTGGTTTAATTGGAATTATTCCAGCAGTAATAGCTGCCAAAAAAGGATGGTTTATGCCCAAAGATACAGTTTGGCAATTCCCTAAAGAATCAAACTGGGAAGATAATTGGAAAGGTATTATAGATATAGATACAGATGAAAAAGTTGCTTCATTTTCTGTATTTAAATCTTGGATTCCTTACATTTTAACGGCATTTCTGTTATTCACAGTCAATGCGCCATTTTTACCTTTTTCCGCTTTTCTGAAAAAAGCAGATATACTTTTCACTAATATTTTAGGTACCGATCTTGGTACGAAAATTGGAATATTCACTTCGCCTGGAACAATATTCATAGTTGTATCACTTATTACTTTATGGGTGCATGGAATGAATTGGTCTTTATACAAGAAAGCTATTAAAGATTCTAGTAAGACTGTGGGTATGGCAATCGCGTCATTAATTTTCGCGGTGCCAATGGTACAAGTATTTCTTCATAGTGGCGGTGGAGCTGCTGGCTATGAAAGTATACCTGCAACACTAGCTTCAGGTTTAACGTTTGCTTCAGGTAATTTATGGGGATTTGTAGCTCCAGTTATTGGAGCACTAGGCGCTTTCCTTGCTGGAAGTAACACATTCAGTAATCTGATGTTTAGCGAGTTTCAATTAAGAATGGCCTTAAACTCTAATTTAGATCCATCGTGGGTAATATCTTTACAAGCGGTTGGAGCCGGCGCGGGAAATATGTTCAGCGTTCATAATGTTATTACCGCAGCTGCCGCCGTAGGTCTAGTAGGAAGAGAAGGTGAGATTCTTAGAAAAGTATTTATCCCTGCTATGTATTATATACTTTTAACAGGAGCTATTGGTACGGTCATATTATTAGGTTTCGGATTAAACATTGGCTCTTTCGTAACTGTATTAATTTTTGTAACAATTTTAGTGTCTATATGGGTAAATAAAGGTTATTACAAGAAGTTATAGTTTTATTGATAGTAAGTTATTCGGGTATGAAAAACAGTTCATAGAGTTTATAAAGTCTTTTAAGTAAGGGTACCTGTGTTTGAAGCTTTCATGATTGGTTAAACATTCATGTTGGTTTCTCACACAGGTACTTTGTTTTCAATCCAAAAATTTCAATTAAGCGGCGTCTGTGTAATGTCCAATTTCTCCAATTTGTACGTTTCGAATATCACCTATATGTTGCACTTGTATTCTCAATCCTGTTTGTTTATATGAATCTTCTTGATATATACTCTGACTAAATTCCAGCTCTACACTCACATCTCCGTCTCCTGCAATCTTCGCATGAAACTGATTGGTCTTAACATCGCGTGTAATCTCTACTAGATGTTCATAGTTTTTCGTCAGTATTTTGTGATTACCAATAGCATGTTTTTTAAGGTCATATGTAGCGGTGAGTTGCTCCCTTAACACCTTGACATAGTACTCGAAGGAGCTTTTCTTTTCCATTACCTCAACACCGTATCGTACTTCCTTGCCGTCCGTAAATTTAGCTGTCATGATAAATTGACCCGGTTGATTGACGGTGAAATCGATTTGCGCTCTTTGATCAGAAGTGGAGACGCCGACTTGTTTAAATTTCACATTGTCGGATACTAATTTGCCATCCATTGTAGACAAAGACAGATGTTGAAGCTGATTTATTTCATCTCCCATGATGTATAAACTGGTAACCGTAGGGAGAATGTGTTCAGTCTTCTCCAGCGTAACAATCAGTTTACCCTCTTGTTTTTTAACATGTACCACGTATTTCCCGTACTGTTTCTCATCCGCGCCTTGTACTACAAGATAGCCCGTTCCTTCTTTCTCGGGCACGATTTGCAGCTGATCTTCTGAATAACCTTCTTTTCCTTTCACAAAAATCACGCGGAATGGATTGTCCTTTCCAATAAACCCAGTCTTGTTTCTAACTGTATTCCATCCAAGATCACTCGCTTTGACTGTGAATAGGTCAGGTCTAGCCTCTTCCGTCGCTTTCAGCATTTTTGCTGCCTGCCCTCGTGTAATAGGCTCTCCTAGACCGAACGTATTCGGAGTAGTTCCTGTCGTAATTCCCAGTTTATAAATAACTAAAATAGAAGCGTAATGAGATGAACTATATTTGCTTCCGATATCTTTAAAAGGATTTTCCACCTCATCATAACGAGGTAAATCAAAAGCCCGCACCAGTATGGACGCCATTTGCCCTCGTGTGATCGGATCATTCGGACCGTATCTTCCGTCCGCATATCCACCGATCATCCCTTTTTCCGCCATCGCTGCAATTGCTTTATAATAGCCGTTTGCAGTAGAAACGTCTGTAAATTTGGGATCCCTCACATTTTCTGTAGCCAGCCCAGTCATCTTCACAATAATCGCTGCTGCTTGTCCGCGTGTGATCGAGTTCCCTGGTTTGAATGTGCCATCAGGATAGCCACCGATTATATGACGTTTCGCTAAATCATTCACTGCTTCAGCAAAGTGTTTGGTCGCAGGCACATCCATGAACGGCTGACTGCTTTCTGCGTGTGCCGCGGATAAAGGTAGGCTGCACGCCAGCAGTAGCGTACTCAGCCCGCCTAATAGTTTCTTTTTCATCTTCGAATCTCCCCTGTCGTCTAGTGTCTGTATGTATTTTTTCGCGGTATAGACGTAGGATGTTGGATATAGTTTCATTTTATTTTCGAGAAATAAAAAAACGATAGAGTATCTGATTCGAACTGTTTTTCTATCGTTTGGTTAATGGGTCTTCATTAAGAAACTTTACATGCACCTGATTAGCTTTTAAAAATCCGTGTATCCTTTTCTAGAAAACTCTTTAGTGGATGTTTTTAAAAAAATTGCAGTGTAACTTTATCGTTTCTTGAGTTATGAAAAAGCACCTCCTCGATACACTGATTGTATCGAAGAGATGCTATGTTTTATATGCGTTATTGGATAGGAACTTTATTGCTATTTGTTGAGAGTATTAGGTAGGATCTGACGACAGCTGTTGCGAGCCGCAAACCACTGTATTTGTCTTTTGGGTTTCCGATTTTCCACTACCCAAATTGTGTGGGAATTGTGTGAGGACCTGGTACCTGATTTACATAATAGGCAGCACTGGTTCATAGACAGGCTCGGTATAGTAAGGGGGCCTCGGACCAATTTGAGGCACTTGCACTTGTAAAAATTGATTGCCGTAAACCATCGTAGCCTTCTCCTCAGAATCAGAGATCAGCAAATAATATACGTACGGTGAATAATAATACTCCAACTCAGTAAACCTCCTCCAATTCATTTGTCGTTTCATTCTATTCTTCTCAAAAAAATATATGAAGTATAACAAAGTTTCTTCCTACATAAAATGGCCTGATCAGTACAATTGCGGAAGGAGAATGAAATGACGCCTAACCATTCAAACGAGGAGGACTATCCTCTTTATCCGAACTTCGGAAAAATTACGCGTTTTGAAGAAGTATCGCTCACGGTACCTGAACAAAGGCAATACCGCCAACCAGGATTTGAAGAATTAATGGTGCCACGGCCTATCATTGAAAATCCGAACTATACAGGGAGCGGCAAGTTAAAAGGGAAAATAGCACTTATTACAGGTGGAGATAGCGGAATGGGAGCGGCAGCAGCTATTGCCTTTGCGAAAGAAGGAGCTGACGTGGCCATTGCTTATTTCGATGAACATGATGATGCCAGGCGTACCCAAAACCGGATCGAAGAACTTGGACAGCGCTGTCTTCTGTTGCCGGGCGATCTCCGGGATAAACAACAATGCCGGGACATTGTGGAGAAAACCGTTGAAACCTTCAATGGATTGCACGTTCTTTGCAACCACGTCGGCATCCAATTTCAGCAATTAAATATTACCGACATCAGTGACGAACAATTCGATGAAACATTTAAATTAAATGTCTATTCCCATTTTTATACTACGAAGGCGGCAATGAACTATTTAACGGCAGGCAGTTCCATTATCAACACAGCTTCTGTCGTTGCATTTGAAGGCAATGAGCAGCTAATGGATTATACAGCAACGAAAGCCGCCATCGTCGGAATGACTCGGGCCCTCGCGCGAAACGTAGTAAATCAAGGTATTCGCGTCAACGCTATTGCACCCGGTCGTATCTGGACTCCTTTGATCCCCTCTAGCTTCTCTGCAGACCAAACAGCCCTAGCCGGCAACCCGATGGACCGTCAAGGACAGCCTTTTGAAGTGGCCCCCACGTTTGTGTATCTCGCTTCAGATGATTCACGCTTCGTCACCGGGCAAGTCCTTCATGTGAATGGCGGTCAAGTATTTGCTTAGTACATTTAGTCGATTACACCACTAAAAGAGATTCGTACACAGGATACTCATAATTCAAAACGGGTTTTTTACAACCCGTTCTGCAATAAAATGTTTTCTGATAGCCTGCAGTATAGATCATTTTACATCGAGTAATGATCCTGCTCTGCCACTTCCTTCAATCAAGCATACTTATTCAAGTACAGGAAACACTACGGACTAGAGAAGAGGTGAAATAAACTGAAACGGATCTGGCTCATTTCTTTCATTGCTTGTATAGGATTACTTTACCTGGTTCTTTTCGCCAATCACGAAGGAGCCAATACGAATCTAGTAAGCACTGCCTCCGCATCTAAGAATGGTAAAGACAGACTGACGACAGAATTAGAATCATTCAGCAAGACGCATCATATCCCCGCGGTGGATGCAAAGGTCGACAGAGTCTGGAAAGCCATTCCCGGCTACAATGGACTGGAAGTGGTGTAACCGTCAAGTAGAATTCAACAGTTTTCGATAAATAACTTTCAACAGATTTCATCAATTAAGATTCAACACTTCATTCTGTAAAAAGAGTTTTTCTGTATTTCATCCGAATACTATCCTGTTCTTCACTGA